>JASEJQ010000015.1 GCA_030016635.1 Thermoanaerobacteraceae bacterium | reverse complement strand
GGCTGCACTTACCACGAATTCAAGAGTATCATAGACTCTCTTTAAGGTTGCATTTAATGCTCACTATCATTCTCAACATGGTTCTTACACCTAAATCACATATCATATGATATAATTATAAATAGTCAAATAAAAGAATAGAGGAATTGGTTCAAAGACTTACCGGTAGTGAGATACACCTTCTTAAATGCTTTCTGCTTTGAGGGAAAGATATGGGATGAGATTTTATCAGCGAGAGGTAAATAAAATGGACTGTAGACCCAAAGTCTATGAAATCTTAAGGAAGATTCTTGAAGCCCGGGGAGGTTTATTAAAACATGAGACCTTGTGGGGGCTCCTGAAGAAAAGGATGTCCTAAAAGGGATGCAGGACATACGGCAAATACTATGACATGAATGTGCTCAGGGTCAGGCTGATTGAGGACTTCCAGCAAAAGCAGATAAGCGGTCTGATAGGAGAAATAGAGAAAGAAATCCTCAACCAGCAGGAATTGATAATGAACATGGAGCAGGATGCAGGTATTACCTCTCTGGTATTACGGTAGTCCGCAAGGCGTCCCACATCTCGCCGGGTACCAGGCCCAACCGCCATATAGCGATGCCGTCAAGGCCGTAGCGCTTTGCGATACCCACCTTGGTCTGTATGCTTTCGGGTGTTTCCGAGGGGGCAGAGATACCAAGTATCAGCTTCTCTGGAGGGACGGCGGATGCGGCCATCTCTACGGCCTGCCTGACCAGGTTTACCGGCTCCGGCTTAGTACCGTAGTCGTAGGCCATAATGATGATCCTGTCTGCCGCTTCGCCCAATGTCTTATAGTCATAGCCCTTATAGACACTGTTGGGTGCATGAAGCGTGAGTGTCAAATCTAAGCCCGATGCTTTAAGTTTTTCGGAAAGAAGACCGACGAATCTGGTAAAGCTGTCCTGCACCATTTTCAACTGTTCACCGTTATCCTTGTAGCCCAGACCCTCAAAGTCCAGGTTTACTCCCTGATAAGCCTTTGACTCATCTGCTATGCTGCTTACAGCCTTGTTCATGGCAGTCTCATCTGCCAGCAGAGAAGAAACAGTTCCATCTCCATCAGCCACGTGGACCACCATTTCGGTTTTCAGGTTGTATCCTTTGGCTGTTTCCAATACCTTTTCCCAGTCTTCAGGTCTTTGCCAGCCAGTCCTGCTCTTAGTCAGGAGGTTGCCGTCTTTATCCAGGCTGTACCAGCCAAGAGCCAGTTCGCCTACCACATCGGTATTTCCCGCTGAATGTTCCGGATAGGGTTTCCCAAAGAGATTTGTCCAGCTGCTGGTCTTGCTGTCACCCAGGGCGTAGAACCCTATTACGGCCATCTGCTTTGGAGGGGATGTAATCAGCACCTGGCCTATGGAGTTATCCCACACCACCTTGCAGTTGAAGGCTTCACTGAAGAACCGCAGGGGTATCAATGTCCTGCCATTAAGTATCTGCGGAGGTACATCCAGCGTGATAGGGGTTTCATTGCGATATGCTGTCTTGCTGCCAATCTGTAGGCGGATGGATGTTTTATCGTCGGTTGCGTTTACCGTTTGAGCAGCTCCATCCCAGGTGACTTTTACATTCAGCGCCTCTGCTATGGGCTTGAATGGGACCAGGGTGCGTCCATTCTGAATAACCGGGTACACGTCAAAGGCAACCGGCAGTCCGTCAATCAGGACGGAGATTTCCTGCTGCCCTTGAGCAAAGGCCGTTGAGGAGAAACTGCCTGTCAATATAATTGAAAGGATTAGGATGATAAATAATACACGTTTCATTGTTATCCCCCTGCAGGTATAATATTGAAGGTTATTGCCTACTAATATACTAACACTTATATTTACATAAATCCATTTTATTTTTTGTCACAAAATACATTTCAGGTGTGTTTATTATATGAAAGCAAGGAGGTGGGGCAGATAGACGAGGAGATATTCAAGGACATATATGATGCATACTATAAAAAGGTATACAGGGCAGTCTACATGCTGGCCGGGCCGGATGCCGAGGATATAGCCCAGGAGGCATTCGTAAAACTCTATAATACCCCACCAAAGGATATGAGTAATCCCGGCGCCTGGGTAACAAAGGTAGCGGTAAATCTTGCTAAAAACCATATCAGGTCAGATGCAGCAAGGACGAGGAGGGAGGAGAGGACACTGATTGACAATGCCGTATCTATAGATGAGGTAGCATTGAGGGTGATAGAGAGGTTGGAGGTAAGGAAGGCGCTCAGTAAGCTGAATAAGAGGGACAGGGATGTCCTCTACATTCCCACCGGTTAAGGCTGTTGCTCAAGAGTTTTTAAATGTACTCAGGGTGAGCAGGCTTGGCCTCTGTGGGGGGGTATGCTGGAGCAGTTTGGCATCATGCTCAAGAATGACAGTCTGGTAAATATTGGTATAATATCCAGTCTTGTCATGCCGACTGACTCTATGTACCGCAAGATGATAACCTCTATGTTTGACCTCGGTCCCATGAATATGCTCAGCATGTCTCCCATTGGCGGATCTGCATCGGAGCCTTCCATATGGATGGTGGTGTACAGCGTCGTATATATTATACTCATTGTGGGGATGACTGTTAGGGTATTTAACAGAAGGGATATATGATAATATTTGTGTTATCTCCCTCCGTAAGGTATAATGGAATAAAGAGGTAAACGATATGGAAGGGGGATATACAAATGGGAACCTTCAATAAGTTTTTAATGTTTATCCTAGCGGTTGTTGCTGTGGTGGCGGCAATAGCCTTGCTGGTACTTGGCAGCGGGGCCGTGAGCGCAGATGCCTTGAGCATTTTAAGCAGTCCCCAGTGGTCAATGACTATAATCATAGTAGGCATAGTCGTCATAGTGGTGGGAGGCATTGCCCTCATCATGGCATTTTCTAAGAGCGGCCAGGTGCCAAAATCGGCGTCAACGGGGAGCATATCCTACATGACCAGGCCGACTTCCGGCACAAGAAGACAGACAAACAATGAGTTTATTACTATACCTGCAAGTTATGGCGATATAAAGGTATCATATGAGACAGTAAGAAACCTGGTAGAGAGAGCAGCCATATCCGTTGAGGAATTAAAGACTACCGGTATAAACGTAGGGAAAAAAGAGGACAATGTTTATCTGGTTATAGATGTCATAGCGGCACCAGACCTGAACATACCCGAGACGGTGGAGAGGCTGCAGAAGACGGTAAGGGAGTATCTTGAAAATACAGTATCGCTGAGCATAGGTGATATTGAGGTAAATGTGTATAATATAACAAGCACATACAGGAAAAGAGCTGACAGTTTTCAAGGTTAATTAACAACATCACAATTTATGGTGGCCGTCTTGGTCACCATATTTTTATACCCTAATTTAGTCAATCTCTCTCATATTTCTTCAACCTTCCCAGCAGAGCCATATCAATCTCGCCAACAATCTTTATTCCACCCGGAGTATATTCCTCCCTGGTTATAACCCCATGTTTATGTACCTCATCCAGTATTCCTGCTTCTGTATAGGGGATGACAAGATGGGCCCTTTCCCTCTCAGATGGCAGAAATTCCGCAATCATATTTATAAGCGTATCTATATTTATCCCTTTTAAAGCAGATATTTTCACCATACTGCGTGAACCAATTGTAAAATCACCGGATATTTTATCAATCTTATTAATTGCATTTATGGTCGGCCTACCTGATGCACCAATCTCTTTTAAAACCTCATTTACAGTAGCGATTTCCTCATCCATCCTTGGGCTGGATCCGTCAACCACATGGATCAAAAGGTCGGCCTCTCTCACCTCATCAAGGGTGGCCTTAAAAGCCTCGACAAGCTGATGGGGGAGTTTCTTTATAAACCCCACGGTATCTGAGACGAGGACAGTCCTTCCATCTGGCAGCACAAGGCCACGGGTGGTTGTGTCCAGGGTATCGAAGAGTCTATTGTTAGATGACACATTAGAGCCAGTGAGGACATTTAAAAGTGTGGATTTACCTGCATTGGTATATCCAACAAGGCTGACGACAGGAAATTTTCTGGCCTTCCTTATGAGCCCCCTGTTTTTCTTGACCTCCTCCAGCTCCCTTTTGAGACAGGAAATCCTCCTACGTATATGCCTCCTGTCAGTCTCCAGTTTTGTCTCCCCTAGCCCTCTTGTACCTATGCCGCCGCCCTCCCTGGAAAGTTCTATCCCCTTTCCTGTTAGCCTGGGAAGCAGGTATTGAAGCTGGGCCAGCTCTACCTGTATCTTGCCCTCCATGGAACGTGCCCTCTGAGCAAATATGTCCAGTATGAGCATGGTCCTATCTATTATCTGTATGCCTATCATATTTTCAAGGTTTCTCTTTTGCATGGGTGACAGCTCATCATCGAATATGACAGTATTGGCGCCCAGCTCGTCAGCCATCAGCTTTATCTCCTGCACCTTGCCCCTGCCTATATAATACGCAGGGTCTATCCTATCCTTCCTCTGCGTGACTTTGCCCGCCACTGACACACCTGCCGCCTCGGCCAAAAGTGCCAGCTCATCTAAGGACTCCTGATCCTCTGCGCTATTAACCACACCCACTAAGATTGCCTTTGTCTTATCCTCTGTACCATTTATCATTATTGTTCCTCCAGATTACAGTGCTAAGAATATTATACACCCGTTTCACAATATCAATGAAGATTTATAAGATATATTATAGGCCCATAATAGGGTATAAAGAGAGGGACTCCTACTGGATTACTTATCACTATACTTTAAATAGGGATATGAAGCAGGATAGATGGACGCAATAGTGCTGCTGATCATCTAAGAAAAGTTAAAGGATGATAAGGAATCTTGAGACTAAACGGATACGACCGGAAGAATTACAAAAAGAGGGTAGAAATTATAATACAATTTGTAGCAAAAAGAAAAAATGATATAATTAAATAAAATAGGTTCGCAGACAAATTGGGGGTTGGGTGTAATGGTTGGATATGAAAGGTTTGGAGAAACTTTATCCAGAATATCGTGGAGGTACTGCACGGACCTGAGGAAACTTATATATAGAATATATAAATTAATAGACAGCCAGAATTGTGAAAAAGAAGAAATACTGAAAGAGTTAAAGAAAAATAAAATAATGGGCATCACTCTGGGAGAGAGTTACATAGTTAATAATCTTGCAAGATTGGAAGGTATTTTGAAAAATGATATTTTTGACATTGATGAGTTGAAGGATATATTAAATGAATTAAAAGACATCCTATTCATAAATAAAAGGATATATTTTAGTCAGGAAGGAAGTACAACGTTAATTGCCAGCAATGACAATATTATGGCTACACTTCTGCTGGAAATTTTGGGCGAAAACGGCTTTGCTACGGGATATGTGGATGATTTTGATGAATTGTTGTATATAATAGACAGGGCCTGGCCGGATGTGCTGCTGCTGGACCTTAATATCATCGGTTTTGATGATGAAAAACTTTCTAAGATATCAAGCTATAACTGGCACGATGTACCGTTAATTGCTATTGCTGATGAAGACTACCTGGAAATAATTAAAAAAGACATTAGACTACAAATATTGGACTATATAATAAAGCCGTTTAATCCCCTGGAGATTACGTGCCGGATAGGTCTTGATCTGGAAAGACATAAATTTTTTAAAAACCAATGCTTGAAAGACCAGCTCACAGGCGCTTACACCAAACCATATTTTCTTGAAAGGCTGCACCAGGAATTCACTCAGTTTAATAGAAGCAGACAGCCATTCTCCATAATGTTTTTGGACCTGGATGGATTTAAGGATATCAATGATACATATGGTCATGTTTTCGGTGACAAGGTACTTAAAGAATTTTCCTCAGCAATCATCTCTTCACTGAGGGGCAGTGATGTATTTTGCAGATATGGTGGTGATGAATTTGTTATCCTCATGCCTGATACAGACGGTAAGAGTGCAGAGAGGGCAGCGGAAAGAATCAAAGAGTCAGTATCAGGGCTTAAGACTGAATGTGACATATCTTTTAGCATTGGGATTAAAGAGATGGACAATGGCATAGCCTCATGTGAAGAGATTTTAGAAATGGCGGATGATGCCATGTATATTGCAAAACATTCAGGCAGGGGCAGGATAGAGGTGTATGAAAGTGGAAAAGGTAATAATATCGTAGTTATTGACAGCGGAGGGGAATTAGCAGGAATTTTAAAGCGTACTTTACATGATACAAATGTAATTCTAATCTCACCGAGGGATATTAACCTTTTAAAGGAATATGGCTCTTGCCTCATTTTAATAAATGATATACCCATCGATGTAAATGGTCGAGTCATACTGGAAGGGTTAAAAAGAGAAGACATGGGTAGAAAGATTATTTACCTAACGAATGACAAAAATATAAGCTCCATACATGGACCGGATGTGGTTTTCTGCAGGCCATTTTCAATGACAGAATTAGAAAAGGAGATATATAAACTGACTTAGTACATAGATTGGATATACCGTTGATGAGTGGCTGGCCGCACACTCGTGACTTCAGTCATGAGAGGTTCAAATAACGGTTCGGGAGCTTGAAGATACTGAGGAAGAGAGACGCAAACTCGTAGAGGATGAGAAGTAAGAAAAGTTGCTTTAATTGTTTAAATATGCTAAAATGATAAAAAAGAGAGGAGGATTGCTGTGGCAGTATACACAAAGGAATTAGGTATGGTGGAAATAGCTGATGACGTTATAGCTGCAATAGCAGGTCTGTCGACTATGGAGGTTAAGGGTGTTGCAAGCATGAGCGGCGGAGTAGTCGATGGCATAACAGAAGTAATCGGCAGGAAGAATTTGGCTAAAGGTATAAGGGTAAAGTCTAATGAAAAGGACGTGACCATCGACGCAAACATAATAGTGAATTATGGTGACAGCATATCTGATATATCAGAAAACATACAGAAAAAGATAAAGGGAGACGTGGAAAAGTATACAGGCCTCAATGTGGTTGGAGTAAACATCCACGTGGTAGGGATAAACCAGCCCGGTGAGCCAAAAACGGGAGTTAATGACAGCACTCTACAGGATGTAATAGAGCCTACTTTAGAGATATAGACCACAAAATACATGGTGGCATACCTGCTGCCATGTATTTTTTTGCCAACAAATACCTTGAAAAGGTCAGATTATAAGAGAAAAAATTAGAAACTAAAAGAAAATGGTTCCAAGGGTTTTTAAGGAGCAATAATTGGTCAAAAAAGGTCAAAAAATAGGTTTGTTTTTCACACCGTATAGAGTAAAATTATAGGTGAAAAGATAAATAAAGCCAATGAAAGGAGATGATAGTATGTATACTGTAATGCTTCTCATCGTTGGCATAATCTCCAGCCTGGTATTCCATCCCATATTCAATAATAAGGCTGGCAGCACCTATGCAGAAAAGCTAAACAGGATTTATGGCACATACTGGGCAGCACTAATAGCTCATATCATAGGCGCATGGATCGGTGATGCGATCCTGGGCAACTGGGGCTGGATGGCATATGGCTTCAATGTAATCGCAGGTTTCATCGGAGCAATAGTAGTGGGTTACATCTGGTATCTGATTGCCAAGAGTCAAACCAAGGCTGAGGCTAAATAATACATTACTAATAGATAAATGAAAAGAGGGCAGGTTTTCCTGCTCTTCTTTCATTTATTCGATAATGAGTATGATAAAAACTTTTATCAAAAATTATCCCCGATATGTTATAATAAATTTATCCGTATGTAGATTCGGAGAATTATGCGACTAATTATAAAAATTAAGGGGGCATAATATGACAAATGAAGAGAAAATACTCTCCATCTTAGAGGGTATGCAGGGCGATATTAAAGGGCTCAAAGATGATGTCAGCGGCCTAAAGCAGGATGTATCAGAGCTTAAGGATGGTCAGAAGAGGCTGGAGAAACGTCTTGTTAAGGTAGAGATAAGCCAGGAGAAGACGAGGAAGGATATTGAGATATTGACAGAGGTACAGAAGTCGTATCAGGAAGCCCACGCGAGAGAGCATAAAGAACTTATGGAAACAATAGATAATAGGACAGGTGTGATAGAACTGGCACTAAAACACAACTCCAAAAAGCTCAATAAGATTGCAAATGATATGATGTTTGTCAGGTATAGATTGTTTGAAGATGAGAAGGATATCTTTTCTATAAAAAACAAGGTAGGTATGGAATAATGGGTCTGCCAAAAATCCGGCAGACCCATTTAACTTATATAAAACTGCCAATCAGGAATATCAGATGTGAGGCGACAAACACAATTCCGGTAAGCCTACCCACCTTTTTAGCAGCCATAAAGTTAATTTTTCTGCAAAGTACATTACGAGCCCAAGACCTATAATGAAAAGTATTATAGAAGCGGCCATACCCATAAAAAACTTTCTTAATTATCGTTATTCGATATCGTAATTTGATTATAAACCTGTACAGTATGAATGTAAATATTAATTTATATGTAGGTTGTGTAGAGGTGTATTCAGGCCCTCATTACAAGCGACATAGAAGAATATATTATATAATCGTTTTCCTTATAGTATAATGTACTTAGATATATCTGTTTTGAGGAGTGGGCTATGTGGATAAATTGATAAAAAATTTTTCCCAGGATATCTTAGAAATGATAGACATGGGAATTCATATTGTGGATGCAAAAGGGAATACAGTGTTTTATAACGCTGCTATGGGACGCCTTGAAATGATGGAGCCATCCAATGTGATAGGTAAAAATCTGATGGAGGTCTTCCCATCGTTAAACCGCGGAAGCAGTACCCTGCTCCATGTGCTTCAGACGGGAGAGACTATTGTGGATAAGGTGCAGACATATTTTAATTGCCGCGGTCAGGAGATAACCACCATCAACACCACATGCCCTTTGATCAAAAATAATAGGATAGTGGGGGCCGTGGAGATAGCCAGGGATATCACCAAGCTCAAGGAGCTCTCTGAGAAAGTTTCATATACCCATAAGAGCGCAAAAAATAAATCCTCAAAACAAGACAGGCAGCTTACCAGGTACAGCTTTTCGGATATAATTGGTGAGAGCAGAAGCATAAGGAGCGCAGTTGAGATAGCGAAGAAGGCGGCTCAAACGTCATCTTCTGTTCTGATCTATGGTGAGACTGGCACCGGCAAGGAGCTGTTTGCCCAAAGCATTCATCAGGCCAGCCGCAGGGGTGGAAAGGCTTTTATTACTCAAAACTGTGCGGCACTGCCAGAAAGCCTGCTGGAGGGTATTCTGTTTGGTACGGTGAAGGGTGGGTTTACCGGAGCAGTGGACAGGCCAGGCCTGTTTGAACTGGCCGACGGCGGTACGCTTCTCTTAGATGAGATAAACTCCATGGGGACTAATCTGCAGGCCAAGCTTTTGAGGGTGCTGCAGGAGGGACTGGTAAGGAGGATAGGAGACACTGGAGTAATACCGGTGGATGTCAGGGTGATAGCCACAGCCAATGAAAATCCCATGGAAAGCATGGAGAAAGGAATCCTCAGGAAAGACCTGTTTTACCGGTTGAGCGTGGTGTATATAAGGATACCGCCACTAAGGGAGAGGAAAGAAGATATACCGGTACTGACCAGGCACTTCATAAATAAACTGAACATCAAACTGGGTAAAAACGTCCGCGGGGTGTCCAGGGGTGTAAAGAAACTGTTCATGAATTATGACTGGCCGGGCAACGTGCGCGAGCTGGAAAATGCCATAGAGGGGGCTATGAATGTCATAAGTGATGAATTAATAGATGTAGGTCATCTTCCGGCATATATACTTGAGGACTACATGAGGTCTGCTGGTGAAATCAATGAGGACGAATATGAAACCCCAATGCCCGTATACCGAGATTACAAAGGGGATGTATCTCTGGATAAGATGCTGGAGGAGATGGAAAAAGAGATTATTATAGATACCCTGAAGACATGCAGCGGCAATATAACAAGATCGGCTGAAAAACTAAATATAAAGAGGCAGACACTCCAGTACAAGATGAAAAAATACGGGCTTTCTATGTAAAAAGCAATGTCACCACATTTTTATATCTACCTCAGATTGGTGCAAAAAAATTTGCATTTATCACTGGTACTACCCCAGTGTAGATATATCCACATGACAGTATAGGGCTTTCTCCATACCTGGCATGAAAATTGCTACTTAGGTAAGGCGATATTTATACCGGGAGGAAGAACAATGTATCCAAAAATAGAAGTACATTTGGACCATATAAGGGAGAACGCTGGTATTGTTGTAAAACTATGCGGAGAAAAAGGTATAGAGGTCATGGGAGTTACAAAGGGCGTTTGTGCCATACCCGATATAGTTAAGGCAATGTTAGACGGCGGGGTAAAAAAACTTGGGGATTCCAGGCTTTTAAACATAAGTGCGATTAGAGAGGCTGGCTTTAATGTACCTATTTATCTCATAAGGATACCAATGATTTCGGAAATACCCGAGCTGGTAGATCTGGCAGATGGCAGCCTGAACTCCGAGGTGTCCGTCATAAAAGCCATATCAGAAGAAGCTAATGCAAGAGGTAAGACACATAGGGTGATACTCATGGTGGATGTGGGAGACTTGAGGGAGGGAGTAATGCCGGAGGATGTGCTGGACACAGTGGGCGAAATCATAGACCTGCCGGGTATAGAGCTTGAAGGAATAGGCACTAACATGGGATGCTATGGAGGAGTGCTGCCAACCTATGAGAATACAAAACTGCTTGTAGAGATTACTGATGAAATTGAAAAGGTCTATGGTATAAAGATGAATACCATATCTGGTGGCAGTACGGCCACACTTAAGCTTATGAGTGAAGATAGCCTGGCCAGGGGGGTAAACCAACTAAGGATTGGAGAGGGGATACTCCTTGGTACCGACTCTACCAATGACGAAGCTATAGCATATCTCTCTCAGGACACCATGGTTTTAAAGACCGAGGTCATAGAGGTAAAGGTGAAACCCTCTGTACCCATAGGAAAGATAGGTAAAGACTCCTTTGGAAATGTACCGGTATTTAAAGACAGGGGTCTTAGAAAACGGGCTATAGTTGCCCTGGGGAAGCAGGACTGCCGCATAGAAGGACTTATACCAAAACAAGAAGGGATTGAAATACTTGGAGCGAGCAGCGACCACATGCTACTCGATGTCACAGAGACGGGAGACGTAAAGGTTGGCGATATCATAGACTTTAGCATGTCGTACAGTGCCATGCTCAGCCTGATGACATCAAAATATGTGGAGGTATCTTTAGATAGACCGCAGGTATAGACTGAGGAAAGGATAGAATATAAGGTATATGATCTCGGAGTCCATTAAGACTCATACCAATTATTATAGTCTGCCACTTTTTGGTTATAGAATAGACGAAATAGAAAGCAATCAATCACTGGCAAAATTCACAAGGTATTATTATGATAGGGTCATCATCTATGGCAGAAATAAAGTTGAAAGGATGAGCAGCAGTCTTATGGTTAGAAACCCAAGGGAAAATCTTATGGAAATGTATGGAGATGGCTTTTTTGAAAGATGCTGATTCCGCTGCAGGCTAAGAAAAGATAGTGTGAATAAAAAGTGACATAAATTCAACCAAACAATAGTGAATCCAGGCTGAGATTAGCCTGGATTTTTTATATGGTAAACCTGATGCCAAAAAACTTGCATATAATTGGGCTATCATTACGAAAATGGGAGGATGGGTTAAAAAACAGATGAATAAGAGCAAAATTTTTTGCACATGCAGTGCCCTGTAAAGCAGTGATTTAGCTGCATGATGGCGTGGCATGAAGTTTGCTAATAGTATTACGGATATATTTGTTTAATCTAAATCGTGAGAGGAGATAGGATATGGAAGATATAAGGGTTATCATATGGGGTCTGGGTGCCATGGGTACAGGCATGGCAAGAATGATATTAAATAAAAAGGGGTTCAGGATTGTGGGAGCCATAGAGGCCAGGCCGGAGAGGAGCGGCAAGGACATAGGCGACGTCTTAGAGCTCAACAAAAAGACCGGGATCATTGTTTCCAACGATGCGGATGAGGTATTAAGGAGGGATGCAGACATAGTCCTGCTGGCGACTTCCTCATTTACCAGGGAGGTATACCCTCAGATCCGTAAAATAATAGAAAGCGGCAAAAACGTCATAACCACCGCAGAGGAGATGGCCTATCCGTGGTATGGTGAGTCTGAGATAGCGGCAGAGATTGACAGACTTGCCAGGGAGGGTATGGTTACGGTGCTGGGTACAGGGATAAATCCGGGGTTTGTGCTGGATACCCTGATCATAGCCCTGAGCGGCGTATGTATGGACATAAAGAAGATAACAGCACGCAGGGTAAACGACCTTTCACCCTTTGGATCAACCGTCATGAAGACCCAGGGGGTAGGTACAACTGTGGCTGAGTTTAACAAGGGCCTTGAAGATGGGAGCATAGTGGGACACATTGGCTTTAATGAGTCCATCACTATGATTTCAGAGGCACTGGGCCTGGGCATAGATGAGATAAGTCAGACCCGCGAGCCCATCATTTCCAATACGTACAGGGAGACGCAGTATGTGAAGGTGGAGCCTGGCCAGGTGGCTGGCTGCAGGCATATAGGGATAGGATACAGGAAGGGTGAGCCGGTGATAGTATTAGAGCACCCGCAGCAGATACACCCAGAACTGGAGAATGTGGACACCGGTGACTATATCAACATAGAGGGTACGCCGAACATAAACTTAGCCATAAAGCCTGAGATACCGGGAGGTATAGGGACGATGGCCATGGCTGTGAACATGATACCCCATGTCATCAATGCAGGGCCTGGCCTTGTGAGCATGAAGGACCTTCCGGTACCTGCAGCCCTGATGGATGACGTGAGAAAACTTATAAATGAGAGGTGCTGCTGATGGATGCAAAGAAGGGGGACTGGGTGCAGATACACAGCATAATCTTAAAGCCAGAGGAAAGGGCATCACATCTACCAGAGGATACAAAGAGGGTGCCCTTAGAGATGTGGGAGAAGGGGTTCATACTCCATGATGCCAATGTAGGGGATGAGGTGGAGATAGAGACGGTCATCGGCAGAAGGGCTAAGGGGATACTGGTAAAGGTGAATCCGGTGTATGAGCATAACTTTGGTGAGCCTGTGCCGGAGCTTTTGAACATAGGCATGGAACTTAGAAAGATTTTAGAAGGTGAAGGCCATGAATAGGGATATGAGCTACGAGGCCGTTATGGCAAGAAAAAACGAGATAATGAAAATGGCTGTGGGCATTGACTATAATGAGTTTGAGATGGGAGGCCTGGCCTTTGACTATGAGAAGATGATGAGAGAGGTAGGCTACAGTATCGAAGACATAACAAGGATACAGTCAGAGACCAGCGTAGGAAACACACCACTGATAGAGCTTAAAAATATCACCGAGCTGGTAAGGGCCGTATCTCCTTCAGGCAAAGGAGCCCGCATATTTGTAAAAGACGAGGCAGCCAACCCATCGGGCAGCTTTAAAGACAGAAGGGCTTCAGTCTCAGCATACCGGGCCAAGACCCAGGGCTATAAAGGGATAATATCGGCTACCAGCGGCAACTACGGCGCTGCGGTGGCTTCTCAGGCTGCCATGAGGGGACTAAAGTGCATAGTGGTGCAGGAAGTCTTCGACAGCATGGAACGCGGCCAGCCTGAGATACTGGAAAAAGGCCGCAAGTGCGAGGCCTTTGGGGCCGAGGTGGTGCAGCTTACTGTAGGGCCTGAGCTCTTCTATGAATTCCTATGCCTTTTAGAGGAAACCAGGTTTTTCAATGCCTCCCTATACACCCCATTCGGGATAGCCGGGATAGAGACACTGGGATATGAGCTGGCCCATCAGGTGAGGGAGAGGACGGGTAAAGACCCGGACGCTGTGGTTATTACCCATGCAGGCGGCGGCAATGTGACGGGTACGGCCCGCGGGCTTTTAAAGGCAGGCTGCAAGAATACAAAGATTATAGGTGCCAGTGTGGACCTCACAGGGCTTCGCATGGCCAGTGACAATGACTTTAACAGAAAGTCCTTTACAACAGGGCATACTGGTTTTGGGGTGCCATTTGCCACATGGCCGGACAGGTCGGATGTGCCGAGAAATGCGGCCAGGCCACTCCGCTATCTGGATAGGTACGTGCTTGTAACCCAGGGAGAGGTATTCTATATGACAGAGGCATTATCCCAACTGGAGGGTATGGAGAGGGGACCGGCCGGCAATACCTCGCTGGCTGCAGCCTTTGCTATTGCCAGGGAAATGAATAGAGACCAGATACTGGTCGTCCAGGAGACAGAGTACACAGGGGCAGGGAAACTGCCTTCAGCGCAGCTTACCTTTGCTAAGGAGATGGGTATAAAGGTGTACCGCAGCGACCCATCGGAGAATAAGCCGGGAGAGAGGATTGTTATACCAGAGCATCCATCTCAGATAAAAGTTAAGGATGTAGACCTGATGCAGCTTAAGAGGTCGTATATCAAAAACTGCCTTGAAAACAGCCATTTGGAGAAGTTATCAGCACAGGATATAGGATTCTTGGCTGAGGAGACCAGGTTGGATGAAGAGACAGTCGAGAGGATTATAGATAATTTGGGGGTAATCTAATGCAGAGAATTGATGACTTTGAGATAAGGCGCAAACACCTTGCCTCTCTCACTGAGGAGGAACTGGAGAAAAGGTTCTGGGAGCTTACAGAGAAGATAGTAGACCCACTTATAGACCTGGCATACAATCACACATCGCCATCTATTGAGCGTTCTGTCCTGTTGCGCATGGGGTTTGACAGCCTCGCATGCAAGGCCATTGTGGATAAAGTGAGCGAGAAGGGCCTTCTGGGCAAGGGTGCAGGGCACGTGGTGCTAAAATATGCTATATACAGGCAAATCTCGCTAAAGGAGGCCGGTGAGGAACTGGCCAGAGGTGAGGGTTGGGACAGATTAGATGAGGCCATGGCCGCGGACATAACAGAGGAGGCCATAAGGGCGATAACAACTGCCGGGGGTGAGGCAATATGAGGCTTGAGAAGAATAAGAAGCTGGATATTGATGAAATATTAAACGACCTGGAGCACTACAGGCCCAGGAGGCACGGGTGGCACTGGCGGGAAAAGGTTGAAAATCAGAAGCTGGGCCAGTTTGAGTATCATGAGACCTCAAAGTGCCTGGAAAACAGCATACCGCTTCCTGCAGCGAAGTATTTTGAAGGCATTGACCCTCAACCGGACTGCGTCATCACCACAGAGATAGCCTCCGGGCGTTTTGAGGATGACATAAGGAGGATGAGGATGGCGGCCTGGCATGGAGCAGACCACATAATGGTCATAAGGACAGCCGGGCAGAGCCACTTTGACGGCCTCATAGAGGGGACTCCTGAGGGCATAGGAGGAGTTCCGATAACCAGAAAGCAGCTCAGGGCCACCAGGAAGGCATTGGATGCCATAGAGGATGAGGTGGGCAGGCCAATAAACTTCCATTCCTATGTCAGCGGCGTGGCTGGCCCGGAGGTGGCCGTCCTGTTTGCCGAGGAGGGGGTAAACGGTGCCCATCAGGACCCTCAGTATAATGTACTCTACAGAAATGTCAACATGGTGAGGTCCTTTGTGGATGCGGCCGTAGCCAAGAAGATAATGGCCTGGGCTGACATGGCTCAGATAGACGGGGCGCATAACGCCAACGCCACGGCCAGGCAGGCCTGGAAGGTCATGCCTGAGCTAATGGTGCAGCATGCCATAAACGCCATGTATTCAGTAAAGGTAGGCATGAAGAAGGAGAACATATGCCTCTCCACTGTGCCACCTACTGCACCGCCGGCACCGGCATTGAGGATAGACCTGCCATATGCTGTGGCTCTCAGGGAGCTCTTTAAGGGATTTAAGATGAGGGCCCAGATGAACACCAAGTATATAGAGTCCAGCACCAGGGAGGCCACAGTCACCCACGTCCTCAACATGCTCATATCCCGCCTCACCAGTGCGGACATTCAGAGCACGATAACCCCTGACGAGGGCAGGAATGTACCCTGGCACTATTTCAACGTGCAGGCGGTGGATACAGCCAAACAGGCACTTGTCGGTATGGATGGCCTTAGAGAGATGGTGGAGATAAAGAGGGACGGCCCTCTTGGGGATAAGGTGCGTGAACTCAAGGAGAGGGCAGTGCTGTTCTTAGAGGAAATATTAGAGGTTGGTGGCTATTTCAAGGCAGTGGAGGAAGGCTTCTTTGTGGATTCAGGGATGTACCCGGAGAGGAACGGCGACGGCATATTCAGGAAGATAGATGGTGGCGTAGGTGCAGGAACGGTTGTGGAGAGAGATAAAGACTACATGGCCCCTGTATGTGAGCACTTTGGATACAACAACCTGCCAGACTGGATATCAAAGCCGTGCGGCCTGATAGACGGCTGTACCCTATGTAATCCGGGTAAGATTGCCTATGTAGACGAACTGGATGAGAGGGACAACGTATACGCACGCTTGGAGGAAACCAAGGAGATACGTGAAAATAATCTTCTAAAGCCTGAGGTGGAGTGGTTTGCAGACGGATATGTTTCCATGAATCTGTTCATCCCTGCTGAGGAGAGGGTGGCAGAGTTTGCAGCTATGGAGATGGCCAGAAAGATGGGCCTTACTGATGTTGAGGTTATTCACAAGGAGATAATGCAGCCTGCCGAGGGGACATATATAGAGCTAAAAGGGAAGGTACCCTTTGCCATAGACCCTTCCAAACTTGTCATACCTAAGAAGCCTGAGGTTATGACAGAGGAGGACATAAGGAGCTTTATAAAGGAATACCCTGTAAAGATTGTAGCGGCAACAGTTGGAGAGGACGAACACTCTGTGGGCATGAGGGAGATAATAGACATAAAGCATGGTGGGTTGGAGGGCTTTGGCATAGAGTGTCATTACCTCGGCACCTCCGTACCCATAGAAAAGGTAGTAAATGCAGCCATAGAGATTGATGCGGATGCCATACTCATAAGCACAATAATAACTCATGCCGATATCCACAGGATAAACATGAGAAAACTCCATGAACTGTGTGTGGAAAAGGGCATAAGGGACAGGGTAATACTGGTAAGCGGAGGTACTCAGGTTACAGATGAGATGGCAAAGGAGTGCGGTTTAGACGCAGGATTTGGTAGAGGCACCAAAGGGATACATGTGGCAAGTTTCCTTGTGAAGGCATTGAAGGAGAAGATTTAAGTTTGTAGAAAATAATCTGGGGGTACTCATAATGTTGCACATAGACCTTATAGTAGCAGAAATAGGGAGCACCACCACTGTGGTAAATGCCTTTGGTGATATGGGCAGCTCTAAGCCAAAACTAATTGGCCAGGGCTATGCCCCAACCACAGTTTTAGATGGTGATGTGACAATCGGTCTTGAAAAGGCCGTTAAGATGCTGGAGGATAAACTGGGGGATAAAATAAAATGGGAGAGGATGATGGCCTCCAGCAGCGCTGCAGGTGGGCTTAAGATGACTGTGCATGGCCTGGTGTATGATATGACTGCAAAAGCTGCGAAAGAGGCAGCCCTAGGGGCCGGCGCCGTGCTGCATCTTGTCACGGCAGGGAGGCTCAGTCATGCTGATTTAAACAAAATAAGAGAGATAAAACCCAATATAATCCTTCTGGCTGGAGGGGTTGACTATGGGGAAAAGGATACAGTTATAAACAATGGCAGAGAGATAGCAAACCTTGGCATGGGTACCCCTGTGGTATACGCAGGAAATATTGCGGCCAGAGATGAAATCAAGGAGATATTTGACGGCAAAAATCCAGTGTTCTTCGTGGACAATGTATACCCCAGGATAGACGAACTGAATATAGAACCTACCAGGAGGGTTATACAGGAGGTATTTGAAAAGCACATAGTTACAGCGCCGGGGATGGAAAAGATACGTACTATGGTAGATGGACGTATAATCCCGACACCGGGGGCTGTGATGAATGCAGCGAGGCTCCTTAAAGAGGATATCGGCGACCTGATGGTGATGGATGTAGGCGGAGCTACAACAGATGTGCACTCTGTTACACAGGACTCAGATGAGATAGCCAAAATGCTTATTGCTCCGGAACCTGAGGAAAAGCGGACAGTGGAGGGAGACCTTGGTATATATATAAACAGATACCATGTCCTGGACTGCGTAGGTATTGATGAAGCTGTAAAGGCACTGTCTATGGATGTGCAGAGGGTTATTGATGGCCTTCCACCAATACCCGCCTCTGAGGATGAGATAAGACTCGCAGAATACCTCACTAAGGTTGCCTGCAAGACTGCCGTAATGCGCCATGCCGGCGAGATAAAGTACCTGTACGGTCCTACAGGGAGATATGCAATAGCTCAGGGCAAGGACCTCACGAAGGTCAAATGGATCATCGGCACAGGTGGAGCTCTCACAAGACTTTCCCACGGCCCAGAGATACTTTCGAGCCTGCGGGAGGAGAGAAAAGGGAAAAGGCTCCTGCCTACAACCGATGCCAGCATACTTATAGACAGGGACTATATCATGGCAGCGGCAGGCGTCATGACAGGGGAGTTTCCGCAGGAGGCACTGCTGCTGATGAAGGGAAGTTTGGGTATTAATTAGACTGTGTTTTCAGTTTCCGTGGTAGGATTAATATACCTTTTTTATGTTGACTTGGAGAATGTGAGGAGTAGCAAATATCCATGTGGTAAGAGCACTATAATATAATAAAAAGGGCACCCTGGAACGGGTGCCTTCAGAATATCACCCCTCTGTATTATTATTTACGATCGGCCTGGCCGCTTTCCACCATATTCTCATATAATTCATGATATCACCTATTCTGCTAAACATATAAAATTGTTAAGCCTATATAACTCACTATGCCCACTATGACAGGTATAAAAAGATTACGCGAAAAATATGCTGCTATCACCGTAGGAATAGAGGCTATCAGGTATGGATTAGACAGGGCAATATCAAGCCTGCCTTTTGTCATCATTATGCTGGGAAAGAGCAGCGCCGAAAGCACCGCCACAGGTATATAGTCTAAGAATCTCAAGGCCCAGTCGGGCAGATTGACTCTGGATAGACCAAGGGCAGGTATTATCCTGGGTATATATGTGACAAGGGCCATGCCTATAAGTACAAATATAAATTTTATATCCATCTTTCTAAAACCACCCCCAGGGACGCCCCGCATAAGGCGGCAATTATTACATTGAAGTTTCCTGGGATGAGATATATGAGTGCTATGGAAAGTGCCCCGGAAAATACGGCTACAATGAACTTCTTAAAATCGGCAAGCTGCATAAACAACAGTGCTATATACATGGCCGGTAGGGCGTAATCTAGTCCCCAGTTGAGCCCTGATGTTTTTAAAAGACTTCCTGATAAGGCACCAACCAGTGATGACAGTACCCATGTTATGTATGATGTAAGGAAAAGCTGGTAAAAGTAACTCTCATCCGGCTTTTGACCATTTTGAAGGTCTGTTATGGATACAGCGTATGTCTCATCCGTTATGAAAAAAGATAAAAGGGGTATGTGATGTCTACCAATCTCCTTCATGTACCGGGAGAGGGATGTGCTGTATAGAAAATGCCTCAGGTTTACTATGAATATGGTGGAGACAATGGTGACAATATCCACACCCGTAGAGAGCAGGCTTACTGCTATAAACTGGGCACTGCCTGCATATACAAATAAGGACAGGGATATGACCTCAATGATGCTAAGGCCGCTGGTTATCCCCAGCACGCCGTATGCAAACCCTATGGGTATATAGCCTATTACTATCGGTATGGCTGATCTTATACCGGCATAATCTTTCCTCTCTTCTTGCTCTTCAAGCATACAGATAACCCTCCGCTGCAGATGTTTTATATTATTATATCATATTTATAGAAATTTACATGATTTGCATTGGTGATATTCAGCATTAATGATGTATAATTGATTTTGAGTGAGGTGGTTCATATGAACTCCATATTCATAGGTATGGTGAATAGGCTGGGTATAATTGTAACCATTGCCTTTATTCTTTCAAGGCTGGATATGTTTAAAAGGATCATACTTGGACGGGATATAAATAAGGGTTCTAAGATTTTGATGGTAGCTATTTTTGGAGCATTTGGTATACTTGGGACATATACAGGAGTGCCGATAAACGGGGCTCTGGCCAATTCCAGAGCGGTAGGTGTGATCATTGCCGGACTTTTGGGCGGACCATGGGTGGGCCTGGGTGCCGGAATTATTGCCGGACTTCACAGGTGGGGCATAGATATTGGAGGCTTTACAGCAGTGGCCTGCGCAGTTTCTACCATTACGGAGGGGCTTGTATCCGGCATGCTGTCTAAAAGGTATGCAAACTCTAAAAATAAGTTTGCCTCTGCATTTCTGATAGGGGTGTTATGTGAAACCATGCAGATGGGTATAATACTCCTCTTGGCCAGGCCGCTATCAGACGCCATAGACCTGGTACGTATCATATGGATTCCCATGAGTATCATTAACTCAGCAGGTATAGCCATATTTGTGATGATGCTGGACATCATTTACAAGGAGCAGGAAAGGCTGAAGGCCGGCCAGGCCCAACTTGCCATGGACATAGCTGAAAAGACGCTACCATATTTTAGGGGAAAGTTTGACTTTAATGCCGCCTATAATGTAGCAAAAATCATCCATGACATGACTGATATTGATGCGGTAGCATTTACGGACCGGGAAAAAATTTTAGCTCATGTTGGCTATGGAAGTGACCATCATGTGGCAGGTGACCCGATCCTTACCATGCTCACCAGAGAGGTGTTGCAAATGGGGGAGATAAGGGTGGCAATGTATGCGGAGGGTATAGAGTGCACTAACAATGACTGCCCTTTAAAGTCGGCAGTGGTAGCACCTCTCTATAAAAAAGGTATGGTTATCGGGACACTTAAGCTTTACAGGGGAAAAGAAAATGCCATTACGGAGACAGATATCAATCTGGCAAAGGGCCTGGCAAACCTCATGTCCACGCAGCTGGAGTTAACCGAACTGGAACTGCAGAATAAACTCTTAGAGGAAGCAAGGTTTAAGGCACTTCAGGCGCAGATAAACCCTCATTTTCTCTTCAATTCCATAAATACGATAATATCAATATCTCGCATAGAGCCTGAAAAATCAAGGGAGCTGCTTTTAGACCTTGCCACATTTTTCAGGCGCAATCTGGAGATTGATGAGGAAAAAATACCGTTATCTAAGGAGCTGGAACATGTAAGGGCATTTGTAGCCATAGAGGAAGCAAGGTTTGGCGACAGGATAAAGGTGGAAATAAATGCAGATGATACGGATGGTATATATTTACCGATCCTGACACTTCAGCCGTTGGTGGAGAATGCCATTATGCATGGGATTCTGCCAAAGGACGAGGGAGGAATTGTGAAGATAGTTGTGGTGAATAGCGGCAGCTATGCAGGGATAAGTGTAGAAGACGATGGTGTAGGAATGGATGAGACCTTTGACATGAGTATACATCATCCCGAACACGTAGGATTGTACAATGTAGACTCAAGGCTGAAGAGCATGTTTGGGGATGAGTGTGGTCTTCATATAACAAGTACAAGGGGAAAAGGTACCATTATAAGGTTTAATGTACCTTATTTGGAGGTGAATAAGGTTGAAAGTGTTGCTGGTTGATGATGAAAAGCCTGCCAGGGATGAACTGCGGTTTTTGCTAAAAGAGAGGGATGTGGAGGTCATCGGTGAGGCTGCCTCGTATAACGAAGCCATAAAAAAGATTGGCGAGTTAAAGCCGGATGTTGTTTTCCTGGATATAGAGCTGGGCGGGAAAAGCGGAATGGATATAGCAGCCAGGATCAGGCGGAGCCAATACCCGCCCTACATTGTTTTTGTTACTGCTTATGACAGATATGCGGTGTCGGCGTTTGAAGTACAGGCTGAAGATTATATATTAAAGCCGTTTTCTTCGGAAAGGCTGGATATTACACTCCGGAGAATACAACAAAAACTTCAGGTATATCATACAGACAAAATAACTGTGCAGAAGGATGGAAGATTTTATCTGATTAATATAAGGGACGTATATTATATTTACGCAGATGGCAGGGAGAATATTGTCAAGACCATAGATGGTGAATATGAGGTTTCAGCTACGCTGAAAGAATTGGCACAAAGGTTTCATAACCAACTCTTAAGGACACACAAGGCATATCTTGTAAATATAGACAGAATAAAAGAGATTATCCCATGGTTTGACGGCACATATATGCTTCATCTTAAGGATATCTCCGATGAGATACCGGTCAGCCGGAGCTATGTAAAAGAAATGAAGGCACGTTTCTATATGTAAATCATACCCTGCCCATGCATTTTATACAGTGTTTTTTGCATTTTATACTGAAAACCTTTCCTTAGCATGTCTACACGCATAAAATTAAGGTATCATTACAGTGACATATGCTGTGATAAATAAAACAATGCAGGGAGGGATTCATAATGATAACGTTTTTTGCCTCAATTATTATACTTATTCTGGGATACTTTATTTACGGTAGTTTGGTAGAAAAGATTTTTGGAGTAGATGAGAACAGAACGACACCGGCATACACAAAGCAGGACGGGGTCGACTATGTACCCATGGACTGGAAAAACAACAGTCTTATACAGCTTCTGAACATAGCAGGGCTTGGACCTATATATGGTGCCATACAGGGCGCTCTTTGGGGACCATGGGCATTTATATGGATTG
The DNA here is from genome assembly GCA_030016635.1 of Thermoanaerobacteraceae bacterium. Lineage (GTDB taxonomy): Bacteria > Bacillota > Thermoanaerobacteria > Thermoanaerobacterales > UBA4877 > JASEJQ01. The sequence goes on along the minus strand of JASEJQ010000015.1, from coordinate 21,354 downwards.
TTCTTGGTGGAATATTTGCCGGCGGAGTGCATGATTACCTCTCAGGAATGATTTCTATCAGGAATAACGGTGCCAATGTGCCTGCCATGGTGGGCAGGTATTTGGGAAAAGGTATGCAGAAATTTGTAAACATATTTTCCATATTGCTGCTCATACTTGTGGGGGCAACCTTTACCACTGGACCCGCAAGCCTTTTGGCTTCCATAACACCGCTGTCACTTACCGTGTGGGTACTTATAATAATTGCCTATTATTTTCTTGCCACTATCTTACCTATAGATAAAATTATAGGCAGGATATATCCATTCTTTGGTGCACTCTTAATAGTGATGGCCCTGGGTGTTGGTATAGCTATGGTGTATAACGGCTACCCGATACCTGAAATAACGTTGGCAAATCTCAATCCAACAGGAGCACCCATATGGCCGCTGCTATTTGTGACCATTGCATGCGGTGCCATTTCGGGCTTCCATGCCACTCAGTCTCCGCTTGTGGCACGCTGTACGAAGAATGAGAAAGAGGGAAGGTTCATATTTTACGGAATGATGATTGCTGAGTCCATAATCGCCATGATATGGGCCGCAGCGGCAATGTCCTTCTATGGCGGAACACCGGGCCTCGGCGCTGCCCTGGCAAGTCCGGCAGGGCCATCTGGCGTAGTAAAAGAAGTGTCAATGAAGCTCTTAGGACCTATTGGAGGAACACTGACTGTCCTTGGTGTAGTTGTCCTGCCGATTACTTCGGGAGATACAGCATTCAGGGGGGCCAGACTTACCATTGCAGAGATCCTGAACATGGATCAGATAAAGCCCTTAAAAAGATATATGATAGCGGTACCACTCTTTATAATTGGATTTACTTTGACGCAGATAAACTTCTCTATAATATGGAGATATTTCGCATGGTCAAACCAGACCCTTGCCATGATAATGCTCTGGACAGGTGCTGCTTACTTGGCGAGAGAAAAGAAATTCCACTGGATAGCCACAATTCCTGCTACATTTATGACTGCTGTAAGTATAACATATATACTGATGGCACCGGAAGGATTAAAACTATCTACATCCATTGCATATCCAGTCGGCCTGGCCGTAGCGTGTATAGCCTTCATCATCTTCATGGTGAGCACATACAGAATGGTATCACAGCCAGTATACGAAGAATAGACAGCAAAGACCGGGAATCCCGGTCTTTTAAATTTTTATGCAAAAATATGTAAATGTTTGAGAAGATTGCAATCTCTATTATACTAAACTATAATATAGATGAATTTACATAGAGTGGAGGGATATTGTGGATAATGTAAGGGAACTTATAAACAAAAAGGTTGACGAACTTAAAGATGACCTTATCAAGGCTACACAGGAGATAGTGAGGGTAAAAAGCGTCCTGGGCCCTGCGCAGCCGGGAAAACCTTTTGGAGAGGGGCCTGCTAAGGCTATAGAGACTGCTCTTGAGATTTCAGAGAGGCTGGGTTTCAAGACAAAGAATGTAGATAACTATGTTGGCTATGCTGAGTATGGCGAGGGCAATGAGATGGTAGGTATACTCGGCCATCTGGACGTCGTGCCGGAAGGCGACGGCTGGACATATCCTCCCTATGGGGCTGAGATACATGATAATAAGATATTTGGCAGGGGCACCATAGACGACAAGGGCCCGACCATGGCGGCTTTAATTGGGCTTAAGGCCATAAAAGAGCTTGGCTTACCTATTTCAAAGAGGGTAAGAGTACTCTATGGTTCCAACGAGGAATCCGGCTCCAATGAGATAGAGTATTACCTTGAGCACGATGAGGTACCTACCATAGGGTTTACACCCGATGCCAACTTCACCGTGATATATGCGGAAAAGGGCCTTACCCTGTTTGATGTGGTTATGAGGTTTGATAAAAAAGCGACATCAGGCATAAAGGTAGTGAGCATAACAGGCGGCGAGGTAAAGAACATGGTGCCCAGGGTGGCAAAGGCCGTCTTAGAGGTGGACAGTGAAAGCTTAGTTAAACAGGTGGCTGAGGCTGCAGAAAACTATAAGAAGGAGAAAGGTATTGATTTGAGGTGTGAGGCTGATGGCAGCAGGCTAACTATTACATCAGTAGGGGTTGCAGCCCATGGTGCCACACCGGAACAGGGTAAAAATGCCATAATGCAGCTCTTCCTGTTCTTGGATACCTTAGACCTGGGTGACACTGATGTTAAAAGATTCATCCACTTCTTTGCTGAGAATGTGGGCATGGAGACCGACGGCAAGACCTTTGGCGTGTATCTCAAGGATGACACGGGAGAGCTAACATTCAATGTGGGTACCGTAAAGGTGGATGAAAATGAGGGCAGGCTTGGATTAAATGTCAGATATCCTGTCACATACACCTATGATGACTTTATAAAGCCCTTCAATAAGAAGATTGAGGGTACAGGGATAGTGATTAAAAACATGACTGCCCAGGCCCCACTGTATTTTCCCAAGGACCACCCCCTTATTCAGACGCTCTCAAGGGTATATCGGGAGGTAACAGGTAATGAGCCTGTGCTTCTGGCCATAGGTGGCGGGACATATGCCAAAGAAATGAAGAACATGGTGGCATTTGGACCCAACTTCCCGGGCCAGCAGGAACTTGACCATCAGACTGATGAATATATAGCTATAGACCATCTGGTTGAGCTTGCAAAGATATACGGAAATGCAATATATGAGTTAGCTAAATAAATAAAAGCCGGGCTTAGGCCCGGTTTTTATTTATGGATTATTACATATTCTTTACAAAAATATTAAATTTAGTTAACGAATGCATTATCCGTATATGCTCATGATATAATTAAGACAGGTAGATTAAAAGAAGGAGGGATAAAAATATAATGAAGAAAATATTATCTTTTGTCCTGTCAGTTGCAATGATTTTAAGTATGACGGTCATGCCGGTATTTGCAGAAGAAGGACCGTCGTATTCAGCAGACCAGGCTAAGAAGTTCATTTCACAGATTTCGGGCATTGATGCAGATAAGATCAATGCCAACCTGGGTCAGAGGTATGATGCGCCTGGCCAGGCCTGGAACCTCTACTACTATGATCAGGTTATAAATATTAATGCCATGGTGGATGCCACCACAGGCGAGCTTGTAAACTACGGATATTATCAGAACTATTATCCGGGGAGCAAGAATAGTAATGTTCCCAACCATACAAGGGATGAACTCAAAGACACCGCCCTGGAGTTTATTAATAAGTATGCACAAGAAAAATACGACCAGATAGATAAGGACCCCGATTACCAGTATGGCTACTACAACTATAATGGCGGGCCAACCAGTTATTTCTACCACTTCAAGAGGAATTTAGACCAGTTTAATGACCTAAATCAGGGAATAGACGTAAGTGTAGATGCTACAACCGGTAAGGTATCTAACTTCAACCTCAACTGGATGGACATTGACAAGATTGATATGAAAGGTTTGCTGAGCGAGGATGAGGCATCAAAGAGACTGGACGAGGTGATAGGGACATATTTAGTTGTTCAGCAGATCTGGAGAGAGGGTAAGTCCCCAGAGAAAAAACTCGTCTATACTCCTGCAAATAACGCCGGTATATATCCTCTTCCCATGGGCATAAATGCTAAGACAGGCGGACCCGTAAACTATAACGGGGATACATTTGAAATAGGGAAGAAAGAGGAATACAGGGTCAGCAACACCAATCTATTGACACCATTGGGGAAGATGGATGAAAAAAAAGCGCGGGATTTTGCTGAGAAATATATCAAGGATATGGGCAAAGATCCGGCAAAGATTCAGCTAAATATCAACATCAATGATGGCTATCTATACAATGATAAAAATTTGAAGGTATATAATATTTATGGCAATTACTGGGATGAAAACGGCAGTATTAATTTCGGCGCTGTCATCGACTCTGAGACCGGTAAGATATTAAACCTCAACTATGGAGAATGGGGAAATAAACCAGGAAATCCTCAGGCGGATAACAAGGGCATTGGTGTGGACAAAGCCATAGGTATTGCTAAGGATTATGTATCAAAGGTAAAGCTTCCCTTTGAAAATCTCCTTATGGTATCCGGTAAAGACTATAACTATACAGTAAATTTCATTATGTATGAGGATGGCGTCCTCTATCCGATGAATACAATTAATGTGAACATCAATAATGAAGGTGAGATAATAGGATTTAACATAAACTACAATGATACTGAAAAGGCTGATACCTCTGGCATAATAACTATGGAAAAGGCCAAAGATCTGCTTTCAAAGTATCAGAAACTGCAGCTTTCCTTTGCGATACCAAGGGACCAGTATACAGGCAGCCCCAAGGGAGACCCAATCCCTGTGTATCAGTTATCATATATTAATGGATATGGTGTCGACGCTAAGACTGGCGAGTTTATAGGATATGATAATTCAGTAAATCCAGTCCCTGTAAAAGAGGAATTTGACCCATACACGGTGGTAAGAGGAGATAAGAACGAGAGGGTTCTAAAGATATTCATTGATACGGGTATCATGCCGCAGCCTGTACCTGCACCGGCTGAAAAGGTAACAGTAGGTCAGGCCGCACAGGTTCTTTTCAAGGTGTTTACTCCGGGCTACTATGCAAAGCCAATGATGGAAGGTGCAGCGGACGTCAGCCCTGAGGGTAATGCTCTGGAGGCGTTGAAGGACTATGGTGTAATAAAGGAGGATGTAAAACCATCGGATACAGTGACAAGAACCCAGCTTGCCCTATGGCTTGCCAGGGCAACGGGATATCAGAAGCTTATAAACTCTGACATAGGTTTTACCTCTACAGCAAAGGATATTGATGGCCTAAGCAAAGAGGTCAAAAACAGCATAGCCATCGTAACGTCATTGAAGGTCATGGATGCAGATAATGGTGAGTTTAAAGCGGATGACACGATGACATTTTCAGATTTCTGTGCTGCAGTTTATAACGCCATGAAGAATATGTAATCGAGGAGGGGATAGATGATTAACTCATCTATCCCCTCTCACACCACCGTACGTGCCGTTCGGCATACGGGGTTCGTTAGAAATTATGCACTTTCTGATACATGCTTGTAAGAGTTACGTACCCAAGGCCCTCAAGGTATTTATTGTTGAGGGCCTTGGGTATTATGGGACTATTGAGAGAATTTGTGGTTGTAGTATCCTGTTTATTTGGCCCTATATTAACTTTAGGTGTATCCTCTGGTATAATTGTTATATAAGCCTTAACAATGGCTCGGAAGCTCTTGCTTCCCCCTGTAGAACCTTTTGGTTACTACTCGTCTTAATAGTCAATAATCGTTAAAATCAAGACAAGGAGAAGTGGGTATGTTATATATTTACAATAAAAACACAAGTCCCTATTTTAATTTAGCAGCAGAAGAATATGTTTTAAAAGAATTTGAAGAAGAGTGTTTTATGCTGTGGCGAAATGAACCCAGCATTATAGTAGGCAAAAATCAAAACACCTTAGCGGAAATAAATTTAGATTATGTGAGAGAACATAAAATTCCAGTTGTCAGAAGATTGTCAGGAGGAGGAGCAGTTTTTCACGACCTTGGTAACTTAAATTTTACTTTTATAGTAAACGATGATGTCAACAGTTTTAGCGATTTTAAAAGATTTACACAGCCAATAATAGATGTGCTCAAAAAACTTTCAGTAAATGCTGAGTTTTCAGGGAGAAACGATTTAACAATTGACGGCAAAAAATTTTCAGGAAATGCACAGTATTACTATAAAAATAAGATATTACATCATGGAACCCTTTTGTTTTCTTCAAGTATTACCGATTTGTCAGCGGCACTGAAAGTAAGGCCAGTTAAATTTGAAGATAAAGGCGTAAAGTCTGTATCTAAAAGAGTTACAAATATAAGCGAGCATTTAAAAGAGCCTATTACAATAGAACAATTTATAGACCTTATTATGAATCATATTAGAAAGCAAAGTGGTGGCAACGAATTGTATGAATTTACACAAGAGGATTTGGAAAAGATAGAAAAATTGGTTAGAGAAAAATACAGTACATGGGAATGGAATTTTGGAACATCCCCTGATTACAGCTTTAAAAATGAAAAGAAATTTGTCAGTGGCACTGTGGAAGTAAATTTAAACGTTGGAAAAGGGACAATAAAAGATATAAAAATTTATGGAGATTTTTTTGGGAAATACGATGTGTCAGAATTAGAAAATCTTCTAAAAGGTGTAAAACATTCAGAGGAAGAGATAAGAAAAGTGCTTTCAAATATTGATATAAACGATTATTTTGCTAACATAACTGTTGACAATTTAATCGAAGTGATGTTTTGATAGGGTTTAAAAAATATTTTTAGGTTGTTGAATTTCTAACGACAAAGTGATAAGATATATATAAGAAAAATTGTTAAATAATCATCGTTTTTATTTTATCAAATTCGGCCCCCTTCCACCAAGGTGGGGTCTGTTAAATGAGATATTGTTGGTGGGCAAAATTGCTAAGAGAGACGGAATTGGAGGTATATTGATGGAAATAGAGATAAAAGTACCTGCTTTGTCAGATACAATGAAAAGCGGGCGAATTACAAAATGGTATGTAGAAGAAGGACAATACATAGAAAAAGGGGCTTGTTTGTGTGATGTAGCAGTAAACAAAATGAGTTTTGAAGTGTATAGTGATTACGAAGGTATTATTTCAAAAATTGTTTGTTCTGCTGGAAGCACAGTTGAGCCGGGGGATGTCATTGCAATTATTACACAGTCTGAAGAAGTCAAGCCTTCTGCCACACAAAAAGAAATTAAGTATGAATACAAAGAATATGATTTAGCTGCCATAGGGGCAGGACCGGGTGGGTATGTGGCTGCTATTAAAGCTGCTAAAAAAGGTGCAAAAGTCGCTTTGTTTGAGAAGGATAAATTAGGGGGGACCTGTTTAAACAGAGGGTGTATACCCACAAAAGCTTATGCGAGAATAGCTGAAGTGTATGACATTTTAAAACGAGCAGGGGAATTTGGATTTGATGTGAAAGTGAATTCTTTTGATTATGCTAAAAATGTAAAAAGAAAAGATGACATTGTAGGAGAGCTTATAGAGGGCATAAATGCTTTGCTTAAAGCAAATGGAGTGGATTTGTTTTACGATGAAGCAAAGGTTGACAAAGAAAAGAATGTATTGTTTGGAGAAAACAAAATTAAAGCGAAAAATATTATCATTGCAACCGGGTCATCACCTGCTGAACTTCCTATTGAAGGCATTAATTCCAAAAATGTCATGAATAGCGATACTATTCTTGAAATGACTTCTTTGCCTCAAAGCTTGTGCATTATAGGTGGCGGAGTAATAGGCATGGAATTCGCCTTTATAATGAATCAATTTGGTGTGAAAGTGTTTGTTGTAGAAATGATGCCAGACATTCTTCCTACACTTGATAAAGAGATAAGTTCTTTTATTAGGACTGTGGCTCAAAGAAGAGGAATTAAGATATACACTTCTTCAACAGTTGATAGAATAGATGAAGAAGAAAACGGCGGAAGCATAGTATCTGTTAAAAATGGTGAAAATATAAAACATATATACGCAGATAAAGTGTTTGTATCAATAGGGAGAAAGTTAAATACAGATATTGGTCCAATTGCAGAATTATTAGAATTTGAAGGAAGATCAATTAAAGTTGATGAGCACATGAGGACAAATGTAGAAGGCGTTTATGCCATAGGTGATGTCACAGGAAAAATGATGTTGGCACATGTTGCATCAGCACAAGGGGAAGTAGCAGTTGACAACATTTTCGGTGAATCAAATGCTTTAGACTATATGAAGATACCTGCAGCAGTATTTACAGAGCCTGAGATTGGGTATTTTGGCTATACTGAAGAGGAAGCGAGAAAGAAGTTTAAAGACATAAAAGTAGGAAGATTTAATTTTGAACACAATGGAAGAGCCAAGACATATGGAGAGACGGAAGGTTTTGCAAAAGTAATTTCAAACGAAAAAGGAGAAGTAGTCGGCGCGTGGGTGGTAGGTAGTGGAGCTTCTGAACTTATCCATATACTTTCAACAGCCTGCCAGGAAGGCGTGGATGCAGAAGCTTTGAAGAAAGCGGTTTATTCTCATCCTACCCGAAGTGAAACTATTATGGAAGCTGTTAAAGACATCTTTGGAGAGTCTATACACAAAGTGTAATTTTTAGCGCCATTTATCTATATGCTTTCGAAGCTCTTATGGAGCTTTCAAAATATATAAATTTTGAAAAATAAAAGGAGGAGTTTAAAATGGCAATTGAAACCTTTAAAGCAGTTTCAAGAAAATTGCCAGAGGGTTTGGCAGTTGAAAGTGAGGTAAGAGGTTTTAAAATAATCTTAGACGAACCTAAAGAATTAGGCGGTACGGATAAAGGAATGAATCCTGTAGAGGCTCTTCTTTGTGCTTTTGGGTCATGCCAATCAATTGTAGCAGCAGCTTTTGCAAAAGCAAAAGGCATAAACCTTCAAGGTTTTTGGGTTGAATTAGAAGGAGACATTGATTTGGACGGATTCATGGGTAAAGCTGATGTAAGGCCAGGATTTCAAGAGATAAGATTTAAAATGCACATAAAAACAGACTCGCCAAAAGAAAAAGTAGAAGAATTTGTAAAATTTATAGAAAAAACCTGCCCTGTAGGCGATTCTATTGCAAATGAAGTTAAATTAGTTTTGACAGATACAATTATTGAATAAGCGCAAAAAACACTCCACCTTTTTATCAAGGTGGGGTGTTTTTTTATTGGTAATTAATTAATCAACTTTGCTATTTTCTCTTTTGAAAGTTCTGCGATTTTATCTATACTCATACCTTTTTTAAGTAATTTTTTTGCAATTTCTATATTGCGCTCTTTTGCACCTTTCTCTATTCCTTTTTCTATGCCCTTTTCTATCCCCTCGTATAATATGATTTATAGAGAATTTCCAGTTAAGGTTTAAGGCCTTAAACAGGAAATATTAAACCTTCAAATAAACTGTTCTTTGATAAATTAATAGAACTTTTTTCAACAAGCAATAGCTACACCAACCAACTTTTTCCTGATAGTGTCTGGGCTATGGCCTGCTGTATTAGTCTATCTACTACTGTGGGTATGCCTATCAGTCTTATTCCTCCATCTGGTTTGGGTATTTCTATCCTTCTTACAGGCTGAGGTATTATAAGAAGAAAAGATAAGATTATTTTTTGTATTTGGCGAATCATATGGTATACTAAAAATAAAAGCCCTATGGGGGAGGGGTGTTTATGGGAGAGGTTTCAGTTATAGCTTCATTCACAGCAGGGTTATTTTCTTTTTTTTCACCATGCATTGTACCGCTTCTGCCGGGCTATGTATCCTATGTGGCAGGTGGAGAGAAAGAAAAAAGGCTCTGGGGGCTTATAAGTTTTGTACTGGGTTTTTCCATAGTTTTTATATCACTTGGTGCCTCGGCCACGCTGATAGGGGGATTTTTAAGAGGCAATATGCTCATTTTCAGGAAGATAGGCGGAGTGATAGTTATACTCTTTGGGATATACCAGACCGGCCTTATACAGTCGTATTTCTTATCTCGTGAATATAAGGCCTTTGAGCCGGGAGAGAATACAGGGCTGATTTCCTCATTCCTGCTGGGGCTTTCCTTTGCTGCAGGGTGGACACCCTGTATGGGACCTATACTTGGCTCCATATTGATATATGCAGGGATGAGCAATACTATATGGATGGGTATATGGCTGCTGAGTATATACTCCCTTGGCCTGGCCATAGACAGATTTTTCGACATCTACAAAAGTATTAACAGATATCTCCCTTATATAAAGATTGCCAGTGGTATCATCCTCATTATATTTGGCATACTCATCTATACCGGTCTTATTATAAGGGTGAGCAGTTATTTTCTATAATGGAGGTGTCTTATGAAAAAGAATATTTTATTAGTTTTTCTCATAGTATTTGCCATGATGTTAGCTTCAGCATGTGGCTCTGCAAACAGTAAAGATAACACTGCTCCACCGAAGGAGGAACAGGCAGTAGAGGCAGGACAGGACAACAGCGATACACGTGAGGTAACGCCGGAGGAGAGTGACTTAGCTGCCCCTGAGGTGGGGATTAATGTGGGGAATATCGCTCCGGATTTTACACTCAAAGATTTGAACGGCAACGAGGTAACATTAAGCAAGCTTAAGGGCAAAAAGGTATTTTTAAACTTCTGGACCACAGAGTGCCCATACTGCCGCATGGAGATGCCGGAGATAAACAGGTTTTACAAGGAATATGGGGATAAGATATTAATATACGGAATCAATTTAGGAGAGGACACCGAAAAGGTAAAGCAGTTTATCTCAGAGAATAAGCTGGATTTCCCCATACTCATGGACAGTGATCTGGCGGTGGGCTACGTCTATAACATATACTTCATACCTGAGAGCATGTTTATTGATGAAAATGGTGTAATAAAGGCCGTGGTAAACTCAGCCATGAATTATGACCAGATGGTTGCATATTTAGAGAACATGGATAAGCCGGAGTAATCCGGCTTTTTTGTTGATTTGACACTGGTAATATTTGCATGGTATAATATTTGTGTAGATGCAAATAATTTGCAACTGGAGGTGAATATATGAAACGAATAACTATTATATTAATTGCTGTTCTCATGCTGATGACAGGCTGTGCAACCACTAAACCCAGGACAGAGAATGAGAAACTCAATGTGTATATCACAACATACCCTCTGTATGATTTTACAATGAAGATAGCTGGAGACTGCATAAACGCTACCCAGATAATACCAACAGGAGTAGATGCCCATGAGTATGAACCGTCTCCACACCTCATGGCAGAACTGGAACGAAGCGATGTTTTCGTATTCAATGGAGGTGGACTGGAGGCCTGGGCTGAGAGGGTAGAGGATTCACTGAGCAATGAAGGTGTGCTGGTGGTAAATACCGGAGAGGGGATAGCCAAAAACAATGACCCTCATATATGGTTAAGTCCTGTCAGGGCAAAGCAGCAGGCAGAGAAGATCTATAAGGCCCTGATAAAGGATGACCCTGAAAATGCCGACTATTATACGGAAAACTATAAGGCGCTGGAAAAGAGGTTTGATGACCTGGATAGAAAATACCGGGAGACGCTGTCAAAGGCTACGTATCGTGACATTATTACAACTCATGCCGCCTTTGCATATCTCTGCGAGGATTATGACCTCAACCAGGTGTCTATAACTGGAGTTTCCCCTGGTTCAGAGCCATCTCCCGGGAGGATGGCAGAGATAATCAAATTTATTAAAGATAACAACATCGGATATGTATTCTTTGAACCCCTTACCACTCCGAGGCTGGCGGACACTATAGCAAATGAGACCGGTATAGAAAAACTGGTGTTAGATCCTGTAGAGGGGCTTACGGATGAGCAAAAGGCCAGGGGCGAGGACTATTTCTCCCTTATGGAAGAGAACCTGGAGAATTTAAAGAAAGCGTTGGTGAAGTAGTATGGAAAAGATTCTGGAGTTAAAAGATGTGACGTTTGGATATACCAGCGTCCCCGTCCTGGAAGATGTGAACTTCGAGGTGGAGAGGGGAGACTATATGGCCATTATAGGCCCAAATGGTGCTGCGAAGTCTACTTTGATGAAGATAGCTTTAGGGGAGCTTACGCCTTGGAAGGGCACGGTAAGGCTCTTTGGTGAAGATATAAGGAGGTTTAACGACTGGGGGAGAGTAGGTTATCTCTCACAGTACGCCGCTCACATCAATACAGCATTTCCTGCAACAGTGGAAGAAATAGTGATGACAGGAATGAGGGAATGGCTGAGGCCGATAGGAGGTGGCAAGCTGCACCGCCGGGCTGAGAATGTGCTGGACATGGTGGGAATGGGCAGTGTAAAGCATAAGCTTATAGGTGAGCTCTCTGGTGGGCAGAGGCAGAGGGTGTTTTTAGCCAGGCTCCTCATAGGGTCACCGGAGATAATCTTCATGGACGAACCCACAACCGGAGTGGATGCCATAGCAGAGGCAGAATTTTATGAGCTCTTGGATGATACGCAGAAGGTATATAACCTTACCATTGTCATGGTGAGTCATGATATAAATGCTATTTTAAAGAGGGCAACTAAGGTGGCCTGTGTAGGCAACAGGAAGGTGCATGTCCACAACACGCCGGATCTTACCCAGGAACATCTGGCAGAGGTGTTCGGCTATAGAATCTATGATGAGGAGTGATGCAGGATGGATATATTGAGCTATGCCTTCATGCAGAGGGCCTTTGCAGCAGGGATAATGATTGCCATAATATGCTCCATAATAGGTACCTTTATAGTCTTAAGGAGGATGTCCATGATAGGGGACGCTCTGTCCCATGTGTCACTCTCCGGCGTGGCAGCAGGGATGCTTCTGGGATTTTATCCCTTCTTAGGCGCTCTTGTTATGTCGGCACTGGCGGCATTGTTTATTGAATTTCTAAGGAATTATTTTAAGAAATATGCCGAGATATCCTTAGCTGTGGTAATGTCCGGAGGGATAGGCCTGGCCACCATCCTGATAAGTCTTGGCAGGGCATTCAACGTGGACATTTTCAGCTATCTGTTTGGTTCTATTGTAGCGGTGACCCCAGCAGACCTTTGGCTCATACTGGCCGTAGGGATATTCATACTTCTATCCATGATATATATATACAGGCGGCTCTTCTACATGACCTTTGATGAGGACGCAGCTAAGTTTTCGGGGGTGAATACAGGGGCAATAAACATATTCTTTACAATACTGACTGCACTTACAGTGGCACTCTCCATCAGGGTGGTGGGCACCCTTCTGGTGTCCTCGCTCATGGTGATACCGGCAGCGGTGGGCATACAGATAGGCAAGAGTTTTAAGGCTACCATGGCCATCTCCATAATTGTTGCCCTGGTGTCTGTGATAGTGGGTCTCATAGCCTCCTTTATATGGAACTTAGCCCCTGGAGGTACTATAGTCATAACATCTGTGCTTATCTTAGTAGTTGTACTGCTTTGGAAGAGGGGCAGGGAATAATGGACATTGAGAAGAGTTTCAGAGAAAAGGGTGTAAGGCTGACACATCAGAGGAGGGTACTCATAGATACATTGAGAGATGCACATAGGGCCATGACAGCCCAGGAGCTTTATAAAGAGGCCAGCATGGCCTGGCCTCACATCAACTTTTCCACAATATACAGGAATATTGAGACGCTAAAGTCCGTAGGGCTTATATGCGAGATGACGGATGGGACAGGTAACACCCTCTTTGCATACAGGGATGAGGAGGAGCACCACCACCACTTAGTATGCAAAAACTGTGGAAAGACCATATCCTTTGACTTCTGCCCCCTGATTGAACTAAAGCAGGTGCTTGATGAAACAGGTTTTATGCCTACAGGTCACCGGTTTGAGGTATATGGGTACTGCAAGGAGTGCCGGAAAGACAGGTTATAATAAATTATTTTTGATTCCTAACTTTAAGGTGCCTCCAGCCTTTACATGCCGACTTTGCCTACTTTGGACAGTTTACCTCACTCTATCTCTGCCGGCGGTATCTCAGATTTCTCGTCACTTATGAGTGCCTTTTCCCAGTCAGGCACTGTAGGGGCCTGGCCATCCTTTAAAAGATCCTGCCACTTCTCATCGGTGAGGCGGTCATCTGTTGGCCATGTAAACTCATAGTATGAGAATGAGGCACCGCGGGTTAAGTATATCTTTCCCATTATAGGCACAGCCACATATATCTCATTGGCCTGGCCGACCCCCTCTTCCAGACATTCATTATAGGAGGTATGGACATCAGCCACACATGCCATGTTTCTGTCTGTCTCTGAGGTTATCTCAAACCAGCGTACAGGCTGGCCTCCCTCACCCTCTATGGTGGATGAGGCTAAGGCCTCTAAGAGGGCACCATAGTCATATATAAAGTACCACTCATCCTGGGTAAGCTCTTTCCCCTCCAGCTCTTTTGTGGATATATCACGCAGGCTCTTAAGTGTGTCACCCATTTGATTAAGACCTTCTGATAGTCTTTGAATCCTATCGTTTTCTCCGGCATTTCCAATATATTCAACGTATGCCTTCAGGGTGTCGTTAACCCAGAGCAGCCTGTTGTAGAATTCAGGCACAGGTTCCACATACCCTGTAGGAGTATATCCGCTGTAGCCATCACCTCTCTCTGCACCAGACTGTTTACCATAGAGGATGGTGTCATGCCTTAGCTCGGCCCAGCTTGATAGGCCCGTTATAAGCTGCTTGCTGTTCCAGCTTTCCTTCTTCATGAATGAAGGGCTGGAGTCACTTTTTTCAAACAGTACCTTTAATGACCACAGCCAGCCAGAGTATATGTTATCACGCCATTCCTCATCGCTGAGTGAATTAAATTCGGCGTCCATCTTATCATAGTTTTCTGCATATTTACCCCATTTTTCATCCTCATTGTAGTAGTCAAAGAGAAGGCTGTGTGCCTTATCTGAACCCAGTATGCCCATAACATCCAGGCCCTTGGGGAACGGCCTGTATTTAAAATGCGTGAGTTCCTGTAAAATCCGTGAGTCTGGTATATACCTCTGACCCATAAATCTAAACTGGATTCCGCCCGGGATATTCAAAAGGTCCTGCTGAATCATTGGAGGCGGCAATTTCTTTGCTTCTGCTGTTATGCTGTCCAGTATCGATGTGTCGCTGAGCCTCTCAACCCTCATATCATCCCCCATGGCTGCCTTTAAAAGCTTTTCGTAGTCGTAGATATTAAGGTCGTCGGTACGCCCCACCATAAAGCTGGTTATATCATACAGCTCTTTGTAGTCTTTATAGGCCTCAGGGTCATTTATTGTGCTTATGGCCATCATAGCGGCCTGGCGTATGGAATCATATGCCGGTGCCTCGTTTATTTCAAAGGGGAATGGTACGGTCCCATACCACATAAATGCCTTAAAATACCTCTGCAGTTTGTCAGAGCGGGTATAGTGGCCACGGGGTTTAAACTGGGTATAGTCCAGGTCGAAGTTGAATATGTCGGAGGGGCCCCTACCCTCTGCGGCATTCACCTTTTCCAGCTCTTTTTCCACCATTGTCTGAATTTCCTTTGGAAGGACTATATCCTTATCTGGGGCCAACAGGTTCATGGCCACGGCAAAATAGGCTATATTCTTACCGGCGGCCGCCTTTAACTCCTGGTCTTTAACCTCGCCATATAACCTTACTGAATCCTGATACATCCTGGATGTCATGTCTTCCAGCAGGGCGGCAAGGTGCTCGCTCTCCAGTGTCCTCAGGGTGTAGTCATAAAACATATGGAAGGAATGCAGGATGCTGTCGGAGGTTATAAAGCTGGGGATATTGTTATAGCTGTTAAGCTCATAGGTATAAAAAAGCTGTTCCTTGTCAGATGGTGCTATAAAGAAATAGTCATTAAGAAGCCTCCTTTTCTGGTTCTCCGTAAAATCACCGAACTGGGGAAGGTTTACAATGTCATCCAGTTTCTCAATCGCATAATCCTGATTTACCGGGTTTACAGCAACAGGAGCATATGTCCTATCAATAGTAAATGAAGCCCCTTCTGGTTTGACATCAACCGGCTCTTGTTTTTCAGCATTCTCCGAAGGTGCACCTCCAGAGGCGCAGGCCGTGAGCAATAGAGCAAGCAAAAGGATCAATGATATGAGTCTTTTCATTTAAAATACCCCATTTCTTTAACATTTTTCAACACGAAGCCGAAGGAGTCCCACTCATATACACCACTTATTCTTTTCCCGTCCCTGCCGTATTCCAACGAAACCAGCTCATCGACACCATTCCCATCTACATCCCAAAAGTAGGCGCCCCGCATGGGATGGGAAAGCCTGGAGCCAAGCCATTTGGCATAAAGATGACCATCGAAGGTATACACAAATGGTCTGTTATCCAGGACCGGGTCGAAGAGCGTCTTTTTATACATGAGCACTAAAATATCGGTTTTCCCATCCCCGTCTACATCGCCGCTGTCTATCTTCCACGGCATCCTGTCAGGCATATGTATCTCCTTGAGCTCTGCCCGGTTGTCTAAATCAAATATATGCAGTGTATCTCCGTATTTACCTTTTCTCCCACCCGTTATGTAGTAGATATAATCCCCATCCGTCGTTATGTCTTTCATAAGTCCATCAGAAACATACTCTGCACCATCCATACACTTCGCCCAAAATCCATGGTCCCACATGAATACGGTGACGTTATCCTTATCCAGGTATTTAAAGGGTGCAGCATAGAGATAAAGCAGTATAAGGGCAATCACTATAATGACAATTGACAGTATTTTCTTCATTGTTACCACCTGGATACATTATAGCATTTAATATTGAGGGAAAAGGTTAAAAATTGGTTAAAAATTTGGCGGACGATATAAATTTCATTATATATCCAAATTTATAAATAACATAGGTTATAGACAAGTACTTGACAGGTATTGAAGATTATGGTTTATTGAGGGAAAGGCGTAAATACAAAAAATATTATAAACTGCACCAGAATGAGGTTATTTAATTTAACTTAAAAACTTGAGGAGGGTTTGGTTTATGCTACTTGAAGAAGAGAGGAATTTAATTGTTGCGTATGGAAAGAACCTTATAACACATAATCTTACAACCGGCACAGGTGGCAATCTCAGTATCTTTAATAAGAAAGAGGGCCTTATGGCGATAAGCCCAAGCGGGATTGACTACTTTGAGACAAAGCCGGAGGACGTTGTCATAATGGACCTTGAGGGAAAGATAGTAGACGGAACAAGAAAGCCATCCAGTGAGTATGAGATGCACAGGATATTTTACAGAAAGAGGGAAGACGTTGGAGCTGTGGTTCATACACACTCTACTTATTCTACAGTTATTTCCTGTCTCAGATGGACAATCCCAGCGGTACATTATCTGGTAGCCTTCGCAGGTAAGGACGTGAGATGCGCAGAGTATGCCACATTTGGTACAAGAGAGATTGCTGAAAATGCCTTTGAAGGAATGAAGGATAGAAACGCCGTCCTGCTTGCCAACCATGGTCTTTTAACAGTTGGTCCTGATTTACCCTCGGCCTTTAATACTGCAGAAGAGATTGAGTTTTGTGCAGAGATCTATTACAGGACAAAGTGTATCGGTGAGCCTGTGGTCCTTTCGGACGATGAGATGGAGCTGATGATGGAAAAGTTTAAGACTTACGGTCAGAAAAAATGAAAGGGAACAAAAGCCCGGGTATTGCCCGGGTTTTATGCATACTTTCTTATGAGCTTATTTAATACATCGATATGAAGCAGTTTTTCATCTCTTATATGAAACTGGTTATTTTGTTTTAAACAAGGCTGAATACTCCTTTGAGCCATGGACGATGTGATAGACATAAACCGTATTGCCAATCAGCTTGTAAAAGCAAACATATTTGTCACATACAAGCATCCGGTATTCCTGCATCCTTAATTCTTCATCGGGGACATAGGGACATGACAGTGGATACTGCTTAAGTCGTTCAAGGGCTGAGATAATATTATCGGTAACTTTTTTTGCGGAATTAATACCAACGGTGTGGAGATGATACTCCGCAATTTCATCAAGCTCTATCCACGCTGGTGGCAGGATTTCAACACTATACTTCTGCATTGTTGTATTTCTCCTCAAGCCGTCTCTTTGCCTCGTCTAAAGAAACTGTTGGTTCGCCGGATAGTCGAGACTGTTCTGCAGCCATCAGTTTGGAACGAAGTCGAATTAACTGCTCCCTTTTCTCAAATGCCTCAATGCTCATTACCACAAGGTCACCCTCCCCATTTTTAGTAATGTAAATCGGCTCATCCACCTCATGTGCGAGGGAAGAAATTAAACCGTAATTATTTCTAAGGGTTGTAGAAGACTTAATAATCATAGTAATCACCTCAAAAAATAAATTATTCTTGTATTATTATATGATAATTCTTGTGTAATATCAATTATATGTGGTCCGTATTTTATAGATTGATGTGAGTGGCAAGATAAACTGACATGGAAATTAGATTTTACCCTCGGCCTTTAATACTGCAGAAAAGGTTGAGTTTTGTGCAGAGATCTATTACAGGACAAAGTGTATCGGTAAGCCTGCAGTCCTTCCGGACGATGAGATGGAGATGATGATGGAAAAGTTTGAGACTTATGGCCAGAAGAGGTGAAAGAGGATAAAAGCCTGGGGATTATTGCCCGGGTTTTATGCATACTTTCTTATGAGCTTATTTAATACATCGATATGAAGCAGTTCCTCATCCCTTATATGGATTATTACATCCCGTATTGACTGTTCTGGATTCATAGCCAGGATTTTGTTATACGCATCCACACCCGCCCTTTTAATTTCTATATCGGACTGCAGTCTGTCTCTCAGGCCGGTACCAACATATACATGGTCAGAACTCCAGTATTTCCAGCCGGAATCACAGGGGTATTCATAAGGAATCTCATAGCCCATCTTTAATATTATCTGACCCAGCTCATGCATATGGTGCATATCTGTATCACCTATTGCCTCAAGGTAAGGGCCTACCTCCTTGGGCTCAAAGACCATATAGTGCATGTGATGATTGTGCTCCTGCAGTGTTAGTGTGAGCTCGCTCTTAGGCCCGGCAAAAAGGTCAAAAAGCATGGGAAGGAGCCTGTTATCCGGCCTTGTTACGTTGATTGGGCCATGGTTTGGCAGTACAATACGTGGGGATGGTGAACTGGACATGTGATATTCCCTCACAGCCTCGCTCTGTTCTGGTATGCATATAATCTGGCCGGGATATATTACATCAGGGTCATCCACCTGTGGATTGGACCTTATAAGGGTGCGCAGGTCCACCCCGAATTTTTGGCAATGTCATACATTGTGTCGCCAGGCATTACTTCATATAAGAAACCGCTGCAGGTTTCAGGTAATGGAAAGCTCATATATATCACCTCCATATATTCTATGAGAGTATATATGGGGGTGACACCTGAATTATTTTTTTTGTTTTTCTTCCAACGCTTTTATGTCTTCTAATACGATCTTTGACTTAATTTTTATTAGGTTCTTGTTTTTCTCGTCTAAGGAGTTTTTGAGTTCATCTATGGATGTCTCCAGTTTATTTGTCTCATTTTCACTGCCTTTTTTGAGTTGCGGTTTTACAGCCTTCCATTCGTCCGTTATCATAGATATATCACTGACTGCTGTTTTTAGCTCTCCGCTGAAGGTGGAGTACAGTATGTCTCTGGTGTAGTATGTGAGTCTTTTTAGGCCTGGAACGGTCTGAGACTTTACCTTTTCTTCTATGTCTGGCATGAACCTGTAGAACTCATTGATTGCTTTGAGGAAGGCCAGGCCATCCTTGGTATCCATTACAGTGGTGGCCTTGTTCAATGTTTCAGAGGCACTGCCAATGGTTGTCTTGTCTACTCCCCTTTTTAGAAGTTCAGGTTGAAGACCGTTCCATGTCTTGTGTATGTTCTGTATTTCTCTTTCAAGTTCTGGGAGCATTTTGGATATATCATTCGGATTCTGCTGGGAGTTGGCCTGGCCGCTTTCTTGCTGGCTTCCCCCGCCATCACCTTGCTGATCTGATTTACCTGCCTTTCCGCTGCCCTGTTGCGATTGTCCACCTTGCCCGCCGCCTGACTGTTTGCCCTGTTGCTGCCCTTGATCTTGCTGCGGAGGTTGCTCTTCTGGGGTTTTTAATACCTGCTCCTCTACCTTAGTCATCATCTTGTCCAGATCTTTTTCCAGGTTTAATAAAGCCGGAGGGGGACCGTTATCAAGGTTCTGCGTCTGCTCCTTGCTCTTCTCACCACCGCTTATACGCTTTAATGTAGAACAGGATGTCAAAGACAATATGAGTATGGATATCATCAAAAAAGCCGCTATTTTTCTCTTCACACTAAATCACCCCGGGTTTATTATTCCCGGGGAGCTTATTTAAAATACTTTTTTACATTTTAATTCGTCCTGTATTTTATCCAGGGCCTCTCCGAATCTCTGGAAATGTATGACCTCCCTTTCTCTTAAGAATGCCAAGGTATTCCACACCTTTTTATCATCGGTAAGGTCCATAAGGTGCTCATAGGTTGCTCTGGCCTTTTGCTCTGCTGCCAGGTCTTCATGAAGGTCTGCCACCGGGTCGCCATGGGCCTGGATGTATGCGGCAGTCCATGGATTTCCTGTAGGGTCTGTGTAGAATATGGCTTTATCCCTTATGGCATAAAAGTCGTCAAATCCATATTTTTTAAGCTCTTCCATGGAAGCACCATCTGTCAGCTTATATACCAGAGCCGCAATAATCTCCAGATGAGCCAGTTCCTCTGTGCCTATGTCTGTCAAAAGAGCCTTGCCGTAATTGGACGGCATGGTGAATCGCTGAGTTAGGTACCGCAGTGATGCACCTAACTCACCATCAGGGCCTCCATACTGCGCTATAATTTCTTTTGCAAGCCTTGGGTTTATCCTTTCAACGTCTGCCGGGTATTCCAGTTTCTTTTCATAGACCCACACTTCCCATCCCTCCTAATACTTTATTTCCCAGGGCCACGGGTCATTTATCCACTGCCATGGATAGCAGCTCTGGGTGCTGTTATTTCTTAAAGGGCCATACATTCTTTCATAGTTCATCATAATATTTTGCTGCTGTGTCACCAGGTTGTTATATGCTGCGAGGGCGTTCATATCATCAGGATGGGTATCCAAATAGAGCTCAAGCTCTATCACGGCAAAACCTACCTCTTGCAATGACTTTAATATATTTATTCTGCTCTCTTCCATATGGGTCCCCCCTTCTTATATGGCCTGTTGAGTTCGGGGAAGATTGTACCTTCTCTCAGGCCCTCTTCAAGGCTATACATTTGGCAGAATATCTGCGGAAGAACATAGGCCTCGGTGAGTTCCGGCCTACCGAATTTATCTTCATAGGGGTATCCGGGGTAATAGTTCGTCATCAAACATCACCTCTTATCATACTTCTATTACATACTATTCATAAATACTGTTTAGGTTACAGGTTATGAAGGGGTCGCTTTACCTGAAGCTTAGCAGAAAGCCCCGTTACTTGTGACGGGGATGAATATGCAATATAAAACAACAAGACATGCTAAGTTTTTAATCAACTATCATTTTGTTTGGATACCAAAATACAGGAGAAAAATATTAGATGATCCTAAAGTTGTTGATTTAATAAAAAATACAATAATAGAATTAAGCGAAAAATACAATTATGATATACTTGCGATGGAAATAATGCCAGATCACATACACTTGCAAATTAGTGCAATTCCACAATATAGCCCTGCTGAATTGATGAATAAAATAAAAGGTGTAACAGGATTTAGAATATCAAAGCAGTTTCCTGAATTAAAGGCAAGGGGCAAGATATGGACTAATTCATATTTTTGTGTAACAACAG
>JASEJQ010000014.1 GCA_030016635.1 Thermoanaerobacteraceae bacterium | reverse complement strand
CACCGTCTCTGGAGAAAATTCTCTCAGCTTAGCGATAAAGGAGCTGATGGTTGTATCTCTTGATATAGTCTCTTTAACTGACCTTACAATCAAGTCAATAGAATACTGAAAATGTGGAAGGCAGAAATCGGGTAGGAATGAGACAGTCTTCCTGCATACAGGGCATATATATCTTCTTATGGCTATCTTAATATATCTTGACCCATCTGAATAGTACCGGTAATAAAAGCCATGTTTTTTTAATCTTACCCTGCTCTTACAGTCAGGATGAGGGCATATGTCCGGCGGCTCAGGGAACTTGTAGTCCTTGCCCTTATGCAAATATTCTTCAGTATCCTCTACATGGAAAATCATCTGCATAAAAATCCCTCCATAAAATTAATGCTAAAACAACGTGAGAATTATTTCTCACATTACTTTAGCATTAATTTTATCACAGGATTATTTAATCTGAGAAATTTTGATAGTTTTGGACTAATTTAATTTGAGAATAACAGTCAAAATAAATCTTGAAATACTTAAAAGTGTTGGCATTAAAACGGTATAATATAAAGCAAAACCGCTAAGACATTATAAGGTCGAGGCGGTATTTTTATGCCCAAAAATGAGGAAGTGATGATATTGGCCGTTTCAGATTCAAGCCTCTTTACAGGAGATAAAAGCACAATTTCTCATATCTTTAAATATTGTAAAGGTGATTAAACTTGGTCATTTCGTTGTGAGACTTCCTTAATGTTTGAAGTAATTAAGTTTATGTCACACATGGTCTGCCATGCCTTATATATCTTATTGTTGAATTTTATAATCTTGGATATATAATTATAAGTGTGGTGAAAAATAATTATTAAATTTATGTCATTTAGAAGGTGGCCACCATGATTAAACTGAGTGCACGTCAGTTTGAGATTTTAAATAAATTAATTGAAGGTGAAAGTTTAAACATTGAAAAAATATGCAATAGATATGATGTCAGCAGAAGGACAGTATATAGGGAAATCAATGCAATTAATAAAGCAATAGGAAGTTATGGGATAGCCATATTAAATTCATCAGAAAGATTAACGCTCGAGGGCGAGACAAACAATCTGAAAAAACTAAGGATGGATTTGCTTGGTGTTCGACTGGACTTTGATGCTGATAAGCGCAGGACCTTGATATTGTCTGAACTGCTCCAGTTGAAGGAGCCTATAAAGCTTGAGTATTTTGCAAAAAAGTTTGGTGTATCGGTAGCGGCTGTAAGCTATGACTTGAAAGAATTGGAGAAGTGGTTTGAAGCTCATAATCTTTTACTTGTTACAAAGCCTGGGTTTGGTGTTTCAGTTACTGGGGACGAGAGTGACTTCAGGAAAGCTATTACTGATTTTTTGTATGAAAATATAGATACAGAATCCCTTGTTGAGTTTTTGAACAGGGCTAATCCTGAGAGGACAAAAAATGATTTGAGTTTTAGTAGTCACTTTTTGGATGTTATTGACCAGAAAACTGTTGTTGCCATTGAGAAATCTGTTGCCATGCTTTCCAATGAACTGGACTTTTATATTGCAGAGAGTTCATATATGGGGCTTATTATACATCTGGCACTGGCAATAAAAAGACTTGAGTCTGGTGAAAGTATAGAGATAGAGACAGATAAACTAAATGAACTTAGGGATACTGAAGAATACGCTTATGCCATGGCACTTGCAGGGTATCTTGAGGATGAGCTAAAGATTAAAATTCCTGAGGGTGAGATAGGATATATAACAGTGCACCTGCGTGGGGCCAGATACAGAGCCAATGTGGACACAGGTAATAGGAGCGAGCTTAGTGATTTAGCAGACTCTTTGATAAGTGAGGCTGAGAAAATTTTTGGTACGTCATTTAAAGACGATGAACTTCTAAGGAGTGGCCTGTTAACCCATCTTGAGCCTGCTTTATACAGGTTGTCCACAGGCCTGGCCATTCGCAACCCCCTGCTGGAAGATATAAAGACAAAATACATGGACCTATATGAAAAAACAAAAAAGGTGTGCGAGGTTCTTAAGAGTGAGTCAGGTATACCTATACCAGACGATGAGATAGGCTATATTGCCATGCATTTTGGTGCTGCTATTGAGAGAAAAGAAAGAAACACGAGAAAGTACAATGTCCTTGTGGTATGTGCCAGTGGTATAGGGACATCTAGAATGCTTTTATCAAAGCTTCAGTTGTTCCCGCAAATCAACGTTGTAGATGCTGTATCCAGTTTAAAGTTAAAAGAAGGGATAAAAAACGAGGATATAGACCTGATAATATCAACTATACCGGTAAACAATATGAATATAAAGAGTATTGTTGTAAATCCTTTACTGTTAAGTGAGGACATAGAGAAAATAAAAAATGCTCTAAACACCGACCTAATAATGAATAGAAGCGTACATGAATATAAGACAAAGAAAGATTATGACATCATGCATATAGCCAGATATGGCAGACACATGTTAAATATGCTGGACAGCATTGATATTACAGAATTAAACAGCACAACCTCAGAAGAGTTGATTGATGAGTTATTGTCTTGCCTTTCAAGACGCAGTTTAATAACCAGCAAGGATGCAATAAAAGAGAGGCTTTTAAACAGGGAAAGCCTTGGGAAAATAATATTACCTGGGAGAGGTTTTGTAATATACCACTGCACCATTGATAGCCTTAAATATCCTCTGGTAATGGTAGGAAGGATAACAGGTAAAGTAACCATGAAAAACCTATTGAATGAAAATGAGACCATTAAAACCGCTTTTTTAATGCTGGCTCCAGAGGAAGACAGAGAAGGGATTGAGGTGATGGGAGATATCAGCGTCTCCTTGATAGAGGATAATTTGTTGATAGATAAAATCAATGCTGCAGAAGATAACAAACAACTGAAGAATGTCATTGAGGAGGCTATCAGGGGCAAATTTTTGGATGAGATAAAAAGGATGGTAATGTAAATGTTTGGGATTGCAAAAACGCAGTTGAGAGTTTTTTATCTGCTGTTACTTGGTGTTTGGGGCGGTGCATCCATATATACCATGGTAAAGATTGACTTCTGGCATGGGGCAATAGTGATGATGTTTGGGTTTTCTTTTACACTGTGTGTTTATTATATGCAAAAGCTGTTTATAAAGATGATAGATTTGGAAAATAAAGCCTTGAAGGGAAACAATAAAAGATAAGAGGTGATATCCATGTCAATACATGCTGTGATTTTATGCAGCTGGGGAGCGACATCCAGCTCTCTTGCTAAGAAGGTTTCTGATGAAGCTAAAAAACAAGGGCTCGATATTGTTGTTGATGCCGGTGGCACGGGTGAGTTTAAGAAAAACGCAGAAAAATATGATGTGGCATTACTGGAGCCTCAGGTTAGACACTTGAAAAAGGAGATTGAGGGTATAGCCAGCAAATACAATATACCCGTCGATGTAGTGGATATGCAGGCTTTTGCAGTGATGGACGGTAAGAAGATACTGGATCAAATAATCAACCTTGCAAATAAAAAGGGTAGTGCCCAGTGAGGAGGGAACTGTAAATGGATGGAGATAGGCTAAATAATAACAGGTTTATGAAATGGATGGAAGAATCATTAATGCCTGTTCTGGCTAATATAGCTCAGAACGTATATCTTCAGGCAATACGTGATGCATTCAGCAGTTTTGCACTGCCGGTAATACTTACCGGTGCAATATTTCTTATAATAGCTAACCCGCCTACAGGCTTAAATTGGGGGCCGATAAACGCATGGGCCAATGCCATAAAACCAATTATGGGGCAGATTATGATACCATTTAACCTTACATTTGGTGTAATGGCACTTATGGTTGCATTTGGTACTGCGTACAGCCTGGCCGCACGTTGGGATCAGGACGAGGCTATAACGGGTTTAATATCCATGCTGGCCTTTTTGATAACCAGTTTCCCGGCGGAGGACATCACAAAGGTTAGTTTTGGTGACGCCCTGAATTATCTTGGTGGTCAAGGTCTTTTTATTGCAATAATTGTTGGCATAGTAACAGCTATTGTGGTGAGGTTTTTCAACCAGAGAGGTCTGGTAATAAAAATGCCTGAGGGGGTGCCACCCTATGTTGTTAGAAGCTTCATGGCTTTGGTACCTATGTTTGTTATGATTGTACTGGCATGGAGCGCTGAATGGATTGTATGGGCTAACTATCATATCACCTTGCCTCAGCTTGTTATAGACCTTTTTAAACCGTTGGTATCAGCGTCTAACAGTTATCCTGCAGCTCTGGCGGAGATAATCCTCATGATGCTTTTATGGTCGTTGGGTATCCATGGAATGAATGTGGTTTCTTCCATAGCTTATCCATTCTGGATGAATCAGCTTGCAGCCAATGCGCAAGCTGCTGCTGCAGGTCAGCCTCTTCCAGGAATAGTAACGGAGCCGTTTTTCCATGTGTTTACACATCTTGGTGGTTCAGGTACGACATGGCCTTTGGTTATAATGTTTTTACTGTCAGCATCGGCACAGCTTAAAGCTATTGGCAGGGCAGCCTTTGTTCCAGCTATATTCAATATAAATGAACCTGTAATATTTGGCGCACCAATTGTATTAAACCCAATTTTGATGATACCGTTTATGGTTGCACCGGCTGTAGTAGTAACAATAAATTATATCGCATTTGCCGCAAATATTGTGGCCAGGCCGCTTTTACAGCTTCCCTTTACCGTACCTGTATTCTTCAGCGGGTTTATATCCAGCGGGGGAGACTGGAAGGCTATAGTGCTGCAGCTTGTAGATATGCTTGTAGCCGGGCTTATATACTATCCATTCTTTAAGATGTATGAAGCACAACTCTTAAAGGATGAGCAGGCCACAAGACAATAAAGAGAAAGGTGATGCAGATGGATTTAGAACAAATAATATACAACCTGGTTCTTCATGGAGGAAATGCAAGGGGAGAAGCATATGAGGCACTGGATGCTGCTGAAAACGGAGATTTTGATGAGGCTGAAAAACATCTGGAAAAAGCAGACGATGAGTTCTATGTCGGGCACGAATATCAGAACATGCTGGTGCAGAGTGAACAGAGTGAAGCACCCAATTTTCTGGTGATACATGCTCAGGATCAGCTTATGACTGCTTTGGCCGAAAAAAATCTCATTAAGAGAATGATTGAGCTTTATAAGAGAATAGATAGATTGGAGAAAAAAATTCCGGGTTAAGCAGCCCGGATTTTTTGTTAACCCGAAGAGACCCATAACAACCTTCTCTCCGGCTAACGAAGATATTCTCGCCACCTACTGCCACCTTTCGGCGACAATAGATAGCTGCAACACCCTCAGTTAACCTTTGACCGACTATTAAGGATATCTAATGCTCCTGCAACAATCTCTCGACTGTTACAGAAACAGGAGAAATTCAGAAAATCGATATTCAATTTTAACCAAATTCAATCGACACCCTTAATAGTCTTGGCTCGACTGCTATATATATCTGCCCCATTCATACCAATCGGGAGACTGATATATATAGGCTCGATACATATAGCAATCTTCACTCCGGCTATTATAAATCGAGCGACCTATAATAACCTTTGCCCGACTAATATACATCCCGTAGAACATATATCAGTCTTAGCTCGGCTGTTATAAGTCTCTTCTATTTATTATATTTCCCTGATATAATTGTTATATACATGATTTAGAGGATGATAAAAATGGAAAATGATTACAAGGTACTGAGCTTACCAAAGCTGAATAATCTCACTCCAAGTATTGAGTCTACTGCCTTAAAACTTATGGAGGAGGCAGGGGAACTGGCCCAAGCCATAGGTAAATTCAGGGGGCTAAATGGTGAAAAGGTGGACATGAGTGAAAAAGAGGTTATAGACCGCATATCAACTGAACTCTTAGATGTGGCACAGGTGGCTGTTTCCATGATGTTTGTCATGGAGGATACATACGGCGTAAATATAGAAGAAAAACTTGAAGAGCATATAGAAAAACTTAAAAAGAAAGGTTATATAAAATAAAGCAATGAAGAGCTATTCTTCATTGCTTTGTTCTAAGGTTATATTTCCGATAATGCTGCCCTGCATTTTGCCATTCATAGTCTGAGATTGGTTATCCAGGGTGGATATTCCCATGATTGAATATAGCAGGCATCTTCTTGTTAAAGCCTCCGATATGACAAGCCCGCCCAGCGATGTCTTGAGTATTGACCTTTTGCTTATGCCTCTGCCAAATATATAAAGTCCTGTCCACAGCCTGATCAAGGCATCAAGATCTCCAACGTTTTTCTTCATTGTCTTTACTCCTTTCATGAATTATTGTGTACTTTTTTTATTAAAATATTTATTTAGCCCCCTAATGCACTTGGATAATAGTCACTTATGCAGTAGTATAATATTAGGGTGTTATAGAGCATGATACAAAAACAATTTAGTGATGAATTTAAAGAGCAGGTCATAAAAGAATGTAATGAAGTAGGGAATGTGTCCCTGGTAGCTCGTAGGCACAATATCTCACCAGTAGAATCATTCCACTCTATTTTGTCAGATGAGTGTTACAACAGGCATGAATTTGCCGGTTTCATGAAAGCATATGCAGTTGTGACCGAATACATGAGATACTATAGAACGTCGTAGGCATGGCAGCACAAAATTTATGGCACCAAACAAGTTCTATGAAGCATTTATGAGCAATACTGTAAATATCAAAGCATTTAGTGAATAATCTCCGGAATTAGGGGGTTAAGCCGGTTTTGTTTATTAGTTATTAATTGTATATAATATAAATGAATGAAAAGTGGAGGTGCTTATTATGCATGATGTGATAATTATTGGCGGCGGTCCGGCAGGGCTTACTGCGGGGCTTTATTCGGGGAGGGCTAATTTAAAGACATTGATAATAGAGAAAAAAGCGCTGGGTGGCCAGGCCGCAACCACGTATAACATTGAAAACTATCCGGGATATATATCCATTGCGGGACCTGACCTCACCATGAAGATGGAGGAACAGGTGAAAAGGTATAATGTGGAGATAACCTATGGGGAAATAACCTCTGTGGATCTTAATTCCAATCCCAAAAAGATTGTGGTTGGCAATAAGGAGTATGAAACAAAAGTGGTAATACTTGCCATGGGCGCGTATCCGAGAGAAATAGGACTTGAGAGCGAACAGAAACTCAGGGGCATGGGCGTATCCTACTGCGCCACATGCGATGGAGCGTTTTTCAACGGCAGGACAGTGGCTGTGGTGGGTGGCGGCAACACAGCCATTGAGGATGCGACATTCTTGACCAGGTATGCTGAAAAGGTATATGTGATACACAGGAGGAATGAGCTTAGGGCTACAAAAGCGGAGCAGGATAAGGCATTTAAAAATCCCAAGATTGAGTTTATATGGGACAGTGTGGTAGAAGAAATAAAGGGAAATGAGTTTGTAGAAGGTGCGGTTATAAAGAATGTAAAGACCGGTGAGAAAAAAGAACTTAAACTGGATGGTATCTTTGTAGCCATTGGGAATGTTCCAGATACAGAGTTTGTGAAGGGAATAATAAATCTGGATGAGAACGGATATATTTTGGGGGATGAAGAGATGAGGACAAATATCCCAGGTGTGTTTGCAGCCGGTGATGTTAGGAAAAAATCTGTCAGGCAGCTTGTGACTGCTATGTCAGATGGAGCAATAGCTGCCATCAATGCAGAGAAATACCTGTCGGAGTAGGAAAATGAAATATTATGATGTAAGCATGGGAATATGGGAAGGGATGCCTGTGTATCCTGATGATCCTTCTTTTGAACTGAAATGGCTTAAGACGCTGGAAGAGTCTGAATGCAGCCTTTCTATGTTTTCAATGGGTTCCCACTGCGGCACGCATGTGGACTCTCCCAAGCATTTTATAAGGGATGGTAAATCCGTAGATAAAATAAGCATAGAAAACTTTTGTGGGAAAGCAAAACTTATCTCTATTGAGGATACAGATATAATTATGCCTGAAGACCTTTATGACTTTGAGATAGAAAGAGGAGATATCCTCATTATAAAGACAGATAACTCAGAGTACATTCATAATGAGATACTGACCGACAGATTTACATGTCTTACGAGGGAAGCAGCCCTGTTTTTGAAAGAAAAGGGTATTAGGGCCTTCGGATTTGACTATATAACAGTTGATATGGATAATGATTTTCCGGTACATAAAATTTTCTTGAGCTCAAATATCCCAATAATCGAGGGGCTTGATCTATATTTAGTAGAGCCAGGAGAGTATATCTTCGTAGGTCTGCCTCTAAAACTAAAAGGGGCAGATGCAAGCCCCATAAGAGCGATACTAATAAAAGAATAGCCAGTGATGGCTATTCTTTTAAAATGGATAAAATCCCATGTTGTACCAGTTTGCTTCAAACATTTCCTTATATTGCTTTTCCAAGGCTTCTCTGTGGCCCTTTTCCCATTCGGCCAGGCCTGAAAACATGTTCTTTACTCCAAGGTCATCCACATTTTCTGCTGCCTTTTTATAGAAGTTCATAAAGTCATCCTCTATAAGGTAGGCCATCCTCAAAAGTGTTATATCAGAGGTGCTGGTCTCAAAGGATGTGGTTGGAATGTTCTGCTGTTCCATCCTCTTATTGAAGAGCTCGGGGCTCTCAAAACCTCCTTCTGGTTCTTCAATTGATTTACCATTGGATAGATTATCATACTGAGCCTTCAAATAGTTATAATGGGCTTCTTCCATCTTTGTAAGGGATTCAAACAGATCCCTGGCCTTTGGATTTTTAACACTTTTAGAATAGTTACCGTAAAAAGACTGTCCTTCAAGCTCCATGTTCATGGCAAAATTGAGTACATTTAATTCCTTTTTCATAACACTAATCCTCCTTTTCAACTTTTACTTATATAATTCTACTTTTTTTGTAAAAATCCTTCATGCCCTCCGAAAATGGTCAATTTACTATGATAAAGGATAAAAACAAAATAATCCTTGCCATCAAAAAATAATACGAAGGATGTTTATGCGTCTACGTTGAATTATAATTAAAATAAAAATTTAATGAAATAGGAGGGAAAGTAATGGAGAAACGTCTTTTTTCAGTAATTTCACTGCTCCTTATTGCTCTGATGGTAATGAGCGGATGTAGTGGAAATCAACAGCCACAACAGACTCAGTCATCAGGGCAGCAGGAACAGCAGCCAAGCCCATCAGGTGAAGAAACTATAAAGATAGGCTTCTTTGCACCTGTTACAGGCCCTGCAGCAGCGGATGGTGAAAGTGCATTAAATTCAGCAAAGCTGGCGGTTGAGACGATAAATAATGCAGGAGGTATTCTTGGCAAGAAGATTGAGTTGGTCGACTATGACGATAACTTTAAGGCTGAACAGGCAGTAAGTATTGCCCAGAAGTTAACCACAAGTGATAAGGTGGTTGCTGTGGTGAGTGGTTCGTACAGCAATCCTACAAGGGCAGCCGCACCTGTCTATCAGCAAGCTAAGATACCTATGGTATCTGCTTATGCTGAGCATCCCGATATTACTAAGGCTGGTGACTACATTTTTAGGCAGTCATTTGTAGGTCCAATTCAGGGTAGGGCAGGGGCAGAGGTGGCTGTTAAAAAGTTGGGAGCAAAGAAGATAGCTGTATTGCAGGTTGATAATGACTTCGGAGCATCCTTAGTAGAAGGGTTTAAAGAAAGAGTTGCTAAACTGGGCGGAGAGGTAATATCCGTAGATACTTTCCAGCTTGGAGAAAAAGAGTTTACCCCCTTGCTTACAAAGATTAAGAATGAGAATCCTGACCTTATATACATGGTAGCTTATGCCGTAGAGGGTTCACAGATAGTGAGGCAAATGAAACAGCTTAATATGACTGTGCAGCTTCTGGGTACAGAGGGTATAGATGCAACCAAAGAGTTCTTTGGGGTATTAGGTAAGGATGTGGAAGGGCTGGTCTTTACAACGAACCTCAATAGAGATGATACGAGAAAGGTTACTCAGGATTATATTAAGAATTATACTGAAAAATATGGATTTGCACCTGATATGGTAGGCGCCTCTGTATATGATTCATTTATGGTGCTGGCTGAGGCTATAAAGCTCAGCGGCCAGGCCACGCCAGATGCAATAAAAGATGGCATGTATAAAATACATGATTTTGATGCTGTTACTGGCGTTATAACAAGCTATAATAAGCTCGGGGAGGTTATAAAACCGGTGCAGGTTCAAACTGTGAAAAATGGTGAGATACATTTCTTTGATGAAATTACAGATATGGAGATAATAGCACCACCCGACATTCAATAGGGAGAGATATTAAATGTTTTTACAACAATTGGTAAATAGTATTGTCATTGGTAGTGTTTACGCCCTGACTGCTATGGGAGCAACGCTGGTGTATGGGATTTTGAGGGTTCTTGATATAGCAAATGCAGGAGCATATGCTGTAGGGGCATATATAGGTATGGCTATATATGCCCTTACGGGCAACCTTTTTGTTTCATTGATAGCAACGCTTATTATTTCCGGTGCTATTGGAATATGTCTTGAAAAATTTATCTATTTAAGGCTGCTGGATAAACCATCAATTGTTCCTTTAATAACAAGTATTGGTGTTTTTATATTTATAGAAGATCTTTTGCGCTTGTTAAACGGTCCTTATGCAAAGAGATTTCCAGCGAAACTGCCATTTAGTGGCATTCAACTTTCCAGTGTGAGCATACCAGCCACATGGATACTTGTCATGGTTGTTACTGCTGTCCTGCTTTTTATATTATGGTATATACTCTATCACACCAGGATTGGCTTGGCCTGGCGCGCTACAGCACAGGATATGGAGACAGCTAAAGCCATGGGAGTTAACATTAACCTGGTTGTGGCATTGAATTTTCTTCTTGGCTATGGGTTCGCAGCGGTTGCTGGATCTTTGATTGGAATCATGTATAATTCCATTTCACCTACAATGGGGGATACACCAGCCTATAAAATGCTTGCAATAATTGTGCTGGGTGGTCTGGGAAACCCTGTAGGTACTGTATTGGCGGCTCTGATTATAGGGCTTGTTGAGACATTCCTTGGTGGATATATAGGATTCTTTCTTCCCAGAGATGCCATTGCCTTTGTGGCACTGATAATAATGCTGCTTATAAGGCCAAAGGGTCTTTTTGCCAGCAATAATGCATAGAAAAAGGTGAATATCATGTATGGAATTGTGGTTGCTATAAATGTTGGTATTTTTGCCATTCTTGCTTTAAGTGTAAATATAATCACGGGTTATGCTGGTCAGCCGAATTTAGGCCAGGCCAGCTTTTTTGGCATAGGTGCCTATACTACAGCAATACTTGCAGGTAAATACGGCGTGGGGTTTCTACCATCGTTAATAATTTCTGGATTTATTGCTGGAATTGTAGGTCTGCTGCTGGGCCTTGCCAGCCTGAGGGTGAGGGATGACTTTCTTGCTATTACAACTATAGGATTTAATTTCGTTGTCGTTGCGATATTTCAATATGTACCTTTTTTTGGCGCATCTATGGGTCTTTCTATTCCTCCATTAAAGTTATTTGGTTACCCTGTTGGGTATGTTGGGCTGTTTATAATCATCTTATTGCTTATGCTGCTGGTAATATTATTTACAAAACGTATGGAAAGGTCCTGGATAGGTATTGCCCTTGTTTCTATTCGAAACAATGAAGAAGCTGCTGAGTCTCTGGGCATTGATACGAGGAAATTTAAGGTCATTAGCTTTGGGATAGGAACACTAATAGCCGGTTTTGCCGGTTCAGTATATGCATACTATATGGGTTTCATCATGTCGTATAACTTCCAGTTTATGACATCGATTACTATTCTCTCAATGGCGGTCGTTGGCGGACTGGGTACCATAGCCGGCCCGATTATTGGTGCTATTGTACTGGGTTTAGCCCCGGAGATTTTTAGATTTGTTTCCGACTACAGGCTTTTAATATATGGTGCAATACTTATTTTGATGATGAGTTTTCAGCCACAAGGTTTAGTTGGAGATGGAAGTATATTTGCGAATATAGTTCGTAAATTAAGACCTAAGACATCGGGGGTGGATCAATGATATTGCAAGGAAAAGACATAGAAAAGAGTTTTGGAGGATTAAAGGCTTTAAATGGTGTAAGTTTCGAGTTGGGTAATAATGAAGTGCTGGGTATAATTGGGCCAAATGGTGCCGGGAAATCCACCCTGTTTAATATAATTTGCGGTGTATATTCCCCTACAAAGGGCAGCATTCATTTTGAAGGTAAAAATATTACAGGATTAAAGCCCCATGATATAGCTAGACTGGGTATAGCAAGGACATTTCAAATAGCCCATGCGTTTCGCGATATGACAGTACTGGATAATATACTGACAGCTCTTGGTATAGATGAGTATAACGGTATAGTATCCATGTTCAAGTTGGCAAAGAAAAGTGATACAGTAGAATCAGCCATGAGCTATATTGAACTTTTAGACCTGAAGGATGCAGCAAATAAAAAAGCTGGCGAACTTAGTCTTGGCATGATGAGAAGGTTAGAGATAGCCAGAGCCCTTGCCTTAAGACCGAAAGTCCTCATGCTCGATGAACCATGTGCTGGCTTGAGTTATGATGATGCTGATGAATTTATTAACTTAATATCGATGCTAAAAGGACAGAAGATATCTATCATGATGGTAGAACATAACATGAATGTTGCAATGAGGGCCTGCGACAGACTGGTTGTACTTAATTTTGGCGAGAAGATAGCGGAAGGTACCCCAAATGAAATTCAAAATGATCCACTGGTAATAGAAGCATATCTTGGAAAGGAAGAATAATATGCTTGAATTAAAAGATATAGATGTATTTTATGGTAAGTCGCAGGCACTTCATAATATCAATATAAGTATTAATGAAGGAGAATTTGTTACTATAATTGGAGCAAATGGCGCAGGGAAAACAACTATAATGAAAACCATAATAGGTCTTCTTAAGCCAAAAAATGGGAGCATCATTTATAAAGGGGAAGACATTACCCATAAAGAATCGTGGACACGCTCTCAGATGGGTATAGGATATGTGCCAGAAGGTAGGAGAGTTTTTCCAGAACTAACCGTAGAGGAAAATCTCAGGATGGGCTGTTACAATATAAAAGATAATGCTAAAATTAAAGAGAACTATGATTTAGTATATGAACTGTTTCCACGATTAAAAGAAAGAAAAACGCAGCTTGCAAAGACAATGAGCGGTGGTGAGCAGCAGATGCTGGCGATTGGAAGGGCTCTAATGAGTTCTCCGAAACTTTTGCTTATTGATGAGATTTCTATGGGCCTTATGCCTATTCTCATAAATGCCAGCTTGAATGTGTTAAAGCAGCTCAATGAAAAAGGACTTACTATACTGCTGGTAGAACAAAATGCTAAAAAGGCCTTATCTTATGCAGAAAGGGGCTATGTACTGCAGACAGGAAGAATAATATTAAGTGATACCACAGAAAGTCTCTTATCAAATGAGCAGGTTAAAAAGGCCTATCTGGGAGGATAGATACATGATAAAAACACCCAATGGAATAAAATTAAGCTGTAAAGGCTGGCAGCAGGAGGGGATACTCAGACTGCTTTTAAACTGCATAGACCCTGATATAGCAAAAGATCCCAAAAACCTCATAGCATATGGTGGGAATGGAAAAGTTGCAAGAGACTGGGACAGCTTTATGGCTATAATGGACTCGCTGTTAAGATTGGAAAATGATGAAACCCTTTTAATACAGTCTGGTAAGCCAGTAGGCGTATTTGAATCCTATGAGGACGCCCCCAGGGTGATAATGGCAGGGAGTCTGATAGTCCCGTACTGGTCTGACTGGAACAACTTCAGGAAACTGGAAGATAAAGGTCTTACCTGTTATGGTCAATCTACGGCTGGTTCATGGGCATTTATCGGAGCACAGGGTATTTTGCAGGGGACCTGGGAAACGTTTTATCAGCTTGGCAAGGCCTATTTTAACAGTGATTTGACAGGGAAATTTGTCCTGACATCCGGGATGGGTGCCATGGGGAGCGCCCAGCCTCTCGCAGCAACTATGAATGGTGCATCGGTACTTGTAGTGGATGTGGACAGAAATGCGATAAAAAGGTCATTGATAGAGAGCTTTTGTGATTACATGACAGAGGATATAGATGAGGCAATCTCGTTGATTTACGATTCTATAAGAAAAACGGAACCAATTTCTGTAGGTCTTTTAGGCAATGCTGCATGGGTTTACCCTGAGATATTAAAGAGGGGTATTATCCCCGATGTTGTTACCGATCAGACTCCTGCCCACGATCTTTTAAGCTATGTTCCTCTTGGTGCGGATTTGAGAGAACTGGATAATATGAGGGTAAAAGAACCTGAACGTTATGTTGAATTATCAAAAGAATCGATAGCCATACAGGTTCAGAGTATGCTGGAATTTCAAAGAAACGGCACCCTGGTATTCGACTATGGGAACAACATAAGGAAGCAGGCATATGAAGCCGGAATTATGGATGCATTTGATATTCCCAGCTTTGTCCCTTTGTTTATAAGACCGCTCTTTTGTGAGGGAAGAGGACCTTTCAGGTGGATAGCCCTTTCTGGAGACCCTGAGGATATATATAGAACTGATGAGGTGATCCTAAAAGAGTTTAGTGATGATGAGGTGTTGATGAAATGGATACCTCAGGTAGAGGAGAGAATAAGATTCCAGGGGCTTCCATCGAGATGCTGCTGGATGAATTACGAAGAAAGGGTCAGATTTGGCCTCATTATGAATGATATGGTGAGGAGAGGAATTTTGAAATCCCCAATAGCGATAACAAGAGATCACCTTGACTCTGGTTCTGTAGCTTCACCATATAGGGAGACGGAGGGGATGATGGACGGCAGTGACGCGATAGCCGACTGGCCTGTTTTAAATGCTCTTTTGAATGCTTCTTCTGGGGCAAGCTTAGTGGGACTGTATGGAGGCGGTGGTGTGGGTATAGGTTATTCTATACACTCCGGGATGACCATAGTCGCTGACGGAGATGCATCAACTGATGAAAGATTAAGTAGAGTGCTTAATAATGACCCTGGCCTGGGCATAATAAGACATGCCGACGCCGGTTATGAGAAGGCCAAAGATATTGCTGTGAAGCTTCTCAAGCCTGTGATGGGGTGATTATATGGATGGTGTTAAAGAGCTGATTTTAACCGGACTGGTGTATGATATCATATACAGCACCACATCGGATATAAAGAAAATATGGAATATGATGAACCTTGCAGGTATTGAGGAGTATCCCAATTGCGTCTTTGCGTTCCAGGTAGATAACTACGAGTGGATTACAGCCAATAGAAGCGAGAAGTATAAACAGGATTTGAGAAACAGCATATTAAAGGCGCTTAATACTTATCCCGGTGAGAAAAATCACCTTTCTGCCATTATGGGCGATAGTCTTGTAGCTCACCTGGTCACAGTTGATTATACGGGTGCAGTGGATGCCAGGGATAAATGCATTGAAATGGCCAGAGGAATAAAAGATTGGGTAGAAGAGGTATGTGTTATACCTATGAGCGTTGGTATAGGCCGTACCTATAGGGATGTCAGGAATTTAAACCTTTCTTACAAAGAGGCTTTAAGGGCACTTAATTATAAGTTCTTTAAAGGGAACCATCAAATAATTCATTATGATGATATAACCCCTTCCGGGAATGATGAGGAGATTTTTTTAACAGATATAGAATCAGAGCTTGCGGCTAAAGTAAGAGGCGGTGATGTCAGTGGCGCATGTTCTGTCATAGATATCTTATTTACCGCCAGCCACGGCACCAATTCCACTGTGGTGAAGGTAAAAGCAATTGAGCTTTTCATGTACGTTATGCGCATCGGTGTGGAGAATGGTATAACTCCGGAGAGAATGGTCTCAACTACACTCAGCTACATTGACGACCTTTTGAAAAGCGAAACTGCCACAGAGTTATGCGAAACCAGCAAGAGATATATTACAGAGGTAATAGATCTCATGCGGTCTATTAAAGACAGGCAAAACCTCAAATTGATTGATGAGGCAATCGAATATATCCGTCAAAATTATTCTGAAGATATCACTCTGGAAGATATTTCCTCATATATTGGTTTTAGTCCTTACTATTTCAGCCATGTTTTCAAAGCATGCACCGGTCTTAATTTTATAGATTATTTAACCAGAATTCGCATTGAAAATGCCAAAAAACTCTTAAAACAGGAAAACCTAAAAATATCCGCCATAGCGAAGATGGTGGGTTACAAAGACCCTAATTATTTTTCCAGGGTGTTTAAAAATGTGGTGGGGATACCTCCCAGTAAGTTTTGAGCAAAATATTACTGATGATGCTAAAATTGTTTAGAGGGAATTCAGTATTTATAGTTGAATATATAGTAATGAGTTTATTCTTCTGCAACTTACTTAGCATGGCATATAACAACCAAAGGCATCCTTAAAGCGAGTCTATGATACTCTTGTTAAGTGGCAAATGTAGCCGGCTCCATCCGGCAAGGACGCCGGATGAGCTTAAGCCGTAGGTATGTATGCCGCATGGAGGCGTACCGGCGTAATGCAGATAACGAGTGGAATAGGGACATTTCTCAACAGCGAAACCCATCATCGAAGTAGAGGAGTGTCCCTTGACCTTGATGTATCAAGATGAGCGATCAGGTGCCGGGATGTTATTGACATGAATATATCGATTTGTTGCTGTAAATATATTTAAAATTATGGAGGTAATATCATGGCAAGAGTTATAAAGGCTCCGAGAGGGAATGAGCTGCACTGTAAAAATTGGCAGATTGAAGCTCCATACAGGACGCTCATGAACAACCTGGATCCTGAGGTGGCAGAGGACCCGGAGCACCTTATTGTCTACGGAGGTGCTGGCCAGGCCGCCCGCAACTGGGAGTGTTTTGACGCGATAGTAAAAAGCCTGGAAAACCTGAATGAGGACGAAACACTATTGGTCCAGTCAGGTAAACCAGTAGCAGTCTTCAAGACCCATGCCAGGGCGCCAAGGGTTCTCATATCCAATGCTATGCTGGTGCCTGCATGGGCCACATGGGATAATTTCTGGGATCTGCAGGCAAAGGGCCTTACCATGTACGGCCAGATGACAGCGGGCAGCTGGATATATATAGGTACACAGGGGATCCTTCAGGGAACATATGAGACATTTGCAGCCTGTGCAAGAAAGCATTTTAATGGCACACTAAAAGGGACATTCACCCTTACTGCCGGTCTTGGCGGTATGAGTGGTGCACAACCTCTGGCTGTCACCATGAATGATGGTGTAGTCCTGATAGTAGAGGTGGATAGGTCAAGGATAGAGAAGAGGCTCAAGACTAAGTATCTGGATGCCATGACAGAGAGTCTGGACGAGGCTATAAACATGGTGATGAAGGCAAAAGAGGAGGGGAGACCGCTCTCTATCGGCCTTGTAGGAAATGCAGCTGATGTCCATCCAGAGCTTGTAAGGCGCAGTTTAATACCAGATATAGTAACAGACCAGACATCAGCTCATGACCCGTTAAATGGCTATGTTCCCAATGGCATGAGCTTTGAGGAGGCCTTAGAGCTTAGAAAATCCGATCCTGAGGAATATGTCAAAAGGTCTAAAAAAGCCATGGCAGAACACGTGAAGGCTATGCTTGAGATGCAAAAGCGCGGTGCAATTGTGTTTGACTATGGCAATAACATCAGACGTATGGCCTATGATGAGGGTGTAACCAATGCCTTTGATATACCCGGCTATGTTCCGGAATATATCAGAGACCTCTTCTGTGAGGGCAAGGGGCCATTCAGGTGGGTAGCACTCTCTGGAGATCCGGAAGATATATATAAGACAGACCAGAAGGTACTGGAACTCTTTCCCGAGGATAAGTCCCTTGCTCGATGGATAAAGATGGCTGAAGAGAAGGTGGCTTTCCAGGGACTGCCGGCTAGGATCTGCTGGCTGGGTTATGGAGAGAGGGCTAAGTTCGGCCTGGCCATTAACGAAATGGTGAGAAAGGGTGAGCTCAAGGCCCCTATAGTCATAGGTAGAGACCATTTAGACTCCGGATCTGTGGCATCACCATACAGAGAGACGGAGGCTATGAAGGATGGAAGCGATGCCATTGCAGACTGGCCTGTATTAAATGCCCTTATAAATGCGATTTCCGGTGCTACATGGGTATCTGTACATCATGGAGGCGGTGTAGGCATAGGGTACTCAATACATGCTGGAATGGTAGTATGTGCTGATGGTACAGATGAAGCGGCCTGGCGGCTGGAGCACGTACTCACCACAGACCCGGGTACAGGTGTAATGAGGCATGTGGATGCAGGGTATGATATAGCAATAAAGACAGCTAAGGAGAGAGGCGTAAATATACCAATGCTTGGGAAATGAGGGGAGATAATCCCCTTATTTTATGTCCGGAAGAAAAATGTTTTCCAGTTTTATAACACAGAATATTTATGGTAAAATTAACTTATATAGATGTCAAAGGAGGATTTATCATGCGGCTGGTTGAGTGTGTCCCGAATTTCAGTGAGGGTAGGAACAAGACGAAGATTGATGAGA
This sequence comes from Thermoanaerobacteraceae bacterium, assembly GCA_030016635.1. Taxonomy (GTDB): domain Bacteria; phylum Bacillota; class Thermoanaerobacteria; order Thermoanaerobacterales; family UBA4877; genus JASEJQ01. Next base: position 27,722 of record JASEJQ010000014.1, on the reverse strand, counting down.
TTGTAAATGAGATAAAAAAGACAGATGGGGTAAAGATATTGGATGTGTCCCCTGACTATGATCACAACAGGACTGTCGTCACTTTTCTTGGAGAACCTGAATGGGTAGTTAAGGCTGCGTACAGCGCATGCAGAAAGGCATCAGAGATCATAGATATGTCAAAACATACAGGAGAACATCCGCGGATGGGTGCTACAGATGTAATACCTTTTGTCCCGGTAAGGGATGTCACAATGGGGGAATGTGTCGAACTCGCCAGGGAACTCGGCAAAAAAATAGGGGATGATCTCCATATACCGGTATACCTTTATGAAGCGGCAGCTACGAAACCAGAGAGAGAGGACCTGGCATACATACGCAAGGGTCAGTATGAAGGATTTTTTTACAAGATAAAACAGCCGGGATGGGAACCGGATTTTGGACCACGAGAGGTAAGCATAAAGAGTGGTGTCACTGCGGTAGGGGCCAGGCCACCTCTTATTGCCTTCAATGTCAATCTGAATACCCAGAACCTGGATATAGCAAAGAACATTGCCAGGGCTGTTAGAAATTCCAGCGGCGGCTTTAGATATGTGAAGGCTATAGGGGTAAATCTGGAAGATAAGAAAATGGTTCAGGTGTCCATGAATATGACTGACTATAAGAAGACACCATTATATAGGGCTTATGAGCTTATCAAGATAGAGGCTGCCAAGTATGGAGTAAACATAGCAGAAACAGAGATTATAGGACTTCTGCCCTCAGAGGCGCTTATAGATACAGCTATCAGCTATCTTCAGGTACACAGCTTTAATAATGAACAGATATTGGAAAATCATATATATGAGTAGGTGTTTGATATGAAGATTGATACACTTATAAAGGGCGGAACAATAGTGACTTCTACAGGCTCTGTCCCCAGAAATGGCAAAGAAATGAACGATGTCAGGATAATCGAAAAAGGGTATATAGCCATAGATGATGGGGTTATAGTAGAGGTTGCAGAGGGTGATCCATCAAGGATAGAGGCAAAAACAACTATAAATGCAGAAGGAAAAGTTGTCACACCCGGGCTGGTAGACCCGCATACTCATCTTATCCATGTGGGCTCACGGGAAAATGAAATGGCTTTAAAGCTAAAGGGTGTATCTTATCTTGATATCTTAAAAAGTGGGGGAGGTATTTTAAACACAGTCAGATCAACACGGTCTGCCAGTGATGGTGCTATAATCTCTCAAATATTAAAATCATTGAGGCGCATGGTTAAGTATGGCACTACAACTGCAGAGGTTAAGAGCGGATATGGGCTAAATACTGAACAAGAGCTCAGGCTTTTAAGATTAATGCACAATCTCGACTCACTTCAGCCTATTGATATAGTGCCTACCTTTATGGGTGCCCATGCGGTTCCGGAAGAATACAAAAATGACAAAGACGCTTATGTCCATCTGGTGGTTGAAGACATGCTGCCAAAGGTTGCTGAGGAAGGCCTGGCCCGTTACTGCGATGTATTCTGTGAGGAAGGGGTTTTTGACATAGATGATTCCAGATACATTTTGACAAAGGCCAGAGAACTGGGCCTGGGGCTTAAGATTCATGCCGATGAGATAAATCCTATGGGTGGAGCAGAACTGGCGGCAGAGCTTAGAGCAGTCTCAGCTGATCACCTGCTTGCATCAACTGATGAAGGTCTGATGAAAATGAAAGAAGCAGGTGTAATAGCTGTGCTGCTTCCAATAACCTCTTTCAACCTGGAAGAGAAATTTGCCAGAGCAAGGGACATGATAGAAATGGGTTTAGCCGTCGCTCTGGCCACTGATTATAATCCTGGAAGCTCTCCTACAGAGTCCATGCAGTTTGTTATGAATATGGCCGCTGTGAAGCTTAAAATGACGCCGGAGGAGATTATTACCGCTGCAACCCTTAATGCAGCCTGCGCCATTGGTATGGGTGAACTGATAGGCACGATTGAAGAAGGCAAGGCAGGTGATGTGGTTGTCTTTGATGCACCAAACCTCAATTATATACCATATCATCTGGGGGTAAACCTATCAAATACGGTTGTTAAAAGAGGCAGTATTGTTTACAAAGCTCAGGAATAAATAAAGAAAGGGATGAATTGTATGCTTGCAGATGAAACTATAAAGAGTTATCTTGATTTGCTTTCGAGCGGTTCACCAACACCGGGGGGTGGTAGCGTATCGGCCCTATCATCGAGTTTAGGGGTCTCACTAGGGATGATGGTTGTTAATCTGACTGTTGGAAAGAAGTTTTATGAAGAATATGATGAAACAATAAAATACATGATCGACTACACCTATGATGAATGTGCAAAATTGAAGCAACGTCTTACAGAGCTGATTGATGAGGACACCAAAGCATATGATGCAGTTATGGAGGCAATTAAGTTGCCCAAGAATACTGAGGAAGAGAAAAACATAAGGACAGAAGCTCTTCAGACAGCCTATGTGAAAGCCATGGAGGTGCCTTTAGAGACAGCAAAGCTGAGCCTTAAGGTACTCGAGAACCTTGATAAACTTAAAGCCTATGTAAATCCCAACGCTATATCGGATATTGGGGTTGGGGTTTTGATGGCCCACTCAGGCCTATTGGGATCTATTGATAACGTAAAAATTAACCTGAGTTATATAAAAAACAATGAATTGGTTAACAGCACAAGAGATGAGATTAAAGAACTGGAAAAAAGCGCCAATATCTTAAGGGATAAAATACTAAAAGAAACAGAGATATAATATTCATTGATAATAACCTATGGCGAATAACATCCAGCTGGTACGCCTGGATGTTATTGCCATAGGACATCTTTTTATTGAAAGTCTATTAACTATTTAAAAACTTCAAAGCCACTCGTACAAGTGCCTCAACTCCTAAAGGCAGTGCCTCTTCATCAATATCGAATCTGGGATGGTGATTGTTCTTGTCAATACCCCTTTCGGCGTTTGTAATACCCAGCATTAAGAAGCTTCCGGGAGCCTTTTCCAGAAAGTAAGAGAAGTCCTCACCGCCCATGGATATCCCTGGGTCTACTATGTTTTCTTCACCAACGACCTCTTTAACAGCCTCTCTGGCCAGTTCAGTCATTTCAGGGTCATTTACTGTTGGTGGATAACCATGTACATACTCAAGGGTATATTCTCCACGGAGAGCCTCGCATATACCCTTTACTATTCTTTCAATCTTATCGGGCATTTCTTTTCTCAATTCCGGGTCTGTGAGCCTTACAGTACCGGTCATTTTAGCCTCCGAAGGGATGGCATTCATTACAGTGCCGCTGTTAAAAGTACCTATGGAGACTACAGCAGGATTTAATGGATCGATCTCACGACTGACCAGAGTCTGTAAGGCCAGTACTACCTGAGCGCCTATAACTAAGGCGTCAATGCCGAGATGGGGAGCCGAACCGTGTCCACCTTTGCCCCTTATAGTAAGCCTGAATTCATCAGGGGCAGCCATGAGTGGGCCTGGCCTTACACCGATTTTACCGGCCGGTATGCCAGCCCATACATGCTGTCCAAAAACTGCATCCACGTGGGGGTTTTCCATGACACCTTCCTCTATCATCCCCAGTGCACCGCCAGGGAAATTTTCCTCTGATGGCTGGAACAAGAATTTGATATTTCCTTTAATCTCATCTTTGTGCATAGACAGTACCTTAGCGGCCATAAGGAGCATTGCCGTATGTGCATCATGGCCGCATGCATGCATTACACCATCTACCTCAGACCTGTAGTCACACTCATTTTCTTCATTTACCTTAAGGGCATCCATATCAGCTCTTAAAAGCACAGTTTTTCCTGACTGAGCACCTCTTAAAAGGCCAACTACTCCTGTCTTGTTCACGCCTGTCTTTACCTCAAGCCCATATTCTTTCAACTTTTCTGCTACAATTGTTGAGGTTCTGACCTCCTGAAAACCCAACTCTGGATGTTTGTGAAAGTCCCTCCGCAGGGCCACAACCTCATCAAACAGTTGCTGACATTCCTTTTTAACATCAAACATTTAATTCATCCCTTTCTATATAAATTTTACAAAGATGCTTGCCAATATCACTGAGGAAATGGTTACGGTAACAAATCCTGCTACCAGCATCTTTGGAAGTATCTCATTCATTATGAGCTGTCTTTCCTCTTCATTATCGGCTACAGCTTTTGCAGCCTCCTGTGTGAGTATATACGTCCCGGGGAAACCATATAGGGCTGTAAGACCTATTGTGGCGGCCATTTCGAAGGAATAGCCGAGCAATTTGCCAAGGATAAATGTAAAAATAAATATGCCTATAACCCCAAGAATCAACGTACCTACCAATGGGGAAAGATATTCAAGAATAATCTGGGGTGTTGCCTGGGATAGGTTACCCATGACTATGGCCAGAAGTGTAACCATAGATATACCAAAGGAATTTGCCTTTGTAAATATATCCTCTTCCAGGAATCCTATTTCTCTCAAGGCAATACCTATAAATAAAGCCCATACATAGGGATGTATTGCATTATTAAATAGCGCAGCTAACTTTATTGCAACGAGAGCACCAAGGGAAAGCTTGGCCAGATACACTGTAGATGTTTGGAATTCCTTTGGCATTGGTGGGAGTCCAAAACTCTTCTTTTTGTCATCATCCCTGGTAATGGCAGTTTCAAACTGGAGTTTTTGATATTCCTCTTTATTCTTTTTAATCCTTTTAGCCTCTTTTGTCAAGAAAATTGATGAAAGAGGATAACCTATAAATCCCTGAGCCACTAAAAGCATTGTAGCAAATACTGCCAGGTCTGTTAATCCTTTTGCCTTTGCAGCGTCAGACATCATCAGTGCAGCAACGACGCCTCCGGATATTGGTGGAGCCGCAACAGCCGCAATTTGCCTTCCATATATCATGCTGCCCGGTATAAGTACAAATATTCCTACGCCAGCAACGGCACCAAGGGCTATTATTACAGTCTTCCATTGCTTTATTAAGTCGCTAATACTCATTAAAGTACCCATATGGGTAATGAGCAAACCAATTAATACACTTCCTATCCCTACAAGCTGGGATGCTGCAAAAAGGTCTTTTGGCAGACCAAGCCAGAACCCTACCAGAAAGACTATGGAACTTACAAAAAGCATTGATAACAGAGCTTTTGTCTTAGCAGATACTATGTCTCCAAGCGCAAAAACTACAAGAACAATTGTCAAGGCTACGATTGGTTGCATTTGAATCCCCCTTTATAATTTATGAGTTGTGTAATGTTAATTATGGTGTCACTGAATAAACCTCTTATAATATTTTAATGCACTAATATATCACCGCCTTCCATTGAAAAAATATATTATTTATAATAATACCCCAGCAGCAGGAAAAACCATCAAGACCTGCCGCTGGGGTATTTTATACCCACGGTGTAACCAGATAAACCTGGGTTGCATCGCTCGGTCACAGACCCTTTACAAGGCGGAACCCTTAGATACACTCTTGACTATTGTTTATTATATCACATAAGTGACCAAAATCCTTCATTAAAATTTTTTAATGAATAAAATAATTTATGGGTCTGGCTTACAGTTAGATATTATCACAAGTCTCTGGCCAGGATAAATTTTAGCAGGGTCAGCAATGTCATTTGCCTTTGCAATAGATTCAACAGTAGTATTAAATCTTCTGGCAATTTCATAGAGGCTATCACCGGGTCTAACTGTATAATATCTTAACCTTCCATCAGATACCGGTATCCTAAGTCTCTGACCAATATTAATTTTATTAGGGTCTTTGATGTTGTTGGCGTTTGCTATAGCATCGACGGTAGTGCAGAATAGCGTTGCAAGTACAAACAGCGTATCACCAGGTTTTACAGTATAGACAAAATAGTCGCATGGTTCGGGTGTTGGAGGCACAGGTTGTGGTATTGGCACAGGTATAGGTGCTGGAGCAGGAGCAGGCTGAGGCGAAATTGGACATCCTCCCACGGGTGGATAAGGCCATGGGTAACCGTAACCAGGGGGATTTGGATAGCCGTATTCAGGTGGCCATGGATATGGCATGCCTGGATAAGCTGGTATCCCTGCATATTCTGTATCTCTGGCACCAGGGATGAAAAGAGTCGTATTGGGATATATAACATATGGGTAGACAAGACTATTTGCATAGATAATAGATTCATAAGGCACCCCAAACCTCATTGCTATGCCATAGACAGTATCTTCAGGCCTTACCGTATACAGCACACCTTTCATGGGTATAATCAACTGCATTCCTGGATATATCAATGCAGGATTTACTATATTGTTTTCCCTCACTATATCGTCTATAGAAGTGTTGAACATTCTGGCAATGGAAAACAGTGTATCGCCAGGTCTTACTATATAGGTTATTCTTCTTGTTACCAATTTTATTCCCTCCTTTCTTGCTAATATATGCTATGTATCAATATCAATTTTGTTTACAATCAAGCATAAAATTACATAGAAATATTAAAAGAAAGGGGATATATATTTGTCAGATATCAAGCCTGTTACATATCTTTTGACTTTTGTTATCATACTCACAACCTTTTACATAAAAACACAGGTTACCACTACATTTAGTCTTCCAACAACATCCAGGATTATAGTCATAGACCCCGGTCATGGTGGCTGGGACCCTGGCAAAACAGCAGGCGGTACAAAAGAGTCTGAGATAAACTTAAAAATTGCCTTTAAATTAAAAAGACTTATTGAAGAGTCAGGCGGGAAGGCAATTTTAACCAGAGGAGATAATTATGCACTTGGAAGTACAAAAAGCAGTGATATGAGAGAACGTATGGAAATCGCAAGAAAACACAATGCTGATATTTTTGTAAGCGTACATCTCAATAGTTTTCCACAATCAAAATATTTTGGCGCACAAACCTTTTACTATTCCAGCTCAAAAAATGGTAAAATATTAGCGGAGGCAATTCAAGAGCAGCTGATAAAGATACTGGATAGAGGTAATAAGAGGCAGGCTGCTACGTCAGACAACTATTACGTACTCAAAAATACATATATGCCGGCTGTCATAGTAGAATGCGGTTTTATGTCCAATCCTGAGGAATATAAACTTCTGCTGGATGACGGGTATCAGGAAAAGATAGCATGGGCAATATATCTAGGGATAAATAAATATTTTGAAACTATGGAATAAGGAGGTATATACCATGGGAAAAATCCTGGCCTCATTCCTCATGCCTCATCCGCCGATAATTATACCGGAGGTGGGTAAGGGAGAGGAGAAAAAGATACAAAAGACAATTGACGCCATGAATGATGTTTCAAAGACGATCTCGAAATTAAGACCTCAGACTGTCATTATCATTTCACCTCATGGGTACGTGTTCAGGGATGCAGTATGTGCATATGGTATGCCGGATATTGCGGGAGACCTGGGTTACTTTGGTGCACCCCAGGTTAAGATGGGATTTGAAAACAATATGGAACTGACAGAACGTATTATAGAAGAAGCCAACCTGAATGGAATTAAATGTCTAAAAGCAGATGAAAGATTGGCCGCACGGTACGACCTCGACTTGAGTCTTGACCACGGTGCGGTAGTACCATTATATTTTATCACAAAACAATACAATGAATTTAAGCTAGTCCATATATCCTATGGTTTTCTGGCTTTTAAAGAACTTTACCGATTCGGGACAATCATACAAAATGTCATAAAGTCGCTAACAGATGACGTTGTGGTGGTGGCCAGTGGCGACCTATCACATAAACTTACGCCGAATTCTCCCAATGGCTACACACCGAAAGGTAATATTTTTGACGAAAAAATACTGGAATTATTAGAGCATATGGATTCCAAATCGGTTATGGAAATGGATAAGGCACTTATAGATGAAGCAGCTGAGTGTGGTTTCAGGTCTATATTAATTATGATGGGTATACTAGACAAACTAGAAATTGCACCTCGTGTGATTTCCCATGAAGGACCCTTTGGGGTTGGGTATGGTGTAGCAGAATTTCTGGTAAAATCTTATGCCCTAAACAGCGAAACGGAGGTAAAAAAAGAAATGGACCCTTATGTTCGCCTGGCAAAAGAAAGTCTGGAATATTATATTACAAGGCATAGCATAATGCCTGTACCTGAAGGTTTGCCCGAGGAGATGTATAAAAAAAGAACAGGGGCATTTGTATCATTAAAAAAGGATGGAGAATTAAGGGGATGCATAGGAACTATAATGCCTGTAAGAAAGAATATAGCAGAAGAGATTATTTACAATGCTGTCAGTGCCGGTACTGAAGACCCGAGGTTCTATCCGGTAACCGAAGGCGAGCTAAATGCTCTGGCATATTCTGTAGATGTACTTACCATTCCTGAACCCATAATAGATAAAAGTGTTTTAGACCCAAAGCGATACGGCGTGGTAGTCAAAAAAGGTTTTCGCACCGGAGTTTTGCTGCCAGATTTAGAGGGTGTAGATACAGTGGAAGAGCAATTATCCATAGCTCTGCGCAAAGCTGGCATAAGGCCGGATGAGGTATATGAGATGCTCCGTTTTGAGGTGATAAGACATGAATGAAGCCCTATATTACGAGAAAGAGGACAGGGGGAGAGTGCATTGCTTTCTTTGCCCTGTCCATTGCCATATTATGGATGGAAGGATAGGGGCATGCAGGGCACGCAAAAATATAGGTGGTGTGCTTTATACTTTAAACTATGGTAAAATTTCTGCTCTATCAATGGACCCTATGGAGAAAAAGCCCCTCTATCATTTTTATCCTGGCTCATCTATCCTGTCCATTTCATCCTTTGGCTGTAATTTAAAATGTAGTTTTTGCCAGAACTGGGAATTATCGCAGGATATACCCATAATGCAGGAGGTAACTGTTAGTGATACAATTAAAATAGCAAAGAAAAATGATAGGAATATAGGCATAGCTTATACATACAACGAACCAATGATATGGTATGAGTTTGTCCTTGATACTGCTAAAAAGGCAAAAGAGGAAGGACTTATGAATGTACTTGTTACTAACGGTTATATCGAGGAAGAACCATTGCTGGAACTGCTTCCATATATTGATGCTATGAACATAGACCTCAAGGGCCAGAGTGAATTCTATAAGAAGATATGCAAGGGTAAGCTGGACAGTGTTAAGAAAACCATTGAGATATCATACCGTAGTACCCATATAGAAATTACAAATCTCATTATACCAGACCTGAATGACAATTTGAAAGATATTGGTGAAATGGCAAGGTGGCTCTCTTCCATAAGCCAGGATATACCGCTTCATCTATCCAGATACTTTCCTCAATATAAAATGGACAAGCCGGAAACACCTATTGAAATGATGCTTTTTGCGAGAGAAACAGCGGAGAAATATTTAAACTATGTATATATAGGAAATGTGTATGGTACCGATAATAATACTTACTGTCCTGAGTGCCATAATATAATAGTTGAACGTGGATACAGGACAAAGGTGAAGGGTATAAAAGATGGAACCTGTGCAAGATGCGGGTATAAAATAAATATTATATTCTGAGGTGGGATTCTTGAGAGAAAAGATAGAGGAAGTAATTGACAGCGTAAGCAAGGCTATTAAAGGCAAAAGAAATGCGGTGGAGATGGTACTTACCTGTTTGATTGCGGAAGGTCATGTGCTGATTGAGGATATTCCTGGTGTCGGTAAAACTACACTGGTAAAGGCACTGGCCAGGTCTTTAAATCTGAATTTTAGCAGGATACAGTTTACTCCCGATGTGCTGCCATCGGATATTACAGGAGTTAATATATACAACCAGGCGGCAAAGGAATTCGTATATATGAAGGGACCTGTTTTTGCAAATATTCTCCTGGCTGATGAGATAAACAGGGCAACACCCAAGACACAGTCCAGTCTGCTGGAGGTCATGGAAGAGAAACAGGTTACTGTGGATGGCACTGTTTATAAGGTACCGTATCCCTTTATGGTGCTTGCCACACAAAATCCTATAGATTTTGAAGGGACATTTATGCTTCCAGAATCACAGATGGATAGATTTATGATGAGGATATCCATTGGTTATCCACAGAGGTCTGCTGAGAGAGAGATGCTGGAGGAGTATATGAGCAAGAACCCACTTGATGAATTAACACCTGTATTAACTACTGAAGATGTTGAGAAAATGATATCTGAGTCCAGAAATGTTTTTATGGCTCCGGAGATAGAGGAATATATACTGGATATAGCTGAGGCTACGAGAAAGAATGACTATATAAGCTATGGCGTAAGTCCGAGAGGTGCCTTGCTTCTTGCAAAAGCCAGCAGGGCTTATGCATATCTAAAGGGAAGAGACTATTGCATACCAGATGATGTTAAGAAGCTGGCAGCATATGTTCTCCCCCATAGAATTGTTACAAAGTCCATAAAACTTAACAGGGTCGATTCAAAGGAAATTATTGAGGAGATAATGAGGACGGTAAAAATACCGCGGGGTGAGGTACGTGTATAGTTTGCTGCTTCTTGTTTTCCTGTTTATAATACTTATAGGGGCGCAGGAATTTTATAGTATTTTTTATGGGTTGGCATTGATTATTTTATTTGACTATTTATACAGTATATATACAAGAAAGGGTATATCCGCTGTTTTGTTTACTACCAGAAAAGAAATATTCAGGGATGAAGACCTTAGGTATGAGATTGTGGCGCAAAATGATACTTTTCTCCCTGTCTTTAATGCGGCTGTTCTGGTTAAATCACTTGATGCTGACTGTAAAATAAATTATATAGGACCCTTTCGTCAGTTTACCATAGAAGGTAGTAAGTCCTTTGAAAAACGTGGCAAATATGAATTGGGTCCAGTGCATATAAGTTCTCACGAACCTTTTGGGCTTTTTAGATGGCATGTCGACATGACGTCACAGGTGCACATTACTGTTTTTCCTAAAATTTATAATTCAGATTTTGTACCGTTTTTATTAAGAAATGATAGCGGGAGTAGAATATTATCCAGGCAGCAAAGCACCAGCGGTTCCTATGATATCAGAAAATATATGCCCGGAGATAATTTAAAAAGAGTCCATTGGAAACTTTCTGCAAAGCAGGATGAGCTCATGGTAAAAGAATATATGGATTCAGCAAAAAATGGTGTCAATATATTATTTGATATGAGAAAGAATATTTATGATGAGAAAGGTGAGGAAGAAGCCCTGAGTTTAGTTTTGACTATTGTTGATTCTTTTTTAAAACGCGATCTGAAGGCGGAGATCCTAATTATAAATGATAACATAAGATATACTACAATAAGAAACAGAAAAGATTTTAAAGATATGGTGGATTCTTTTGTGGAAATGAAATTTGAAGGTATTATGAAAGATGACCTTTTGTACCGTTTGTTATTGTCTGAGGGTTTTGAGCCAAAGTTTATCATTGCTCCGGAGATGAGCATGACTGTTTTTAAAATGCTTGATACTTTTAACTGCTTGGTTTTAACTGTTGTTGATAATGAAAATTGGCAGGATGAGAGGATAATTACACCTTCAAAATGGAGGGGTATCTTTGAAGAGTCTAAGAGCCAGGCTGATATTTACGTTTTTGATTAGTTTAATAATTGATATACCAACCGGGGTATCTATAATAGGTGCAAAGTCAATTCCTGTGATTGCTGCAGCTTCACTTCTGATTACGGCAGTTGTTGTCATTTTTTCAGAGCTGCCATTTTTGAGGAAAAGTCTGGTCCTTATACCGATTTCTTTCATTATTTTTTATAGATATATTCCCTCTGTCATAAGAGAGATTGCTGCATTTTTGATATGGACAGCAGGTTTTATATATGGGGATTACCCGCTTGATATGAGATATGCTTTTATACTTATGGTTGTCTCCTGTTTGCTTATTGCATACTGTACCTACTCATTGATACAGGAGAAAAAATACGTATTTTATATAGGGCTGGGAGGTTTTTCTATTCTTGCTGCGCAGTCGTATATAGGGGTAGGCATAGCATCTACTGCAACATTAATATTTGCTTTAGCCCTGATATTTTTATTGGTGTATCAGCAGGGTGGTTTCAGCGATCATTATTCAACCCTCTGGGTAACTGTATTGACTATATTCATATTCTCCATAACTTATTTTATGCCGCCTGCCTTTGAACCCTTTGAAGTTGATAAGATTAAGGGCCTGGCCTCAGTTATATTTAAAAACTATACGGCATCAGGTGTAAATAGTGAAAGCGGCCATGAATATGTAGAACTGGGAGGGCCAAGGACACTAAATGAAAACGTGGTGATGAGAGTGGTTTCCCCTGAGAGCACATATCTGAGGGGGAGGGTATATGATGAATATGACGGAAGAGGATGGCACAAGACGGAGTACAGATGGAATTTACTACAGGATAACAGTCATATTGAACCAGATTTTGATGAGCATGTATCATTCAGGTCTATCGTTCAGGAGGTAACAAAATATGGTCCGGGTGAGACTATTTATACCGCCTATTCCCCGTTATGGCTTGATTTAAACAGCAACAGCGTTTTTTATATTGATGAGGATTATGAAATACGTTCAGGAAATACAGGCGAGAGGAGCTATGAGGTTACCTCGGCCATACCTTATGTGGATTTTGAAAAACTCAAAAGGTCAGGATATGACTATCCTCAAGATATAAGAAAATATTTGCAGCTTCCCCAGGGGCTGCCGACAAGAGTAGGAGACCTTGCTACTGTTATTACAGAGGACGTTGATAATCCATATGATAAGGCTGTGGCATTGCAGGATTATTTAAGGAGTCTTACCTATGAGCTCAATGCACCAAAACCACCTGCCGATAGAGACTTTGCTGACTATTTCCTTTTTGACCTGAAAGAGGGATACTGTACCTATTTTGCTACGGCCATGACAGTGATGCTGAGGACCCAGGGGATACCGGCCAGATATGTGGAGGGATATGTTATGCCGCCGGAGCCAGACAGCGGCACTGTCTATTATGTGAGGAATTCTATGGCCCATGCATGGGTTGAGGTATATTTTAATGATTTTGGATGGATGAGTTTTGACCCCACACCGCTGTATCAAGGATTTGACTATTCACCTGTTTCCGGTGAATTGTACACAATTACAGATAATCCTGCTATACCAGATAACGAAATCAGTCAGGAAACAAAAACCAATGAAGAAATAAAATCTTCACCCGATCTGATGACTTTCGAATATAGTCCATACTACTGGTTGCTGACACCTCTATTTATATGTCTTATTGTCATAATAATAACACATATTAAGGCATATTTTTTAATGAAAAGGCTTTCCAAAACCGACCTTGTGTTATATTATAATAATAGGATAGTAAATATTTTAAAACGCATGGATGTAAAAATAGAAAATGGAGAAACAATGAGAGAATACTTTACGAGGGTTTCAGAAACAATCGGTTTAAGTGATATAATAAACATATATGAGAGTACATTATATGGGAAAAAAGTACCTATGGATGATGATGTGGATAAAATGAGGATAAAATATGAAGACGCACTAAAGGTATACCGGAAAAAAATGGGGATACTTTTTTACCTGGCCGGGAGGGCATTTGAGCTAATTTAATCAAAATGGGAGGGGAGCTAATTATGATAGACAACTTTGACCCCAGAAGTCGATACAGGATAATGGTTTGCGTTACACCTCAGAAGAGCTGTGAAAGACTTATAAAGGCAGGCCATGACAGGGCCAAGGAGATGAAGGGAGAATTTTCAGTGGCTTATGTCAATAAGGACGACGATCTCCATAAGCATCTGGAAGAACATGCAATACTTCTTGAGCTTTTTAATAAAGCACAAAGCCTTGGAGGCAGTGTCAGCATTCTTTCAGGGAAAAAGGTATATGAAACCCTGGCCGAATTTGCAAAGGATAATAAGGTGAATGAGATAATAGTTGGGAAATCCCTGCGATCCGCATTTGATAATCAGCAGGTTATAAACCCACTGAGAAAATGTGTAGAAAACAACAACATACATGTAAATGTGATAGACTAAATAAATGAGACTATTTTCCTATTGTGGTATTTTGTCGATCGTTGTAATATAATAAGTGAAAGTTGATGCCCCAACCCAATTTATATTGCTGCACTTTATGTGCAGCATTTTTTTTACAACATTTATATTTGATGGTATAATAAAATTGGACTTATTTTATGAGTGTTTATGTCGAAATAAATATCAGGTTATGTGCTTGAGTATAAACGTGGACACCGCATGGAGGCATGTCCGGCGTATATTAAAATAACTGAGGGAGAACACGAAGGGAGAGCTTGCTGTGAGGAAAACATTAAGTCTTATTCTGGTCATTTCTTTATTTGTTTCTATCTTTTCTTTTAGCGGTGCAAGTGCGCAAGACCATGTGGTAACAATGGACACCAATCTCGTATCTTCCGGTCATGGTGGCCAGATAATAGTAAGCGCTGATAAGGACCATGGATTTGATGTTGATACTTCTGTGTCTCTTGAATTTTACTACAATGGTGTTTTATATACGGCAAGCCCAACTGTTTCACGCACATCCAAGCAATTAATTATATATGTCCCACCAACCACTGAATTTGAGAATAGCGCACCTTTATATACAGGTATTGCAAATATAATTATAGATAAGATAAAGGTTCTTTCTGATGGTTCCACCACAGGTGATACTCTGCAGTTTAACTTCGTAAAAGACCCAGTCATAAGAGATGTATATCTAAATGTGGAGACTACATTTACAAGGGATAATAATGGCAATATTACTGGTACAGAAGAGGTCAGACAACTCGTAATAGAGGGAGAGAACTTCAATTTAAAAGAACTTATGATAGGCGGCACTGATGGAATAGGCGGTCTTTCCTCTCTAAAGGGTGAAGTGAAAATTTTGTCCGGAGATAGTTTGAGGATTGTGGCAGAGGTACCACAGCAGATAGTGAATGATGGCACAACTAAATATGAGGTAAGTGTAAGAAATATTAATAACGGCCTGGCCATACGCAAGAACTTTATATTCAATGAACTTTCACATATCCAGAGTATAGATAAGACCCGGGCATATCCTGGAGACAAACTCACAATCACCGGGACAAACCTACCCGATGACATAAGTAAAATAACTTCTATAATTATTGCAAGATCCAGTGTGCCTATAAATGATAATATTGAAATAAATGATACTGATACACTGGACACGATAAAAGTCACTGTTCCTGAGGCTGGTGATAGGAATAATAAGGATATATCCATAAGAAAAAAGATATTACAGGATGGAGTATATAATGATGTTCAGGTGACATTGAAGGGTGAGTTTACTGTGGTCTATACCCCTGCCGGGCTTTCCATAGACCGCATAGAGCCTAATTCAGGCACCACCGATGGAGGTACTGAGATAAAAATATACGGTACGGGATTTGTACAGGGGATGCAGGTCTTTATAGGGGGTTATGAACAGAAAAACAAGGCTACAGTCAGGTCTATAGCTGTGGATCCCAATAACCCGGTTAAGACTATTATTACAGCTGTCACCCCATCCTCAACAGAAGAGGGCGCAAAGGATGTGTATGTATATAACCCGGTAGATGGAAGTGAGGTAAGGAAGATAGGCGGCTTTACATACATATCAGTGGCCAACGCCCTCACCATATATCCTGAGCAGGTGAATCCTCAGGAAGCACGGGAAACAGAGCAGAGATCGGTGAGCATAGTAGGTAGAAATATAAGCAATATAAACATCAGCAACCTGCTCCCGGAAAATGAGCAAAACAGCTGGTATGACATAAAACCTATTGCAGAATTATACGACCCTGTGACAAAAGAATATGTTGTGCATTATAAGGGTAAGTATCAGGGAAATGAAGTATATATCGAAAAAACA
This sequence comes from Thermoanaerobacteraceae bacterium, assembly GCA_030016635.1. Lineage (GTDB taxonomy): Bacteria > Bacillota > Thermoanaerobacteria > Thermoanaerobacterales > UBA4877 > JASEJQ01. The sequence continues at coordinate 11,909 of JASEJQ010000014.1, read as the reverse complement.
GTCAAGCTTACTATAGGTAATGAAGCAAATATTGATAGCATAAACTTCAAGACCGGCTCAAGGGACCAGATTATAAGTGCTAAGACACCTATAGTTACACTTGACCCGAGGATAGACACCGAGGTGGATGTGGCTGTAAATACACATACTGTTGCAGGATCTATATATAATATTGATCCTGCAGCCGAAGAGAGGTATGTTTTTAATAATATATCACTGGAGACCAGTGAATCTGCAGTAATAAAGAATGGTTTTACATACAAGCCAGACCTTACTCAGCCTCAAATAATATCGGTGCATCCATATATGGGCTCAAAACTGGGTGGGGATGAAATAACTATCGAAGGGACTGACATAAGACCGGGGGCAAAGGTATATATTGGAGAAGAAACGGCTAAAAACCTGGCACAGACCGTATCTATTAGCATATATGAGAGTAATGGAAATATATACTCAACCCTTGTAGTTAAAACACCATCCAGTGATACAATTGGCAAAAAAGATATAATAATTGTAAACAGCGAAGGCGGTAAGACAATAAAAGAGGATGGGTATGAATATATTTCAAACCCTGAAATTATATCTATTACCCCGAATGTAGGATCAATCCATGATGATATCTTTATTTCAATAAGCGGCAGTGATTTCTTAGTCAAGACTAATGAAAATGGGAATCCAATTTTGCCAAAGGTATGGATAGGAAACCAGATTGTAAATATTACTGCTGTCTATGACGATAAAGGGAACATTATAGATGGCAGTCGCTTTAAGACGGGTACAAGGATAAAGGGTTATATACCAGCCGGCGGGACAAAGACACTGGGTTATGCCGATGTCAAGCTGGTCAATCCTGATTACCCTAACTTCACTAATCTGGAAAGCTATCCGGAAACATACGATAAGAATGTAATAGCCAGCGGTGGCAAAGCTGTACTGGAAGCAGCATTTAAATACACCAATCCCACATATAAAATGCGGATAGATAGCATAGAACCGGTCCGCGGGCCTGTAGAGGGAGGTACAAAGGTTACCATCACTGGTGGTACATTCCCCAAGATCCTTTATGTGACCATAGATGGTGAGCAGGCCAAAATAAACAACAGTACAGGGAATACAATATCTATTACTACGCCACCGGGTACTGTGGGGAAAAAGACGGTACAGGTGATTAGTCTTGTGGCGGGTGAAGCTGAGGGTGCCGTTGCTACAATGAAAGATGGGTTTGAGTATACTATAGTGACAACGAATCCAAAGATAACATCCATAGTCCCTGCACATGGTGGTAAAGGTACAGAGGTCTGGATAAAGGGTACTGAATTTGTTATGAGTGTACCTTTAATGGATGAAAATAATCAACCGGTGAAGGACGAAAATGGCAACCAGATCTATAGTGAACAGTCTTCTGTCATAGTGGGCGGCAGGAAACTGGATAGAGTTCAGGACAGGGTATATGTGTTAAACCCCAATACCATAAGTTTTGTATTGCCGTCAATTCCAGATGATGAGATACCGGTTGCTGGCAGTTATGATGTTTATATAGAAAACCCTGATACTGCAGTATCAAACATTATGAGGTTTAATTTCCAGATACCGGACAGCAAACCGGAGATTGGTGAAATTACACCGGATAGTGGCAGCACAAAAGGTGGTACTGTGGTTGAGATAAAAGGGAAAGACTTCAGGCAGGACTTAGAGGTATATTTTGGGGGTTTGAAGGCCGACATTATAAGTTTTAATGAGGAGAAACAGACGGTTGCCGTAAAGTCGCCAGCCCATGGGTCAGGCCCTGCAAGCGTGATGATACTCAATAAAGACGGCGGGAATTCAGTGGTAGAGAATGGTTTTCTTTATGTATCACCTTCAAGCAATCCAATTATTTCCTCTGTTGCTCCAAATACAGGAAGTACATTTGGCGGAGACCTTGTGATAATAAATGGTGATGACTTCAGAAAAAATGAAGATAAACCCCCGGAGGTGTATTTTGGAAATCAGAAGGCACAGAGTGTTGCCTATGTAAAATATAATCAGATTAATGCGGTAACTCCTCCTTATACTAAGGGCGGCCCGGTAGATGTCACGGTCATAAACCCTGACACCGGCCTGGCCGTCCTGAAGAATGGCTTTACCTATACGCAGTCAAAGCCACAGATTACTCAAATTGTGCCCCCAATACTGCCTATAACTGGTGGAAATGCTGAGATAATCGGTTCTGGTTTCTCCATGAGGGTGATAAATTCAGAAGGGAATGAGGTAAATCCCGGCAGTATAGTCAGGATAATCGATGGGGATAGGACCATAGACCTTACGCTAAACCCGGGCGAAGACCCTAATAATCCGACTGATTATAATATTGATATTGTAAGCTCGGGGCGCATACTTGTAAAGATACCTCCAGTTTCCTCTATAGGACCCAAGAAAATTCAGGTAATAAACCCTGATGGCGGCATTGCTGAAAGCACCATTAACTTTATAAAGCCACTTACCAATCCGACTATAGACCATATATATCCTCCATCAGGCAGTGTAAAGGGCGGAACCCCTGTCTCTATATACGGTTCAGATTTCAGGCCCAATGCAAAGGTATATATAGGAGGTAAAGAGGCCGAAATAAAGTATATAACTGAAGATGGGAAGCTCATAAGGATATATACCCCGGAAGGAGATCCTGCCATGATAGGGATTCCTCAGGATGTGGTAGTCTATAATGAGGGAGACAGCAGTGCAGTTCTTCAGGATGCCTTTACCTATCTTGGATTAGAGAGCAACCCCGTTATAACCTCCATAGAGCCCAATCAGGGGTCGACCCTGGGTGGAGATAAGGTTACTATAAAAGGCGATGACTTCAGGGAGGACATAAGGGTCTTTTTCGATGATGCCGAAGCAGTGAAGGTTACAAGGATAAATTATACAACCATAGAGGTAATCACACCTCCTCATGCCGCAGGAAAAACTGATGTAGTTGTAAAAAATATTGATGCTTACGGAGAGGCTGTATCCAGGGATGGGTTTGAATTTATTGAGACAGTACCTGCCAGTCCCACCGGGTTCAATGCTGAAGGAGTTGCAGGTGATACGATAAGACTTACCTGGGATTTGTTAAGAGGTGCCGACCATTATCAGATTTATGGTAGGGAATCCAATGATAATGACTACCACTTTATAGCTTCTACTGAAGGACATGAATATTATGTAACCGGCCTTGACAGGGATACGAGGTACTATTTCAGGTTGGAGGGCATAAACTCTTACGGGGTATCAGAATCTGCGGAGGCCAGTGCCAGGACCCTGGATACGAGACCTGACAGGGATTATGAGGATACATCAACAAGAAATCAAATAAATGTATCTGGTGGTACAGCAGTTATTACACTGGGAATAGATGAAAGAGAATTTGCATTTGACCTTGATCTTGACCCATCAAAACCGATAGATATCAAGATGAATATCCCTGTTTATCTTATTAAAAATTCCGGCAAGTGGGTTACAATAAATACACCTAAGATAGAACTGGAGTTCTCACTTGGACAGCTTCAAAATCATGACATTGCATCCATGTCTTCAGGAAGACACGATGGAGATTACGTCATAGTTTATATCAAAGAACTCACAGGAAGTGATTATGGAAGCTACTCTAAATTCTTTGATAGGGGTGTCAGGGCACTGTCATCGATGTTTGAGCTGGATATATCTGCCAGTGTTAATGGTGAGATATCTGAACTTAAGGCATTAAATAACTTTGATATACGTCTGGTATATAAAGGTGCTAAGGAGAACGGACTGTATATCTTTAATGATGATGACAGGGCGTGGGATATGGTTGGTTCAAGACCGGAACAATTTACATCGATCAGCAGGACCGGGGTCTATGCTGTTTTGGGGAGATAGGTGAACATGAGGAGAATTGGTATTCTTTTGTTGGCTTTCACTCTTCTCTTTCCTGCTATTTGTGGTGTTTACGCTGCACCTGCAGATAGAGAAGTATATCAAGGCTTTCAGGGGTTTAAATATGTTTTAAACAGTGTCATGTTTGAGGATAAAGTGGCAGACTGGGCATATAGAGATGCAGTAAGGGTGACGGCCTTATCTCTGCTCAAAGGTGTAGGTGACGGTAAATTTCATCCAGACCGGATATTGAGCAGGGAGGAAGCCATAGGTGTAGCTCTAAGGCTGGCCGGGGTTGAAGAAGATGCCCAGAAGAGGTTTGACCAGAAAACAGCGGGGCTTTATTCGGACATTGTAAACGCCAGCACATGGGCGGTTGGATATATCTTTACTGCTGCAGACGATGGATATATCCCACAAGGGGATATATATTCAGAAGACTGGAAAGCTGCTGCTTCAAGAGAAGAGTTTGCTTCTTGCATCGGCCGGGCGCTGGGATATGCACCGGCATATGGCATAGACCAGAGGCTTGTGCTTAGCTTTGACGACAGTAAGTCGTTCAATGTGGATTACATCCCGTTTATAGAGCCTGTCCTGAAAGAGGGGATAATGGTAGGTAAGAGCAACGGAACTTTCGCCCCTAAGAGCAGTATAACCCGTAGTGAAGTGGCAGTAATACTGGGGAGGATTCTGGATAAATATCCTGAAAAATTCGCTATAACCAGAGTAAAGGCAACTGTCAGCGATATAGAGTATAACAGCGTTGATTATATTATGAGAAAGGCCGATAGCAGTTTATTTGTGATATCTACAGACAATGAACACGGTATAGTCGTTCTGGATAATGGGAAGGTAAAGGACAGCCTGAAACTTTATCAGTTAGCAGACATTTATATGAAAGACAGAGTACCATATTTCATAGAGGTTGCTGGAAGTGACAATCTAAATCCGAGGGTCCAGGAGGGGGAGGTAATATCAACGGGAAAAGATACAGTGAACATACAGGTGGGAAGTAATGTGAATAGCTACAATATTACACCCTATACTGTTATCACCGTAGACGGCAGGAAGGCATCTTTTGATGAGATCATCCCCGGCCAGTTTGTTTCGTTTACCAGCAACAGCACGAATCTTTTGCAACTTTCAATAGATGGCGGTGTTGAAAATCCGGGTTATACAGAGTCAGGAAAGTTCTATTATACAGGTAGCGTGGTAGTTATAGACAGCGGCTATGTAACAATAAGAGATGAGGAGGGAAATACCAAAAGTTTTATCTTGCCTTCTTATGTAAATATTAAGGCAAAACCCGGAGATATAGTAAAGGTATATCTTGACAATGAGGGCAGAGTTTACTCTATGGAAAAGGTAGCAGGAAACATGGAGTATGCCTATCTTTATAGGGGGAGATTGTCTTCTGTTGTAGCAAATAAAGTTCAGATAGACGATACTCTGAAATTTGACAATTTCCGTTGGACAGATGAGACCTCTTTAAATTTTCAGGTATCTGATAATGTGAAGCTATATGATACCGGGGTTGAACAGGAAAATCTAAAAAATTATATTGGAAGCTACGTATATTTGATTACCCGTATGGAATATGGAGAAGAAAAAGTCTACAGGATAATTGCAGAAAACGGTCATATGAAAGAATATGTGGAAAATATAGACAGTGTAGACAGCGTAGCAGGGAGTTTTTCACTTCCAGATACCGATGTGAGAATAAGTAAGGGAAGTGTTATATTAAAAGATGGGAAGATGGTCACCATTGATAATCTTGAAAAGGACCAAACTGTACTTGCCCTGCTGGACAGGATGGGCAGCAACAATGAGGCTTCATTAGTAATGGTTCTTGATTCCCAGCCTCCGGTGAGGATAGTAAGGGGTAAGATTGATACTATAAATTCTACAACCTTTGATGCTGATTATATCTACGAGATCGATGGTAATGAATGGAGAAGGGTTAGAAATGCTGGAAGTCTTTACGTGAATAATGACACATATATATTAGACTGCCTTGATGATACTAAAACAATATCATCAGACAAATTTTTAAATGATAGGTATGAAAGACATCCGGTGTACGAAGGTGAATACTTCTATGCAGTAATGGACGGTGAAGAGGTAGTTGGCATGGTTATATTTGACTATAACAACAGTGAGGACATCAGATTTGTTACTGCAAGGTTTGACACCATGGATAATAATGGCCTGGCCAATCTTACGAGCATACTGGAATACAGCAGTTTTACAGAAAAATGGACACCGGGCCCTTCACATGGATATGTGTGGACGCAGGATGCATTGGTTATAAAAGGCAACAGGATATCCTCCATGGATTATATGAAGAAGGGAACGCCCTTATATATCCTTCTCGATGACAGATTGAACGGACTTTTGATAGTGGAGGGGGATGAATGAAGTTGAAAAAGTTAATCGTAGCTGTTGTTGTTTTTCTCATGTTTTTTTCAAGTGCAGCATATGCCCAGGTACCCGGCATAGAGGGCGGACTTTCTGATGGATACGAATATAAGGAATATATATTTATCACAGGAGAACCAATCCTCATGAACGGTACCCTCAATATAACCTCCAGCAGCAGAGGCGGCAACATCAGGACCACCTATCACTATACCTTGGCTAATGCCGGGAAGAATGCCACCCTTAGCCGGAGCTATACAATAACCACTGCTGTTGAGGCGAATAGTGAAAAACATCAGACTATAGAAACATCAACACTGGACAGAAACTACAGGGAGACCATAAAGATAGGAAATGATAGCTTCAACCTTGATGATTATGCCCTTAGCATGTCCAGAGTCATTGACAATAAGCCGGCTGTAGACTATTTTGCTGGAAACTGGACCGGCAGGAAGGTATATACCATAAACAGGAATCAGGGGAGAGTAATAGTGGATATCGAAGGGAAGACGACAGGGTACGACCATTACTGGGGCTCTACCGAAACCCTTGATATAGGCCAGGCCATCAGTTACACCAAGTCCGGTACAGGTGACACCGATGAGGTGGAATGGAAAGGTAATTTCCATGAGTATCTTTCATATACCAGGGAAAAAACCCTTGATTATATAATAAATGACCCCACCTGGATTAGCTTTAAGGGTGGTTACCTTCTTCAGGAGAAAAGGGAAGGTACAGTGGTCATAGACTATAACCTTCCGATGCTAAAAGAAACCGCTAATGGGTATGTCGTGGACAACAAAAAACGGAATACAGACTCCATTTCTTTTACCATGAATGAACCCGTCAGCCAGGAAAGGATGCTAATACCGGAATACAGGGATACTGCTGGCCACTGGGCAGAAAAAGAAATTGGAAGGCTTGCCAGTCTCAATGTATTTGCCCGGGATACTATATATTTTTATCCCAACATTCCCATGACAAGGGCGGATTTTGTCATGGCTGTGTCAAAAGCTACGGATATGCTGCCGGTATCATCAGATACAACAAGGACAACCAGGACTACCAGGAACCAGACCCAGGAGGTATCTCCTTTTGATGATGTACCAACGGACAGCATCTATTACCCATATATTAAGAATGTATTTGAGAAAGGACTCATCGATGGCCTTTCTCCACGCAGGTTTGGCCCTGATGAATACCTCACCAGAGCTCAGGCGGTGACAATCCTTGTACGTGCGGCGGGACTGGAAGGCCTGGCCCCCAACTATGGTTATGCAACAGGCTTTGCAGATGACAGCAAGATTCCATTATGGGCTAAAGATTCTATATATGTGGCATCACAGATGGGCATACTCAAGGGTGACAGTCGTGGACGTGTAAACCCTGACGACCGGCTAACCCGTGCCGAAGCCGCTGCACTATTAAACAGGTTCATTGATTACCTGAAAGAAGACTTTCAGAAGGATTATAAAGATGGAATTATTAACTACAGATAAAGAGGATTTTAAAATATTATATAGAATATAAAAGAAGAGAACAAATGAAGGGTGGGTAAAATATGTTTGGCATGGGTCTGGATATAGGCATCGATCTTGGTACCGCTACTGTACTTGTATATATCAAAGGTAAGGGTATAGTCCTCACCGAGCCATCAGTTGTTGCAATTGAAAGGGAAAGCAAAAAGGTACTAGCAGTTGGTGAGGATGCAAGGAAAATGATAGGAAGGACACCGGGGAACATAATAGCCATAAGACCTATAAGAGAAGGAGTTATATCAGATTATGAGATAACTGAAAAGATGCTCAAGTACTTTATATCAAAAGCCTGTGGTTCAAGAAGCTTTATCAGGCCACGGGTGATGATTGCCATACCTGCTAAGGTCACAGGTGTCGAGAGGAGGGCTGTAATTGAAGCAGCACAGCAGGCAGGTGCAAGAAAGGTTTACCTTATAGAGCAGCCCATAGCTGCAGCAATTGGCGCTGGTATGGATATATCAAAACCCAGCGGCAATATGGTTGTGGATATAGGTGGCGGTACAACGGATATCGCTGTGATATCCCTTGGTGGTTCAGTGGTCAGCGCCTCATTGAAAGTTGCCGGTGATAACTTTGATGAGGCTATAATCCAGTATATGAAAAAGGTACACAAACTCATGATTGGTGAGCGGACTGCAGAAGAGGTAAAAAAGACTATAGGTTACGCCCATCCCAAAAATCCACCGGCAACCATGGAGATAAGGGGACGCAGTCTTGTGACCGGGCTACCCCAGAATATTACTATTGACAGCAGTGAAACCCTTGAGGCATTAAAAGAACCAGTAAGTCAGATAGTGGAGGCTGTACATAATGTTCTTGAAAAAACCCCACCCGAACTGGCGGCAGATATAAGTACAAAAGGCATCATTATGACAGGAGGGGGTTCGTTGCTCAATGGCCTGGACAAGCTCATGGAAGATATCCTGAAGATTCCCGTGTTTATTGCCGAAAACCCGATATCTTGCGTTGCTCTGGGTACCGGTAAGGCACTGGAATCTCTTGATAATATAAATAGAAACAGGGTTGGGACCAATGTCATTATAACTGGAGAGGAGGTATAATTTGTTACGCGGGATATATATTTCAGCCGGAAGCATGGTAAACCAGGAGCGAAAGCTTGACATTGTCTCCAATAATCTTGCCAATGCAGATACCAAAGCATTTAAAAAAGACTTGATGATTGAAGAGGCAATAGAAGAAAAACAAATCATGAAGGTGGCTGAGGATACAGTACCTATAGGCAGCATGTATTTTGGGGTAAGGCCAGCAATGGTCTACACAGATTTTAAAGCCGCAAACCTCGTGGAGACAGGTAATCCTCTGGACCTCAGCATAAAAGGCGATGGGTTCTTCGAAGTACTTACACAAAACGGCATAAGGTATACAAGGGATGGAAGTTTTAAAAGGGATACAGATGGCTATCTTGTTACAGGAGAAGGCTACAGGGTCCAGGGTGCAAATGGGGATATCTATCTTAATGAAGGGAAGACAACCTTTAACACACAGGGTGACATTTTTGTAAATGGACAATATGTTGATACCTTGCAGATTGTAGATTTCCCGGATAAAAGTGTACTCAGGAAAGAAGGAGATAACCTGTTCGCTACACAGGGGCAAGGCAGCCTGGTGGCAAACCCGGAGATAGCGTCGGGTTTCTTAGAGACATCCAATGTCAATCCGATAGCTGAGATGGTTGACATGATAGACCTTATGAGGATATATGAAGCAAATCAGCGGGTGATTACAACCATGGATTCTACTCTGGATAAGGCAGTAAATGATTTGGGAAGAGTATAAGGAGGAATAATAAATGATCAGGGCAATGTGGACAGCAGCATCAGGTATGCAGGCACAGCAGCTCAATGTGGATACCATATCAAACAATCTGGCAAATGTAAACACCACAGCATATAAAAAAGAAAGGGTTGAGTTTAAAGACCTTTTGTATCAGGAACTGGCATATGATGAGGGGAGGCCGGTGAACCTCCTGGTAGGTCATGGCGTAAAGCCATCGGCGACAGTCAAAGACTTCAGCGGTGGAAACCTTCAGGAGACAGATAATCCCTTGGACCTGGCTATTGATGGAGAGGGATTTTTTACCGTGCTGGGCCCCAATGGCAGAGAGTTATATACCAGGGATGGCAGTTTTAAATTAAGTGTTGATGGTGATACGGTTATGCTTACTACGTCTGAGGGGTATCCTGTACTGGACAGTGGAGGAGCAGAGATATACTTTGATTCAAATCAAAAGGATATATCCGTTTCCAAACTTGGAATAATAAGCGTAAAGAATGAAGATGGTACATCAGAAGAAACGACCAGAATAGGAACAGCTAAGTTTTTAAATCCACAGGGGCTCGAGGCTATTGGCGATAATCTTTATGCCTCTACTGTTGCCTCCGGGGAACCTATATATGAGGATGAGACAAATACTACAAGCAATATTCTTCAGGGATTTTTAGAAACATCCAATGTCCAGGTCGTTCAGGAGATGGTAAACCTCATAACTGCACAGCGGGCATATGAGGTAAACTCAAAGTCCATACAAACAGCAGACGAAATGCTCAATATAACAAACAACCTGAAAAGGTAGGTGGGTTAATTGATAAACCCGATAAATGGTCTATTGGTCATTGATAGCGCAAATGTTAAGAGCAGCGCTGATAAGACTGTAAGTTTTGAGACCATGCTTAAAGAAGCAGTGGATAAAAAAGATGATGAACTTTTAAAGAAAGCCTGCCAGGATTTTGAGTCTATATTGGTATCAATGGTTTTAAAAAACATGAGAGCTACTGTGCCGAAGGATAGCCTATATGGCAATTCCATTGGCATAGACATTTTCACATCCATGCTGGATGATGAGTATGCAAAGGAAATCAGCCAGTCTGGTGGATTTGGCCTGGCTGATATGCTCTATAAATCTTTTTTAATTAAACTGTAAAAACCCTTTGAAGAATGATATGCAACATCAAATGCAACCTTAAAGCGAGTCTATGATACTCTTAATGAGTGGCAAGTGTAGCCGGGGCATCCGGCATGGACGCCGGATGAGCCGACTTTGAGGCAAGGACACCGAATAGAGGCGTACCCGGCGAAATGCAACCACGAATTATTAGAGTATCAAGACGAACGATCAGGTGCATAGATGTTGCTATCATTCGTGGAATACTGCTTTGTACACTAAAATCTTTTTTGATATAACAACAAAAATTGGTTAAGGAGATTGAAAATGCTGGATATAAATGAAATACAAAAACTATTACCCCACAGATATCCATTCCTGATGATAGACAGGATTCTGGAGATAGAAGAGGGTAAAAAAGCAGTAGGCATAAAGAATGTAACTATTAATGATTATTTCTTTCAGGGTCATTTCCCGGGAAAACCTGTCATGCCGGGTGTACTCATGATAGAGAGCATGGCTCAGCTTGGTGCCTGTGCATTAAAGCAAACTGAGGAACTGAAGGATAAGCTTCTCATGATTACAGGTATTGACAAATGCAGGTTCAGAGGTACTGTCGTGCCTGGTGACCAGATGAGGATAGAGATTGAGTTTTCTGCCATGAAGATGGGTATGGGCAAAGGCAAGGGTAAAATAACTGTAGATGACAGAGTCGTATGTGAGGCAGAACTCATGTTTGCAGCAGTAGATATGAAGGAAGAAAATCTTTAAATCATGTGTCATAATAAGAAATAATTCCAATGTATGAACTAATAGAGCATGACATGCAACATCAAATGCACCCTTAAAGAGAGTCTATGATACTCTTAATGAGTGGCAAATGCAGCAGGCAAGGACGCCTGCTGAGTTTAAGCCATAGGCATGGATGTCGCATGGAGGCGTACCCGGCGGAATGCAGACAACGAGTGGAATAGGGACATTTCTCAACGGCAAAGCCCATCATCGAAGTAGAGGAGCGTCCCTTGACCTTGATGTATCAAGACGAGTGCACAGGTGCATGGATGTTGCTGGTATGCTGATATAGACTCCTTACACATGAGTTATAAATACCTTTTATTTTGAAGTGATCATATTAGACGGTATGTGATGCCGTTTTTTTTTATTTTAAG
>JASEJQ010000013.1 GCA_030016635.1 Thermoanaerobacteraceae bacterium | reverse complement strand
AATGGGAAAAGAAAGAAGATTGAAAGAAAAGGTGGAAAAACAAAAAAGGAAGCTGAAGCAGCTTTAAGGAAAGCTCTTCAGGAATATGAAAATGCTGGTCTGTTATTTGAACCAAGTGAAATTTCTGTTGCCGATTACATGGATTATTGGCTAAAGAATTATGTTGAAATGAATTGTAAGTATAACACTATTGATGGATATAAAAGAATTATTGAGAACCACATTAAACCAGCCCTTGGTTCATATAAACTAAAGTCTATTACTCCTGCTGTTCTTCAGCAATTTGTGAATGAAAAGTCCAATATGGGCTTTACAAGGCATTACCTGGTTAATATTATGTCAGTGCTTTCAGGTTCATTTAAAGCAGCAGTTTTCCCTTATAAATTTATCAGGGAAAACCCAATGCAGTATGTAAAGCTTCCAAAGAATGAAAATATGAAGGCTGAAACTGATAGGAAGGTTCTTTCCCAGGATGAATTCAAAAGGATTATTGAAAGATTCCCCCAGGGAAGTTCTTTCTATATTCCATTACAAATTGCATACCATACAGGAACAAGAGTTGGTGAATGCTGTGCTTTAACTTGGGATGACATTGACTTGGATAATAAAGTTATTGATATTAATAAAATCCTGATTAAAAAAGGAAAGCAATGGTATTTTGGAACAACTAAAACAACTTCATCTGTTCGTAAAATTCCTATTGGTGATACTTTGGTTAATATCCTGAAACAGCATAAAAAATGGCAAATGGAAAACCGCTTGAAATATGGTCAGTTCTATAATTATTACTATAAAGATAAGAATGACAGGATTTATTCGGTTGATGGTACAAAAGATTATAAAACCACTGATTCACAAATTCATTTTGTTTGTACTAAGGAAGATGGAATTTTAGTAACACCTGAAACCATTAGATATTGTAGCAGGGTAATAAACTATGAACTAATGATTCAATTCAATTTCCATGCTTTAAGGCATACTCATGCCACCCTGTTAATTGAAAATGGTGCTAACATGAAGGATGTTCAAAAAAGACTTGGTCATTCCAGGCTTGCAACCACAATGGACACCTATACTCATGCAACTGAAAAAATGTCAAAGAATACAGTTGATATATTTGAAAAAGTTTGCCACCCATAATAAAATTAGGGTGGAAAATGGGTGGAAAAAACCACCCTTTTTTAATTTAGAAATCGTTGAAACCCTTGATATTCCTAACTAATAAAGCGACAACTTCAACATGTGCCGTGTAAGGAAACATGTCGACATTAATGATTCTTTTAATCGAGTAATCATTATTCAAAACCTTCAAGTCTTCCATGAGTGGGAGAGGGTTACAGGATACATATACAATCACATCAGGGGCCAGGCCGATAATATCCTCTATAGCCTTTACTCCTATGCCTGGCCTGGGTGGATCTACAATAACAATGTCGGGTCGCATACCAATGCTACTTAAAGCCTCAGAGGCGTCACCAACAAAGAATTGGCAGTTGTCTATATTATTGAGTTTGGCATTTTCTCTTGCGGCCTGTACTGCCTCATCAACTAACTCAATCCCCAATACCTCTTTCGCATCCCTTGCAAGGGTTATTCCTATGGTGCCTGTGCCGCAGTACAGGTCTAAAATCTTCTTGCCTTTTATGTCACCCGCATATTCCCTGACCTTGCCATACAAAATTTCTGCTCCTTTTGTGTTGGTCTGGAAGAATGAGAATGGAGATATCTTGAACATGAAGTCGAAAATTTTTTCATATATATAGTCTCTGCCAAAAAGAGTTTCAATTTTTTCTGGTTTGATTGCATCGGATGGGCTATCATCTACTGTATGCAGTATGCCTGTCAGCGTACCTCTAAGTCTCAATCTTTTTATTTCCTCAACGTATCCGGTAAGATCAAATTCCACTTGTGACGTGGTTACGAGATTTATAAGTATTTCTCCCGTGTTCTTTCCTTTCCTCACTATAAGAAAGCGTTGATATCCATTGTGGGTTTTTCTATTGTAATGTGGCAGTCTGCTGTTCCTGAAGTATTCCTGGGTGCTTTTAACTATCGCATTAAAGTCATCGTCTACAATCTTACAGCATTCTGTGCTCAATATATCCATAAACCTTCCTTTTCTGTGCAGACCCAGTGTAAGTTCTCCTCCCTTTTTATAGTCTCCGAAGGAGAACTCCATCTTATTCCTGTAGCCGTAAACCTCGGGGCTGGGTTTTATTCCCTCATATATATCCAAGGAAAAACCATTTTGTATTAAAAGACTCTTCATATATTCTTCTTTGGCTTTTAATTGTTCGATATAAGGTATATCCTGATATGCGCAGCCTCCGCACTCGACAAAATGCGGACATACTGGCTGTATTTTTTCTATGTTATCAAACTTCAATACTGTTTTACTCAATGCTTTCCCTCCAGTTGCTTTACGTCTTTTACGGCCAGGCCCTTTGCCACAACATCCACATTTGCCACATTGAGAGCCGTCATATTTTCTACCATTTTTCTTACAGCAGCCTGTACCTTTGTAAGGACTGCCACAATATTCGCTCCATAGTTTACAATAATTTCCAAACTCAATTTAAGACCATCAGAGGTATTGCTTATAAGCACCCTCGATACCCTGGCCACTCCCTCAACGCTTTCCGCCTCATGGGCAGCAATAGAGATAATTGCAGTCTCCGATATGGTATACTTTCCCATGTAACTGTACGTGGGTCTGACCACAGCTTTTTCCACAAATCGGTTCCTATTTTTGCTGTCTGTAAAGAACATCTTTACTGCATCTATGAAATAGCCAGAGAACTGTTTTTTTACCTCAAAGGTGGGTACGGGTATCACATGTATTCCCTCTGCCTGGCGTGTGTGCTTGGCTGCCTCTATCTCTTCAGGCGTAGCTACATCCTCGATTCTTATGACCTCATCCACGGGAGGCAGGTTCAGGGCACTTATAATGGATTCAATCATCCTGTCGGATGTGCCCAGTATCAGTATGCTCCTGGGTTGTATCTCATTAATCTTCGCTCTTACCTCTTCTGCATGGGATTTATCCATAAAGATTGCCCGTCTTATAGCAGCAATCTTGCTCTTCTCTCTTTTGGCTGAAATTCCGGCAACTATCCTGTTATTTCTTATAAGAAGGCCATCATCTATTATACACTCTATTTTTTTCATGCCTGCTATCTGCTGTGCTCTATGGCTTTTACCTGTTCCGCTTTCTCCTACCAGCGCATATACCTTCACTATATTCTCCTCCAGAATCGCAATTATATTTGTGTGAGAACTTTTATGAAGGATGATGGTGAGCATCAAATGCATCCTTAAAATGAGTCTATGATACTCTAAATGAGCGGCAAGTGCAGCCGGGGCATTTGGCATGGACGTCAAATGAGCCGACCTGAGGCAAGGACGCCGAATGGAGGCGTACCCGGCGAAATGCAAGCCACGAATTTATAGAGTATCAAGACGAACGACCAGGTGCATGGATGCCACTATCATCCGAAAGTGGTCTTTCTATCCCAGAGTCTTAATTATATTTATTTTATCAGATAAACTCCAATAAAAAAAGCCCTGGAAATCATTCCAGGACCTCTATCTCATCTCCCGGCCTTATATATCCTCCTTTCAATACCTTGGCAAATACACCCTCAAGGGGCATGGCACATACACCCACCTGTTCAAAAATAGCACATTTCTTATGGCATTTTTTCCCTATCTGGCTAATCTCCATAATGGTTTCGCCTATCTTGAGCTTTGTCCCAACGGGATATCTGTATAGGTCTATACCCTCGGTCGTGAGATTTTCTGCAAATTTTCCGGTACAAAGCCCCTCAATCCCCAAGGCAGCAATCTTGTCTATGCTCTCCTGGCCTAATAGGCTCACCTGTCTGTGCCATTCTCCTGCATGGGCATCCCCCATGAGTCCATGATTTTCCTTAAAATACCCCAATGGTATAGGTTCCTTTACCACGCCCTTTTCCTGGCTGATATTTACAGCGGTAACCCTTGCCATACTCTATTCCCCCTTATATTCTCCAGATTTCCCACCGGACTTGTACGTAAGCCTTATATCTTCTATCCTCATTCCCCTGTCTACTGCCTTGCACATATCATAAATTGTGAGGCAGGCAACAGATACAGCAGCGAGGGCTTCCATCTCCACGCCTGTCCTCTCCATGGTCTTTACCTTAGCCCTCACATCTATACTGTCTTCATGTACTGTAAAGCCTATATCAATGCCTGTGGTCATAATAGGGTGACACATGGGGATTAAATCCGATGTCTTCTTGGCGGCCATTATGCCGGCTACCTGTGCTACAGCCAGCACATCACCCTTTTTAATCCCCCCTGATCGTATGAGGTCTATGGTATCTGGCTTCATGACTATAGTGCCCTTCGCCTCAGCCACCCTGGCCGTTATGTCCTTATCGCTCACGTCTACCATCCTGGCCCGGCCTTCCTCATTGAAATGGGTAAATTCCATGCTCACCCTCCTATCTCGTACATATCCCTGTTTTTTAGATACTCACCTGCATTTGCCTCATGCTCCTTCGGCTTTATGTCTAAGGCCTTTTTGATTACAGGTGCAATATCCTCACCCCTGCGCAGAGGACCCTTCAAATCCACCTCCATATCCTTTAAGAGACATGGCTTTAACCGGCCATCAGAGGTAAGCCTCAACCTGTTGCAGCTTGAGCAGAATTTGCAGCTCATGGGTCTTATAAGCCCAACCCTGCCCATGGCATTTTCCAATCTGTAGTAGCTGGCCACACCATCCTCGCCTAGGGGTATCAATTCCCTGCCATTTAATACCTGGTCACATGAGATGTAGTCCATATTTATTGCCTCGCCTATTGGCATCAACTCTATAAACCTGACATCAACAGGATAAGTGCTGGTGAGATTAATCAAGTCATCTATCTCGTCGTCATTAAAACCCTTTATCAGGACTGTATTTATCTTTATGGGGTAAAGCCCGGCATAGAGGGCTTTTTCTATGCCATCAAGCACCCTTTTTATGTTCCCGCCCCTGGTTATATAGTGATATTTCTCTGGATTTAAGGTGTCTAAGCTTACATTCACCCTCTTTAATCCAGCCCTCTTAAGCTCATATGCCATGTCTCCTAAGAGTATACCGTTGGTAGTCATGGCTATATCTGTTATCCCCTCTATATCTGCCATTTTTTCTATGAAGTCAATAATGCCAAGTCTTACCAAGGGTTCGCCGCCGGTAAGGCGAAACTTTTTAAACCCCAGTTTTGACGCTGCCCTGCATACCTCCAGCACCTCTTCAAAGGATAGTATCTCTGATTTTGGTATCCATTTAACTCCACCCTCAGGCATGCAGTAGCGACATCTCAAATTGCATCGGTCGGTAATTGAAATCCTGAGGTAGTCAATCTCTCTCCCAAATTCGTCCCTCAATCCTCTCACCCTGTTCTATGTTATGTGGAGTATATTTCCTGTATTGGTTGTATCATATCCGCCCAGTTTATCGACTTCTCTCTTAAACTCATCCGACCTCATTATACCCAGGAGTTTTTCTACATTATCCATTTCAAGAAACTCTGTTGGTATGGCTAAATCATATTCCTCCTCACCTACAGGGATAAAATCCAGATTAAAGGCCTGAGCCGCAGACTTCACACCCAGCCCCGTATCCACAGCGCCGCTTGCCACCTGTGCTGCTACCTGCAGATGTGTATATTCCTCGTGCTCGTATCCCTTTATACTTGCAGGGTTTATTCCCAATTTCTGAAGGTTATAGTCAAGAAGAAGCCTTGTACCAGCTCCCCTCTGCCTGTTTACAAAGGTGACATCGTCTCTTACCAGGTCTGTAAAATTCCTAATATCCTTGGGATTACCCTTTGGTACAATAAACCCCTGTACTCTTTTAACAAACTTTATGAGTGAAATCCTTTTGTCCTTGAGGTATTTCTTTATATATGATACATTATACTCCCCTGTATCAAAATCTAAAAGATGCATCGGTGCCAAATGGCATTCACCTCTTGTCAGGGCCATTATACCACCCATGCTCCCCACATTGGCTGATGATAAGCTGTAGAGCGGAAACCTGGCATGGAGAAAATCAGACAGGACATCTATGAGCAGGTCATGACTTCCGATTACCACTAATGTCCCCTCTATCTCTCTTATGTCTTTTAGCAGCTCCACCCTCACCTGCTCTCCTGCCTCATATCCTTCGCTTTCCCTGGGTATTATCAGTATGCCATCTGCTCTGACCAGCGACATTATGACCCCAGCGCCCCTGTTTAAGGATGTGGCAATGAGCTTATCCCCTACCTTGCCAAGCTTTATCCTTACAAACTCCTTTTCTTTTAACGATGATACAAGCTTGTGGGAGACTATGGCATCTATCTGCGGCCTGGCCGGTAAAATCTGCCTGTTCACCTTGTAAAGCAAGGGCTTTAAATAGTTATCCAGAGTGAAATAACATGACACCGGATAACCGGGTACACCTATAAATGGTTTATCCTGAATAAGACCAAGAATAACAGGCTTGGCCGGCTTTGTGGCCACGCCATGGACAAGCACCCTTCCCATTTCCTCAATGATGGATGAGGTGTAGTCCTCTCTCCCTGCAGAGGAACCGGCTATGGTCATAATAATATCACATTCATCACATGCCCTCTCCAGTGCTCTTTTAAGAAGTTCCCTGTCATCGGGTACAATCTCATACACTGCAGGCTCTCCACCCCATTCTTTCACATATCCGGAAATTATGCTGGAATTAAACTCCACAATGTCTCCAGGTTTTAGTTCAGAGCCAGGTTTTACTATCTCTGTGCCTGTGGGTATGATGCCTACCCTTGGTACCCTGTATACCTCCACCTCCAGTACACCGCCTGCCAGCATAGCCCCTATATCCACCGGTGTAATCTTGTGGTTGGTGGGGATGATGAGCTCATTGGCCGCCATGTCCTCTCCTATGGGCCTTATGTGCTGCCATGGGGTTACCGGCTCTGTTATCTCCACCTCATCTTCACTAATTCTAATAAGGTTTTCCACCATGATAACTGCGTCAAAACCTTCGGGTAGAGGATCACCCGTATCCACAACCATATAGTTGATACCCTTCTCTAACCTTTTGTGGTTGAGGCGTGTAGCTCCAAATGTCTCATAGGACCTTACAGCTATACCATCCATGGCCGCTGCATTGAAATGGGGTGAGGAGTTTATGGAGTAAACCGGCCTGGCCGTAATCCTGCCCTGTGCCTCCTCTGTCTTTATCCTTTCAACCTCCATCTCTACATTGCAGCTACCAAGGAAAATTTCCACTGCCTCTTCCATGTCCATATTTTGAAGGTAAACCTCATTCATTAAAAGTCCTCCCAAGTTAATCTCCCGATATATATTATAGCACATAACGATATGGCATAATGATTCTATCGCAAAAATGGCGCTACCATCCCAGCATCTCAGCGCTCATCCTGGTACAACAAGGTCAAGGGGTGCTCCCCTACCTCGATGATAGGCAATACAACTGAGAAATATCCATAATTCTATTAATACCTGCATTTCGCATGGCACACCTCCATTCGGCGTCCATACCTGATGCCCCTGCTACATTTGTCACTCATTAAGAGTATCACGTACCCGCTTCAAGGATGCCTTTGAACGTTATTATGCCACCTATAACAAGCGACTGCAACGTCATCCCAATAATTTAATATAGCCTAACCTTAACCACCTGCCCCCTGTTTAAACCCTCTCTGCCAGCTTCTATCCGTACAACCCCGTGGGCTCTGGTAAGCGATGTGATGAGACCAGATTCTCCATAGACTGGATAGGCAAGGTACTCATTTCCATTCTCTTCAAGCCTGACCGGAAGATATTCCTCTCTCCCATGGTTGGATGAGTAATTCTCTGCCATGTGCGCTGTTACATATACTATGGAATCCAGTTCACTATGGGATATAATCGGCCTTACAAAAAGCCCGTATATAGTCAAAGCAGACACAGGATGGCCAGGGAGGCCAAACACAGCTTTGCCGTCTATGGAGGCCAGCAGAGTAGGTTTACCAGGCTTAACGGAGACACCGTGTACCAACATACGGGACCCATCAAATGACCCCATCACCTTTTCTGTCATGTCCCTCACCCCTACAGAGCTTCCGCCAGATATCAGGACTATGTCATTATCCAGCAGCATGTCTGAAAGAACTTCCCTCAATGATTCGAAGTCGTCCTTCACTATACCATACACCTCTGGTGTACCTCCATCCTTCACTACAGATGCTGCCAGAGAATACGAGTTTATATCTCTCACTTCCCCCGGACCTGGATTCTCTCCTGGGCTTACTAATTCGTCCCCTGTGGATAATATACCTACCCTCAATTTTTTAAATACAGGCACCTTTATTATCCCAAGAGCAGCTAACACTCCCACGTCCTGCGGCCTTATCCTGTGGCCTTTTGTAAAAAGCAGGTCACCTCTTTTCACATCATCTCCTCTTGAAATGACATTCTCTCCCGGCGCTACCGGCCTGGCCACTGTGACCTCTTCGCCCAGCCTCTCCGTGTACTCTATCATAACCACCGCATCAGCACCATCTGGCAGCATCCCACCTGTAGGCACATATATGGTGTGGTATCTTTCCAGTTTAATATCGGCTGCCTCTCCCATCCTTACCTCACCCTGTATGGTAAGGTATGCCGGCAAGGCCTCACTGGCTCCAAATGTATCTGCTGCAAAGACCGCATACCCGTCCACCGTACTCCGGCTGAAAGGAGGCAGGTCTTCCGGAGAAATTATTTCCCGGGAAAGTATCCTCTCCAGTGACTCCAAAAGGCCCACCTCTTCAGCCTCATCGTACCTGAACTCATTGTTTATAATATCAATAACCTCAGATGTTCTCAAAACCTCCAGCATATTATTCCTCCGTTAAAATCCAATATATCTTGCATATATCTCCTTGGCTTCACCTTTGTTTTTAGCCCCTTTAATTATAGCCCTACCATCCCGGAACAGCGTTACATTCTTTCCCTCTGCCTCAAAGTTCAAAAGATAAGGGCTCATGGCCACATCTATGCCGCTCTCTTTTAATCTTTCATAAATATTTTTAAGGTTAATTGAATCCATCAAATATGGAAAAACCTCAAAACTGTCCGATGAACACATCGATACTGTATCGGGATTATTAAAATCTAAAAAGGCAAAATCCTCACCAGCACAACAAGGGCACGCCTCATCCCTTTTAACATCAATAATATTATACGAATTAAACCAGGCATCTATAAACAGCAGTCCTTTTATCATTGCCTCCTGATTCCCTGAGAGATATTTTATGGCCTCTAAAGCCTCTATGCTTCCTATAGTATTGGGAAGTGGAGATAGTATCCCACCAGTCTCACAGGTATCAAAAGTTCCTGGTGCCGGCATATCCCTTATATAGCACCTAAGGCATGGCGTCTTTCCCGGTATTATGTCCATTATACTGCCGTATCCACCTATGGTGGCCCCATATATCCAGGGTATGTCAAACCTTACTGCAAGGTCATTCATCAAAAACCTTACCTGAAAATTATCTGTACCATCCACCATCAGGTCTATCCCATCAATAAGGCGAAGGGCTGTTGCACCATTAAAATCCGTGTCATAGGCATCTATTTCAATATCACTGTTTATCTTCTTAAGTCTCTCCGATGCAGCTATTGCCTTAGGCTTATATATATCCGATTCGTCATACAATATCTGCCTATGTATATTGTGCATCTCCACATAGTCCCTGTCTACCAAACGTATATAACCCACACCGCTCCTTGCAAGCATCTCCGCTATAGTAGAACCCAGACCGCCACATCCTACCACCAATACCCTTGATTTTAAAAGTCTTTTCTGTCCCTCTACCCCAAATGGTTTAAACGTCATCTGCCTTATATATCTGGAAATATCCTCTTTAGAATTCCTTTCAAAATTTATTTCGTTTGTATCGATATTAATCCCTCCCTTGTACCGATCTCCTTTATTATATAACAACACTATATCCCTGAATATACATTAGCTATCTCCTCAGCAATGGCATCCCTCTTGCAACGTTCACATAACACCTCCACAACAGAATCTGACTTATTTTTCACATATTCAAAATGCTCCTCTGTAGTAAAATAGCTGCCACATTTTGAGCATTTTAGCATCTTAAACTCCCTGCCCCATATCCTTCTTATCCCATCCCTATCCTCAACTTTTATGGCATCTGTCGGACATACACTGGCGCAGGATGCACAGCCTATGCATGTGTCTGAAGGCTCATCAAATGGAGTTGAGACCTTCTTGCTGGTTCCTCTATTGACCATGGATATTGCACTTAAACCCATAGCCTCACATGCTCTAACACATAGTCCACAGAGTATGCAGTCCTCGTCTTCATCAATCTCAAACCTTTGCTCAGGATGAACACCATACTCTTCCCCCAATCTTTTCATGCGGTAACTTTTAGGAGCTCTGACGTATAGGAACATTATGATGGTCCGCCTCATATCCCTTATCCTTTCCGAGTTTGTTATCACCTCAATCTCATGGGTGACCGGGTAAAGGCAGGCGGTAACCACTCTGCTCCTTCCCCCCTCAATTACCTCGACAATGCATAATCTGCAGTTCCCCTGTCCAGGGAGAGCGGATGAGTGGCATAGTGTAGGTATAAATATATTATTTCGTCTCGCTATATCCAGTATATATTCACCTTTTTCTGCATTGCATTTTATCCCGTCTATAGTCACAATCATTCCCTAACCCTCCCTAAAATTTTTACAGCATCCTGATTACATGTATCAATACAGCTTCCACACCTTGTGCACTTGAACTGATCTATGACATAGGTGTTAGGTGACCTCATTATACCGGATATAGCCTCAGCAGGGCACTCTCTCCTGCACAGATCACAGCCGGTGCATTTATCATTATCTATTTCAAATGTAGTGAGCTCTTTGCAGACACCAGCCGGACATCTTTTTTCTATTATATGCGCCATGTACTCATCTTTAAAATACTTTATCGTAGTTATCACAGGATTAGGGGCAGTCTTGCCCAGTCCACAAAGCGAGGCATCTTTGACAGTATCTGCCATCTCAAGAAGAAGGTCTATATCCCCTTCTCTTCCATTCCCATTGCATATATCCTCAAGTATCTCCAGCATCCTCTTTATTCCTTCCCGACATGGCACACACTTGCCACATGATTCCTCTGATAGAAATTTCAGATAATATCTTGCCACATCAACCATGCAGTTCCTTTCATCCATAACGATCATGCCGCCGGATCCCATCATAGTCCCTGCTTCTGTCAGGGAATCAAAGTCCACACTTAAGTCCAACATATCTGCTGGTATACAACCGCCAGAAGGTCCACCTGTCTGTACCGCTTTCAATTTTCTGTTTTTTACCACTCCGCCACCTATGTCATATATTATCTCCTTTAAGGTACTGCCCATTGGCACCTCTATAAGACCTGTATTCTTTATTTTACCAACAAGGGAAAACACCTTTGTTCCACTACTTTTCTCAGTACCAATAGACTTAAACCACGAGGCTCCATTATTTATAATAACAGGTACATTGGCCCATGTCTCTACATTATTTAAGACTGTGGGCTTATCCCACAGCCCTCTTTCCGTAGAGTGAATATATTTAGCCCTGGGCTCGCCAACTCTACCCTCTATAGAGGCCATAAGTGCCGTAGATTCGCCGCAGACAAAAGCCCCTCCACCTCTAACTATCTCTATGTCAAAATTCATCCCTGAACCAAGGATATTTTCCCCTAAAAAGCCTCTTTTCCTGGCCTCTTTCAGGGCACTATCCACATTCTTTACAGCCAGGAAATACTCATCCCTTATATACATAAAGCCATGTTCTGCACCAGTCGCATATGCCCCTATAATCATACCCTCAATTATACTGTGCGGGTCTCCCTCCATAATACTCCTATCCATAAAGGCCCCAGGGTCGCCTTCATCTCCGTTACATACCACATATTTTGGTGAATTATTTACATTGACACACTGCCTCCATTTTGTGCCCGTAGGAAAACCAGCACCACCCCTACCCCTAAGTCCTGAATTTTCAACCTCGGCTATGACCTCCTCTGGCTTCATCTTAAATAGCACTTTTTTTAAGGCAGTATAGCCGCCTCTTGATATACAGTCATCTATATTTAATGGATCTATCTCACCAACATTTCTTAAAGCTATTTTAGTCTGTCTTTTATAGAACCCCGCATCTTTCATAGAGGTAACCTTTTTATGAGATTCCGAGTCATAATAGAGCAATCTATCAATCACAGTACCCTCAATTATGGTCTTTTGAATGATCTCTTCTACATCCTTTATCTTAACACTACAATAAAATACGTCATCAGGCAAAATCCTCACAAGAGGTCCTTTTTCACAAAGTCCCTGGCAGCCTGTGGCCTTTAATGTAGGTAGGACATCTACATTAAGATCATATTCTTCTACTCTATTATTAAACTCATTAACTATATCCAGGCTATGCTTTGAAAGGCAGCTGGGGCCGGTGCATATTAAGACTGTCTTTTTCTCACTCATTCCTTACCCTCCCATATTCTGTAAGGATATTCCCAACTGCAGATGGGGTAACCTTGCCATAAAAATCATCTCCTATTACCATAACAGGAGCAACTGCACAAGAGCCGAGACAGTTTACAGTCTCCAGTGAGTACATCCCATCACTTGTGGTTTCACCGGGCCCTATACCTATAGTATTTTTTATCTCATCGATCAGATTTTGTGATAGCTTTAAATGGCAGGCAGTACCATCACATACCTTTATTATATATCTACCCTTTGGTTTTAAGCTAAAGGCTCTGTAAAATGTAGCCATACTGTATAGAGTACTTAAAGGTATACCCAGATAGTCTTTAACCATGTGAAAGGATTCTCTTGGCAGATAGTTATACTGCCTCTGGATATCTTGAAGTATTGCCAGAAGAAATCTACGTTCCTGTGGGTATCTCTTTAATATATCCATTGTATATGATAGATCTATTTTGTTATCCATAATATCATCCCCCTGCCACCACAGGAAATATTGACACCTCATCACTATCTTCAAGATGGGTATCTACACCGTTTAAAAAAACTATATTTCGCCCATTGACAAGCACTATAATTCTATCACTAATGCCAACGTCTTTGAGTACCTCTTTCCCAAATCTCTCCCCGTATACTCTCGAGAGTCCTGCCAATAGCTCCCTTAAAGTCTCGTACCCTTTTACATCTGTCTCCTTGCATCCTGTATAATCCCTCATATATCCAAAAAATTTAACCCTCATATTCAAAACCCCATTAAATTTATTTCACCTGCGGGTCTCCATCAAATGGATGGTGCCCCGCAGGTGTTTCTATGTTCTATCCTATTGAAAGCTCTTTTAGCTTTTCCTCTGTTAGCTCCCCATCCTCATTCCAGCCTCTTACCTTATAGTATTCGGGAAGCATAACATCCAACTGGGCCACCTTACCTGCTGCAGGCCCATTCTTTAGAGGTTCTTTTAAAAGCCTTGGCGGAAGGGTATCATCGGCCTTAGTTAGACCGGCTCTGTTATTAAATAGCCTCTCTAAGTTCCATATACGCTCGCCTGTTTTCATGTAGTCTTCCTCGGTCATGTCCAGGCCCAGACATGCATTTAACGTATTTCTTATTTCCGGAAGTCCTATACCAAATGTGGCAAACAAGCACAAACCCGCAGAATCTACAAGAGCTGTTAAGTCCTGCATTGTCTTAAGCCATGTGGCTTTCTCGTCTGTGGCTAGAGGATCCAGCTTCACAGGCAATCCGAGTATTTCTGGCCCTGTCATATATCCCCTTACATGGCAGCCGCCGCGGTTTGATGTCGCATATTCCAGTGCCATCCCCTGAATGGCCCTGCCATCATATGCCGGCATTTCCTGTTTCTTAACCGACATCGAGAGCTCAGGATGTCCATAGCTTTCGGCTAATCTATAAGATCCAAGTGCCAGTTTATCGCCAAATCCTTTCCTCAAGGCAGTAAGTTCCGTCAGCTCTACTATGGCATCAGCATCACCAAAGTACAGTTCTCTACCAACATCATCTTTCGTGAGTATTCCCTTCTCGTACATTTCCATAGCACATGCAATAGTCGAACCCATGGTTATTGGATCTATGCCCATCTCATTACATATGAAGTTTGCCTTGGTTATAGCGGCAAGGTTATTTACTCCACAGTCTGCCCCATATGACCAGGCAGCTTCATATTCAGGCCCCTCACCAAAGCCTTCATACTTTGGGTCAGATACCTTGGTAACCCTTCCACACCCTATATTACATCCAAAACATCCCTTGTTCCTAACAAGATATGTGGCAGCCAGTGTCTCTCCGCTGGTATCATCTGCCTCCTCGAAATATGCACCGTCTCTCCCATTCCTTGTAGGTAGACCTCCCGACTCGTTTATAACATTTACAAGGGATGCCGTACCATAGGCTGGCATACCTACTCCAGTCAGCGGGCTGGCTTTTAATTTATTTCTGGCATCTACGCAGGCCTCTAAGAACTCCTGCGGCCTGGCCACCTCTATGGACTTAGAGCCCTTTACAACCACAGCCTTTAAATTTTTCGAACCCATAACAGCACCAAGCCCTGAACGGCCTGCTGCCCTATTCTTATCATTCATCACTGCAGCAAAGAGCACTAGATTTTCTCCTGCAGGTCCAATACATGCCACCTTAGCATCAATGTCCGTCTCCTTTAAGAGCTCATCAGTGGTAGCTGGAACATCTTTTCCCCACAGGTGCTCAGCACTTTTTAACCTGACCTCGTCATCGTTTATCCATAGATATACAGGTTTTTTTGCCTTTCCCTCAAATATTATCCCGTCATATCCAGCAAACTTGAGCTCAGGTCCAAAATATCCACCAGAGTTAGATGCACCAATTGTACCTGTAAGCGGCGCTTTGGCTACTACCTCATATCTCCCGGCTGAAGGAGCAAATGTACCAGTAAGTGGCCCTGTCATAAATATGAGCTTGTTCTCAGGGCTTAGAGGGTCTACCCTTGGGTCTACCTCATTCATAAATATCTTAGTGCCAAGACCCCTTGCACCCATATATAATTTGGCATCGTTTATATTTAACTGTTCTTTTTTTATAGAGCCATCACTCAAATTTACACGGAGAAGTTTCCCGGTCCATCCGTACATCACACATTCACCTCCCCAAAGACTTCTTTCAATCTATCAGCCATCAGTCTCTTTCTCGCCAGATTTGTTGGTGTTGCTTCACTAAACTGAATTGCTCCTGATGGACAATACCTTGCACACATTGGATACCCTCCACAGAGGTCGCACTTTACAACCCTGTTTTCTACCGGGCTGAAGGTTATATTGCCGAGCGGACAAGCACTTACACACATCTTGCAACCAATGCACCGATCGTCATTTATAAGCACTGTCCCATCTTCATTCTTATATATGGCATTTACCGGACAAACCTTCATGCATGCCGGGTCATCGCACTGCATGCACATTACAGGCACTGAAATCCCAATCTCATCATAAGAGATGACAGCAACCCGTGCTGCTTTAGGGTTAAACTCCGATGTTTTATTAAATGAGCATATAACCTCACAGGTCCTGCATCCTGTGCACTTTTCAGGTGAAATCGTGAGCATTTTCCTCATTTTGATCCTGGTCACCAGGAGATATCCGATGCCAGTACACCTCCTTTATTTTAATTTTGAAAACCTTGAAGTCCTATACAACCCAAAACTCCTCTTTTCACACCCCCTCTTATACAAACATGATAAGACGAACCACTAATGAACCCCATCCAAAACGGTCAAGCCCCTTTGCAATAAGGCAGGCATGAAAATTGTTTTTTCATACCCTATCGTCTTTAAAGGCAGGAGAGACAGTCTTTAAAGATCGGAGCTTGCTATTTTG
Organism: Thermoanaerobacteraceae bacterium; assembly: GCA_030016635.1. GTDB lineage: Bacteria > Bacillota > Thermoanaerobacteria > Thermoanaerobacterales > UBA4877 > JASEJQ01. The sequence goes on along the minus strand of JASEJQ010000013.1, from coordinate 32,110 downwards.
TAACTATAAATATTCACCGGACACATCAGAAAACTTTAGTTTATTCTGATATTATTGTAAAGTATTCTACGAAAAAGATCATTTTCCTGCTTTGTCTAAAAATTAATTTAATCGACAAATAATAAAATAACTCCTGATATCAGGAGTTAAATATTTTTTGCTTATCTTTTTCGAGGGTTTTAAACAGTTCATCCTCATTCAACCTATAGGATATGGTATAGAGGCTGTCGCTTAAATGCACATTTTCAACTATTACATTGTCCGGGACATTGAGGTCTGTCACAGAAAAATTCCAGATTGCCCTTACACCATTATGTGTCAAAATATCTGCTATCTGTTGGGCACTGGCTCTTGGTATACATAATATGCCAATATCAATTTTGTTTTCATTCAAGAAATCTGCCAGTGTGTCAACATCCAGTATTTCTATATCCCTTATACGAAGGCCTATGAGTTTGGGATTTTTGTCAAACAGGGCCTTAAGTGTAAATCCTGATTTTTCAAAGTTGGTATAACCTGCTATGGCCTGGCCAAGGTTGCCCGCGCCAACAATAATTGAATTATACGACTTATCAAGACCTAAAATTTTAGTTATAGCATTGTATAATTCCTCCACATTATAGCCATACCCCTGCTGTCCAAAACCTCCAAAGCAATTAAGGTCCTGCCTTATCTGTGATGCCGTAACACCCATGCGTTCACTGAGTTCTCTCGATGAGATCCTTCTCACATCATTTTTCAGTAACTCACCGAGATACCTGTGGTACCTGGGGAGGCGCCTTACCACGGCCATGGATACCTTTGTTCCTTTACCCACCGTTCCACCTCCACTATTTAATTTTTCTATATAAGGATTATATCATTTATTGTTTCGTTAAAGCAACATAATTAACAAAGTTCGTTAAAAAATTTAATAACCTCTATCGGGGTCAACCACGTTGATCAGGTTTTCTCCTTTTAAATATCTCTCTAAGTTGTCATTAAATAACTTCATAGCCCGCTCCATATATCTATCCGTAAGACCGGCCACATGGGGAGTAATTATCACATTTGGCATATCCCACAGTGGGCTGTCTACAGGCAGGGGTTCCTCTTCAAAAACGTCCAGGCCGGCTCCTTTTATCCAACCCTCTTTCAGTGCCTTTACCAGGGCTTTCTCATCCACCACGCTACCCCTTGATATATTAATGAAGTAGGCCGTCGGTTTCATTGCCTTAAACTCCTCCTCACCAAGCAGATGCTGGGTCTCATCTGTAAGAGGAATACATGAGACCACAAAATCCGATTGTATAAGCAGCTCCTTAAGACCATCGTTGGTATACATAACATCATAATATTCCTCGGGTTTGCCCGATTTCCTCAAGCCTAGCACCTTCATTCCAAACGCCTTGCCCAGCCTTGCAATCTCCGAGCCTATACTCCCTGCACCAATAATGCCCATTGTCTTTTCATACAGTTCAGTTGTCCTGGGGCTCTTATCCCACTTCCTTTCTTTTTGAAGCTCATAAAATTTGTTAAGACCCCTTACAAACATCAGCATATATCCAAACACATTCTCAGATATCTGAATCTTATGGATGCCGCTGGCGTTGGTAACCACAATCCCCTTCTCCTTGATGAGGTCCATAGGCAGCATATCAACCCCGGCACTCAATGACTGTATCCATTTTACCTGGTCTGCCTTCTCCACAATTTCCCTGTAAAAATTATAGGCCCAGTCCACATAAATTTCGGCCCCTCCTATCTTATCCCTTGTTCCCTCTGGACCCCCTGTCGTCATAATCTCCCAGTCGGGAGCAATCTCCCTCGTCCTTACCAGATGCTTTTCAGAAACCTTTGTGCCAAAGACAATCCTCTTCATTCCTTGAAGACCCCTTTCCTTTTATTCCCCATGTATATTAAAAATATAAATATTGCCAATGTACTTATAACAGCATATGCCCTTACTATAGGTAGGTGCGCCTGATATGGCAGGTATGGGTATACACCCACCACATAGTCCATATAGTCTGATAATAAAAACCAAGCCAGAGAAACAAATATGTTCAATTTGCTAAGCTTCAAATACTTGAAAAAGAGGCTGCCCTCAATCACCATACCTATATGGGATATGAGAAGCATCCATTCATCAAAATTTGTAACATCTCCCGAGGCTATAAAGTAGAGGGCTATTGTAAACACAGTCCATGTCCCGTACTTTATAAGGCCAAAGAACGTCAAAACCTCAAAGTCATACAATCTCCTGTTTAACAGGTAGAAAATCAATACAATGGAAAAAAACATGGCAAACTCAGGACAATCAGGTGTAAACGGCCAATATATCAAAGGAGTGGCAGCAAGCTGTCCCTCATACCAGAAGTATCCATAGATTGTACCTGCCAGATTCAAGATCATTATTATAATAACCCAGCGCCTATCCTCAAATATTTTATTGAGAAATTCCTTCATGATTATCCCCATTCTTTAGAATTTTCACAGGCACACCACCGGCAAGGACACCAGGTGGTATATCCTTATTCACTAAGGAGCAGGCAGAAATTATGGCTCCATCCCCTATCTCAACCCCGGGCATGATGGTACAGTTTGCACCAATCATAACATTCTTTCCTATCTTTACCCTGCCCAACCTGTACTCATGGGTAAGATACTCATGGCAGAGTATAGTGGTATTATATCCTATTATGGTGTTCTCACCTATTTCTATTAGCTCAGGGAAGAGAAAGTCAGGCATTACCAGCACTGCTATTGAAGCATATTTGCCTATTTTCATTCCTATCAAACGATACATTGCATTTTTGAGGTTAAACCATGGGGTACGCCTCCCTATGGATATAACTATATAGTTGCGAATAACCTTCCAGAAACCCACCGTCTCATAAAGATGCTGAAGAGAGTTCTTCCCGTCATCTATTTTGTGTATCTCCACTTTTCTCAACGTACCCCTCCTACCCCCATATGGTATATTTTAATTTTAAGATTAATATCAAATATTGTCAAGAATATGCAATTATATTTTAACACAGTTATATAACAGGTAAAACATCTCCCGTCACTTTTATTATTCAGTATTGTGCATTTTTAATTTTGTAGTAATGCAAACTAAATTTTTATTCATAGCGAACGAAAAAAACATAAGTTTAATAAATAGTTAACTCTTTAGATAAAAATTGAGAAATTTGTATGCTGCTCACCACTCAAACAGTTGATTGAAGAAACACCAGGTGAGCTGTGGCCAGGCAAGATGATTTTCCTTGTTTCCTTTGGTGGAGACTATGAAAGAATTGTTCCCAAAGTAAAATATGTAGAGGAAGTGTAGGTTCAACTATTATATATAAAGACCTGCTCACCTATTTTGGATATAGACATGCTCGATAGATGACAGGTCTTTATACTATTACTGACGTTTTAAGGCACTATCCACAATCCTCATTATAAGGCCATCATATCCTAAACCTGACACATCAGCCATCTTTGGCAGGTCACTGAAGTCTTTCCATAACCCCGGCAGTGAGTTCACCTCCAGCACATAGGGTACTCCATCCCTTACCCTCATGTCTACCCTGGCATAATCTCTGATGGACAATGCCCTGTATGCTGCAATGGCTATCTTTTCTATCCGCTCTTTCAATCCCTTATCTATATCGGCAGGACATCTGTATGTAGTCTTATCACCATAAAAAGCCTTTACCTCAAAGCTGTAAAACCTTGCCATACCTTCAGGAATGTTGTCAAAACCAATCTCCATTATGGGCAGCACCTCTATGTTATTGCCGTTCCCCAGGACCCCTACTGTAAATTCTCTGCCATCAATAAATTCAGTTACCATGATCGGTGGATTGTATGTGGAGAGTTCATCTCCCACCTTCTTCTTGAGTGCGGCCATGTCAAAGACAAGGCTGTCCTGGTGAATACCTCTCCCGGAGCCTTCATCGGATGGCTTTACTATTTCCGGGAAGCGTATTTCTCTACCTTCAAGTTCATCCACACTGTATACCGGTATAAAGTCAGGTGTGGGTATACCCATACTTTTAAACACCCTGCATGCATATCTTTTATTCAATGCAAGAGTATGACCGATAACCTGAGAGCCTGTATAAGGAATGCCGGCAAACTCAAGCATTGCTGGAAGCTGGGCCAGCTTGCAGTCCCCTCTGATGCCGTTGCACAGGTTAAAAACCAGGTCTACCTTTTCTTCCTTTAATCTTGTAATTATATTGTCATCCGCTATGAGGTCTATACACTCAAACCTTTTCGATAAAACCTCCTTGATGTTCGATGCTGTCTCCCTCTTTTGCTCATCCTCATGCCTTCCTTCCTCCCCTGGGAATACAGCTTCCCTCGACCTGTCTGTTACTATTGCAATCTTCATCTTACCTTCCCCCTTTACATTTTTATATCTATATATTAAAATTGAAATTGTAAACCAAGGTTAGAATGGAGGTTGACAATAGTGAAAACCAGAGATCTTGTTTTTATTGCTCTTATGACTGCAGTAGTCTCAGTGCTCGCTCAGATTGCTATACCTCTGCCCTTTACTCCCGTACCATTCACCCTGCAGGTTTTTGGTGTGGCACTGGCAGGATTGCTCTTAAGTCCAGGGGATGCTTTTCTTTCCATGCTAGTTTACATATTTTTAGGCGCTGTAGGAATACCCGTCTTTGCCCAGTTTGAGGCAGGCCTGGCCATCCTCACGGGCCCAAAGGGCGGCTTTTTAATCTCATTCCCCTTAGCTGCATATATAATAAGCCTGATAGCCAGCAAAAGGGGAGGATGGTTATTCCCGGGCCTTGGCTGTCTGGCTGGCTTAGCTATCATCTATCTGCTTGGCGCCATCCAGCTTTCCATCGTAGCTCACATAGATATGATAAAAGCTCTGGAACTGGGTACACTACCCTTCATCCCCTTTGACGTAGCCAAGGTTATCTTAGCAACGCTTGTTGCAAGACCTGTCAAAAAAGCTCTTCTCAGCCTATCCTCTTGAGCCCTATATGAGGGTAGGCATTTAATGTCATATCAGAGATATTCCCTCTTAAATACTCATAATATGCATTGCATGCAATCATTGCAGCGTTGTCAGTGCAGTAGACCGGAGCAGGGTAATAGAATTTTAGCCCTGCTTTTTCTGCCTCCTCCTTAAGTTTCTGTCGGAGTGCCTTATTGCTGGAGACACCCCCAGCTATAGCCACCTTATCATAATTAAAGTCTATGGCCGCATTTATAAGTTTATCTATCAGCACCTCCACCACATTCTTCTGAAAGCTGGCTGCTATATCCTCGCCAGGCACCGGCTCCTGTCTCATTTTCAAGGAATTCACAAGGTTCAGCACTGCCGTCTTCACACCGCTGAAAGAAAAGTTATAGTCCCTCCTTGATGGATACGACTTTGGAAATTCGTAAGCATAAGGGTTACCACCCATAGCCAGTTTCTCCAGGTTTGGCCCACCAGGATAAGGGAGCCCCAGTATTCTGGCAACCTTGTCAAATGCCTCTCCTGCTGCATCGTCTGTAGTCTTTCCTATAATTTCAAACTCAGTATAGTCCCTCACACCGACAATGTGGCTGTGGCCTCCTGATGCCACAAGGCACAGGAGTGGAGGCTCTAAATCCCTGTGCTCGATGAAGTTAGCCGAGATATGCCCTGCTATGTGGTTTACACCTACCAGGGGTTTATTAAGAGCAAAGGCCAGGCCCTTCGCATAAGACACACCCACAAGCAGAGAGCCTATAAGGCCAGGCCCGGCTGTAACCCCTACCACATCTATATCTTCAAGACTGATGCCAGCCTCCTCTAAGGCCTCGTCCAATAAATAGTCTATGACCTCGATATGCCTTCTTGAAGCAATTTCAGGCACCACCCCACCATATATCTTATGGACCTCAACCTGCGATGAGATTATATTTGAAAGCACCTCTCTGCCGTTCTTTACAACTGCGACTGATGTCTCGTCGCAGGATGACTCTATCCCAATGGTCAATATATCCATCTTTCCACCTCATAAGTCATATTTCCACATGATAATGGCATCTTCGCCATTGTCCTGATAATACCCTTTACGCCTTCCATAAGCCTTAAAACCGTATTTGCGATAAAGGTTTTGGGCTATCTCGTTGGACGCCCTAACCTCAAGGGTCATGGATGTTGCCCCCCGTTTCCTTGCAGCCTCAATGAGCCCTTCCAGTAAGGCATTGCCTACCCCTATCCCCCTGTAATCCGGATGGACAGCAATATTTGTTATATGCGCCTCATCCAAAATGGCCCAGAAGCCCCCGTAACCGGTCACTACATCATCTATCATGGCTACAATATATGTAGCGCATTTATTCATGGTGACCTCCATCTCGAATGCCTCTTTGGCCCATGGTATGCTGAAGGACAGCTCTTCAATCTCAATTACACTGTCTACATGCTCTTTTGTCATAGGCACAATCCTTATGTTTTCCTTCATCATAAGACCCCTTACTATTTTCTAAGTTCCCTGAGGCGCTCTGCCTGAGGCTTTCTCATGTAAAACGGGGCAATCTTGTAAAGATTGTCCTCTTCCCCCGCCTTTAACTTTTCTATACCAAGCATGGCAATCGACGATGCTCTCGGCATCATGAGATAAGCTGGAGCCAATATAACGTCAGGTAGATTATCCCTAAACACTTCCGCATACCTCCTTGCCCCGTCTCCTGATATTATAACATCCCTTCCCCTGAGCTCGTGTATGAGGTCATGTATGCTTATCCCCATGTATTCGCTTACCCTCTTGCCGTCCTCATAGATAGCCGTATACACCTGTTCATTCCTCGCATCAAGCATTGGACAAACGGTGCGCCGCATATTAAACATATTGTATGCCAGGGCATCTAGTGTATTTATGCCAACTATAGGTTTGTCCAGTGCATGGCATATGGCCTTTGCATGGGCCAGGCCAATCCTGAGCCCTGTAAAAGAACCTGGGCCAATCGTCACAGCCACTGCATCCATATCCTCCATACCTATATCCAAGGTATTTAAGAGTTCACCCATCATAGGCATAAACTTGACCGAATGGGTCATGTTGCTCTCTATATAAAACTCACCAAGTATCCTGTCATCCTCCACCACTGCTGCACTGCCCACACTGGTGGACGTATCTATACCCAGTATCCTCATACCTGCACCTCGTTTATAAAGTCATATATCGGATTATCCCATTTAAATAAAAGCTCCCTTGAGCTCTCATCTATGAACCTGATATATACCCAAATGGCATCCTTTATTTCTCCATCCAGCCTGTCAGCCCACTCTATCACGGACACCCCATTTTCATACAGATATTCATCCAGTCCGATATCCAGAAACTCATCCTCATCAATCCGGTATACATCAAAATGATATAAAGGGATTTTCCCATCATATTCATTCATAATGGTAAACGTTGGGCTGGAAACTATATCCTCTACCCCAAGTCCTGTAGCTATACCTTTGGTAAAGTGTGTCTTGCCGGTACCAAGGTCACCCACAAGGCAGAGTATACTGCCGGGTTTTAGCCTTTTCCCTATCTCATTGCCCAACCGTAATGTATCTTTTTCTGATTGTGTTATAAAAATTCTTTCCATGCATCCACCTCATAAAATCCCTAGTATGTAATAATATTAACATATTTTGTGGAAATGTTGTATAATTTCCACCCATAAATTTATATGATATAATAAATAAAGATTTATGAGGCACAGAGTTCTTCTACACAGGGAGAAGGGAAGGTTTTAACGACGGGTTGACCTTGGATAAGAGGAGAAGTGATTTGTTTGGAAACAATCGAAGAGACAAAATCAAAATTTAATTGGGCAGGAGTAATGGCTGTGTCAGCTGGCCATTTTTGGATCGACTACTATGCAGCCATACTCCAGTCTATAGTACCCTACCTGGTAATCAATATGAATCTTACCTCTGCAAAGGTAGGGTTTGCAATAATGATGACCAATGTCGCTACATCTATTTTTCAGCCGTTGTTTGGCCACTATGCCGATACCAGGGGCAACATACTATGGATCCCCATATCCATAGTATGGAGTGCCACAGCAATAAGTTCAGTAGGGCTGACCAATAATTTTGTGATAATAATACTGCTCTCTGCCCTCTCCGGCCTTGGAATAACCCTTTTCCATCCCCTTGGGGTTATTGAGGCAAACAGACATGCGGCCTCCAATGAGGGACTGGGCCTATCTATATATTCACTCATGGGCAACCTTGGATTTGCAGTGACACCGATGATAATAGTGCCGCTATTAAACTCCTTTAACAGGACTGGCTTTTTAATATCCTTTATTCCAGGCCTCATAATGAGCATCATACTGCTTATGTATTACCGAAATAAAAGGCCTGCCATTACCATAAACACCGTGCATGAGGAGGTATCTTCGTCCAGCAAGAAAAAGGTGCTGCTTCTCACGCTAATAGAGATATTCAGGGCATGCGGATACAGCACCCTTTCAACCTATATAGCCCTTTACTTTGTGAGTAAAGGGATGAGCCAGCTTAATGCCGGCTACATACAGTCGTTCTTTGGCATAATGTCAGTGGCAGGATTATTCTTAGGCGGATTCTTTGTAAACCGATTTGATATAAAGAAACTTATGCTTTATACCATGGGACTTGCAATTATATTTTTCCTTGGATTTTCTTTTACCAGCGGAGCAGTTTCCATCCTATTTATCCTTATCACGGCCTTTCTATACAGGTTTTGCTTTAATGTTTCAATCTTAGCAGGCCAGGCCCTCCTCCCCAACGGAAAAGGTATGGTTACCGGGCTTATCATGGGCATAGCACCCGCTGTAGGGAGCATAGTGACGTTTATCAGCGGTATAGTGGCCGATGCAGCCGGTGTGGATATTGCAGTAAAATATACTGTTATATTTGCAGCCCTTTCGTTTATAATGACGCTGTTCTTCAAGCCGGAAAAAGGAGCCGCGAAAAATTGAGGATAGAAAACCCTGTTATCGATGCATCATTTATTAAGAGGTTAAATCGATTTGAGGCGTTGGTGGATCTAAATGGAAGGGAAACCCTGGTCCACGTATCCAATTCCGGGCGTTTAAAGGAACTGCTTTTGCCCGGTGCAAGGGTTCTATTAGAGATAAGGGAGAGGCCAGGCCGTAAGACTCCCTATGAACTTGAAATGGTATACAAGGGAGACAGGCTGATATCCATAGACTCACAGGTGCCAAACCGGTTAATTTTACAGTCATTGAGAGATAAGATAATACCCAGCTTTGCAGGATATACAGTTATAGAAAGGGAAAAGACCTTTGGAAACAGCAGATTTGATATTAAGATGTCAAATGAATCAGAGATATGCTATATGGAAATAAAAGGCGTTACCCTTGAGGTAAATAATATCGCCATGTTCCCCGATGCCCCCACCGTAAGGGGTTCAAAGCATGTAAAGGAACTTACAGAGGTCGTCAAAAGCGGGATGCGTGCAGTCCTGATGTTTGTCATACAGATGGATGGAATTAACTGTTTCACACCCAATGACATGATGGACCCGGAATTTGGCAGCAATGTAAGAAAGGCCGTAAAATCAGGTGTAGAGGTAAACGCATATACCTGCAGTATCAGTAGGAATGATATTGCCCTGAAGGCAAAGGTTGATATCAAACTTTAGAGGCAGGCCAGGCCTGCCTCATATTATTTACATACAATCTTGACGATATTGACTATTACATCCACAGCCTTCTCCATGGACTCTACTGGTATATATTCAAACCTGCCATGGTAGTTGTGCCCTCCGCTGAAGATGTTTGGGGTAGGGAGGCCCATGTATGAAAGCCTGGCACCATCAGTGCCACCCCTCACCGGTCTTATCTTTACCTCTATACCCGCTTCCTCCATGGCTCTCTTTGCTATATCTACTATATACATCTTATCCTTAAGTTTTTCCTTCATATTATAATACTGGTCTTTGAGCTTTATCTCCACAGTGCCATCCCCATACTTTCTGTTGAGTTTATCAGCTATAGACCTCATCATCTCTTTGCGTTTTTCAAAATTGGCCTTATCAAAATCCCTTATGATATAAGCCAGCTCTGCCTTTTCCACAGTCCCATTAAATATGTCAATATGGTAGAAACCCTCATATCCCTCAGTATGGGCAGGAGTCTCATTGGGCGGAAGCATCCCTGCAAACTCAGAGGCTATAAGGATGGCATTTTTCATTTTCCCCTTGGCATCGCCCGGATGTATATTCTTGCCGTGGATCAGGACATCACAGGAGGTGGCATTGAAGTTTTCAAAGCTCAGCTCTCCTATCTCTCCACCATCCATGGTATAGGCAAAATCAGCATCAAACCCTTCCAAATCAAACCTGTCCACTCCCCTACCTATCTCCTCATCAGGTGTGAAGGCGAACTTTACGGTCCCGTGTTCTATTTCCGGATGCTTTATAAGGTAACCCACAGCAGTCACTATCTCAGCAACGCCAGCCTTGTCATCAGCCCCAAGGAGAGTCGTGCCGTCCGTGGTGATGAGGGTTTTGCCTATGTAGTTTCTAAGATGTGGAAACTCTTTGGGCGACAGTATCGTATCACTGTTCAGTACAATATCGCCACCGTCATAATTTTCTATTATCCTGGGGTTTATACCGGCACCGCTTACCTCCGGACTTGTATCCATGTGGGCAATAAAACCAACTGTTGGTACATCCCTATCCCCATTAGCTGGAAGCGTACCCGTCACATACCCGTTTTCGTCAACTGCGGCATCTTTTATGCCCATTTCCTTTAATTCCCTTGCCAGTGCCTCAGCCAGCACCCTCTGTCCTTCTGTACTGGGACAAGTCTCAGACCTGCCGTCTGACCTGGTATCATACCTTACATACCTTAAAAATCTTTCTGCAACATCAGACATCAATATAATCTCCTCCCGAATTTTAAGCTGCATTTTCAGTATAATTCATTATTAGTAAAATAGCAATATACAGATTAATCATCATTATTATTTTCTAATTGCATCTCATATCAGCAGATAAGGTTTGCCAATATCATAAATATGGGACGGTATCAGTAACGTATTATTATGCATGGATTTATTTTTTTCTCAAACTTATATCTAATAGCATATTATAAATAAGAAGACTTAGTAGATATGGGGTGGGCATATGAGTAATGTAGATACTATTAATTATTTAATAGCACTCCTTCTGTTAGATGGAAAATTAAGATTTGATTCATTACAAATAGATTGCGAGGGTGAGATAGGCATCTGGCTTATTTCAGGAGAGGGTAATGAGGACGAGGACTATGTAAAACTCCCTAAGGATGAGCTGGAAAATATAGTAAGCTCATTAAATAGCTATCTGGAGGCTAAACATAAAAAATAGCCCGCTATATCGGGCTTATTACGTGAGTATGCCTATATCTTTTCTAAAGTACATATCCTTAAAATTTATCTTCTTTATTTCACTATATACCGTTTCCCTGGCTTCATCCAGTGTTTCACCTGTAGCGGTGACATTTAATACCCTTCCACCAGAGGTGAGATATTTACCATCCATATATCTCGTGCCGGCATGGAAAACAGGGATAGATACCTCATCCAAGCCGGTTATTTCATACCCCGTCTTATAGTTTCCTGGATAGCCACCCGAGGCAATGACTATGGTTATGCAGTGTCCATTCTTCCACTCTACATTTATTTCATCCAGTCTTTCATCTATTATAGCAGAGATTATGTTTAACAATGGTGTCTTTAAGAGTGGCAGTATCACCTGGGTCTCCGGGTCGCCAAACCTTACGTTGTATTCTAAGACCTTAGGGCCCTTCTCAGTGAGCATGAGGCCGGCATACAATACCCCTTTATATTTTATTCCATCTCTATTAAGACCCTCTATGGTAGGCTTTAATATCCTTTCCACTGCATACCTGCAATTATCCTCATCCATATAAGGGTTTGGAGTTATGTTGCCCATACCTCCTGTATTAGGGCCGGCATCCCCATCGTATGCCTTTTTATAGTCCATCGTCGGTATCATGGGTACTACAGTATTTCCGTCGGTGAAGGCAAGTAGAGAGACCTCGTGCCCCTGTAGATATTCTTCTATTACTACTCTGCTTCCCGATTCTCCAAAATGCCTCTCTATCATTATCTGCCCTATTGCCTCTTCGGCCTGGCCAAAGTCTTCTGCGATCATTACTCCTTTCCCAGCAGCCAGGCCATCTGCCTTTATAACCACCGGGTAGCTTGCATTTTTAAGGTAACACATTGCATCTGCCGCATTGTCAAACACCTCGTACCCGGCTGTCGGTATCCCGTGCCTCTTCATAAAGTCCTTGGCATATACCTTGCTTCCCTCCAGCATGGCAGCCTTTTTACATGGACCGAATATCTTAAGGCCGTGATCTTCAAAAAAATCCACTATGCCGTCTACCAGCGGAGCTTCTGGTCCTACTATTGTTAAATCCACATTATCCTTTGCAAACTCAGCAAGCAAATCATGGCTATCCAGGTCAATATCTATATTTTCTGCTATCTTTACTGTCCCGCCGTTCCCCGGTACGACGTAAATCCTGTCTATCCTTTCATCCTGCCTGAGCTTCCAGACTATGGCGTGTTCCCTTCCCCCGCTTCCTATCACCAGTACATTCATTTGATTCACCTCAGTGTTTAAAGTGCCTCATACCTGTAAATACCATGGAGATGCCGTATCTATCGCATACATCTATGGAGTTTTTGTCCCTTATAGATCCACCGGGTTGAATGATAGCCTTTATACCTGCCTTCGCTGCTTCTTCAACTACATCGAAAAAAGGGAAGAATGCATCGGAAGCCATGACAGATCCCCAGGCCCTTTCACCAGCCTGCCTTATAGCATTTTCCGCAGCCCATATGCGGCTCACCTGGCCAGGCCCTATACCTGTGGTCTGCCCATCTTTTGCTAAGACAATGCCGTTGGACTTTATATGCTTTACCACCTTCCAGGCAAAGAGCAGGTCCTTCATCTCTTCCTCGACAGGTGACGTCTTTGTAACCACAAGCATATCCTGATAGAGTCCGGCATCCTCATCCTGTATCAAGAGTCCATCCCTTATACTCTTAAACTCCAGGCTGCAATCCTTTTTTCCCATTATCCCTGTCCTGATTATTCTGAGGTTCTTCTTCCCTCTTAGCAGGCTTAACGCCTCTTCATCATAATCAGGTGCTATTACAACCTCAAGGAAAAGCTCCTTCATTTTTCCAGCTATATCTGCAGTAACAGTCCTGTTAAAGGCCATAATCCCCCCAAATATGGAGACAGGGTCTGCCTCATAGGCCTTCATGTACGCATCCATAAGGTCAGCTCCTATTCCTACTCCGCATGGGTTCTGATGCTTTAAGGCAACGCAGGCAGGTTCATCAAACTCCATGACGGTATCAAGTGCCGCCTCTGCGTCGCAGATGTTGTTATATGAGAGTTCCTTACCCCACAGGACCTCCGATGAGGTTATGCTGATACCAGTCTTTATGGGCTTCTCATAGAAAGCTGCAGACTGATGGGGATTCTCGCCATACCTCAGGTTTTGCTTAAGGTCATAGGCAAGGGTCAATCTCTCTGTATATTTCTCCCCGGTTAAAGACTTGAAATAATCAGAAATCAGACTGTCATAATAGGATGTCAGGCTGAACGCCTTTCTGGCAAGGTACATCCTCTTTTCCAGAGAGATACCTCCATTTTTTATATCATCAATGACCCAATCATAATCCATTGGATCTGTAAGCACTATGACATCCTTAAAGTTCTTGGCAGCCGCCCTTATCATAGAGGGACCACCAATATCTATATTTTCTAAGGCCTCCTCCAGCGATACATCCTCTCTTGAAATGGTCTCCTTAAAAGGATAGAGGTTCACCACCACTATATCTATGGGTTTTATGGACAGGTCTTTAAGTGTTTCCATGTCCTTTTCATTATCACGCCTGGCCAGTATGCCTCCGTGGACCTTCGGGTGCAGCGTCTTTACCCTACCATCCATAATCTCTGGAAAACCTGTAATCTCAGAGACATCTACCACACCAATGCCGTTCTCTGCTAAATATTTTGCGGTCCCCCCGGTAGAGATTATTACACAGCCCAGGTTGACCAGTTCTCTTGCCAGTTTATCAATGCCCATCTTATCATATGCGCTGATTAGTGCTCTCAATATTTTCACCCCTTATCTATTATTTTATTACATGCCTTCCATCCAGTAGTATTTTACCTTTTGAAAAGAGCCTCAACACATAGGGTAATAATTTGTGTTCCTCCTCCAGGACCCTTTCCTTTAATGTCTCTATAGTATCATCATCTTTAACTTCTATAATCCTCTGTTCAATAATTGGCCCTGCATCCACACCCCTATCGACAAAGTGGACTGTACAGCCTGTATATTTCGCTCCGGACTTTAAAACAGCCTCATGAACCCTATCGCCATAAAGCCCCTTGCCGCAGAAGGCAGGTATAAGCGATGGATGGATGTTTATAATCTTACCGTAAAATTCATCTACAATCTCCCTAGAAAGTATGGTAAGAAATCCTGCCAGAACTATGATATCAGGATGAAGTGAGATGAGCTCACCTTTTAATACAGGAAAAAATCTTCCATTCAATTGCTTTTTGTCAAGCAGGATATCCCGTATGCCGTTATCTCTTGCCCTCTCAAGGGCATAACAGTTTCTATCGGCCATGAGGGCGACTATCTCGCCATCTATATAGCCAGACTTTACCCCATCCATGATTGATTGAAAATCACTACCATTACCGGATGCCATGACGACAATCCTGAAACTCATATTATCTCAACTCCCTCTCCCTTTACAATATTTCCTATAATATACGCCTTTTCCTTAATGTTTCCAAGGATTGACAAAAATTCTTCAGCATCATCTGGAGAGGTTATGAGGATAAGCCCTATCCCCATGTTGAATGTCCTGAACATCTCCCTTTCTTCAACACCTCCGGCCTCTTTTACGAAATGGAATATCGGATGGATAGGCCATGAATCCTTTCTTATTTCTACTCCAAGCCCTTGTGGTAATATCCTGGGAATGTTGTCATAAAATCCTCCACCGGTAATGTGTGCAATCCCTTTTATATCCACATGCTGTATAAGCTCGAGCACCTGCTTTACATATATCTTGGTAGGCTTTAAGAGTTCTTCCACCAGGGATTTCCCAAGATATCCTATATACGAGTCTATACGATAGTTTAGCTTCTCAAATAAAACCTTTCGGACAAGAGAAAAACCGTTGCTGTGAAGTCCTGAAGACGGAAGCCCGATAATTATGTCCCCCTCTTTTATTTCTTTACCTGTGATAATACTGTCCTTTTCTACTACCCCCACTGCAAAACCGGCCAGGTCAAACTCGCCGCTTTCGTAAAAACCCGGGAGTTCCGCTGTTTCGCCGCCCAGAAGGGCGCATCCTGCAGCTTTGCAGCCATCTGCTATACCTTTTACCACCTCAGCGGTTTTGTCTGCATTTAAGGTCGATGTGGCAAAGTAGTCTAAGAAAAAAATCGGCCTGGCCCCTGAACAGAGCACGTCATTTACACACATGGCCACAAGGTCCACCCCTATGGTGTCATATTTATCTGCCATAAAGGCAATCTTCAGCTTTGTTCCCACCCCGTCTGTACCGGATACCAGCACGGGTTCTTTCATACCGGAAAGTTCAAATAGCCCTGCAAACCCTCCAACTCCCGCCATAACACCCGGGATGTACGTTTCCTTTGCCATTGGTTTTATGAGGTCTACCAGTCTGTTTCCTTCATCTATGTTTACACCCGATTCTCTGTAGTCCACTTTTTTACCTCCTCATATACGTGCGCCATTCATCTTAAGTGGCGGCCTCTTAATATAGGTGGGCCTGGCCACTTCCGGAATCTCCATAGGGTATTTACCTGTGAAGCATCCTGTACAGTAACCGTATCCCTTCAAAGCCCTTACCATACCATCCACTGAAAGATACCCTAAGCTGTCCACCCCAATAATCTGCTTTATTTCATCTATAGTGTGATTAGAGGCAACAAGTTCCTCCTTTGTAGGTATGTCTATGCCGAAATAGCACGGAGAAATGACCGGCGGTGCTGCTATCCGCATATGCACCTCTTTTGCCCCGGCATCCTTAAGCATGCTTACAAGCCGACGGCTGGTATTCCCCCTGACTATGGAATCGTCCACCACCACCAGCCTTTTACCTGAAATCCGCTCTTTAAGGACATTCAGTTTAAGTCTTACACCAATCTCACGGAGCTTTTGCTGTGGTTCTATAAATGTCCTCCCTGCATACTTGCTCTTTATGAGACCCTCTCCCAACGGTATGCCGCTTTCTTCTGCATATCCTATGGCTGCAAATGTACCGGAATCAGGCACACCTATCACCATGTCGGCATCGGCAGGACATTCTCGTGCAAGTGTTTTTCCCAGATCTTTTCTGGCCTCGTAGACATTGAGCCCACCCAGCATGGAGTCAGGCCTGGCGAAATATATATACTCAAATATGCACAGGTTGTGGCTGGATCTTTCGTATATATAGCTTTTAACATTACCGCCCTCTATAACCACAATCTCTCCCGGTTCTATATCTCTTATATACTCTGCTCCGATAATATCAAAAGCTACCGTCTCAGATGCTAAGCAATAGCTTTCTCTCAGCCTGCCAAGGGATAGAGGTCTCAATCCCCATGGGTCTCTAAAGCCAATCAACCTATTCTGTGTCAGCAAAACTATAGAATACGAGCCTTTTACCTCGTTCATGCACCTCATAATGGCCCCAACCAGTCCGTCATCATGATACCTCGCCAGTAAATGCAGGAAAATTTCACTATCCGTAGTGGTCTGTAGTATGCTCCCGTTTTCTTCCAGGTAATCTTTTATCTCCTCATTGTTTACCAGATTGCCGTTATGGGATAATGCCATGTAGCCTTCTCTATATCTTACCACTATGGGCTGGGCGTTTATCACGCCACTGCCCCCCGCTGTGGAATACCTCACATGGCCTATGGCAGAGTCCCCATTCAGGGTATCTATCACATCACCCTTAAAAACCTCCGGTACCAGGCCCTCTTCCTTATAAAACCTAATAACCACGCCATCGGATACAGCAATGCCGGCACTCTCCTGTCCCCTGTGCTGAAGGGCATTTAGAGCATAATAGGTGAGCTTGGCCGCATCCGGTGTCCCTGCTATGCCGAAAATCCCACAGGCCTCTTTTAACATGGCGGATTACCCCTTTTTAAGACCCTGAGCCTTTCCAGGGGAAACTCCAATCCTGCATCTGTAAACCTCAGTGTATCTCCCACCACCTTACCCAACACAGTTATCTTAATCCCCTTATCTCCGGCCATTTTCATAAGCCTCTCTTTCATGCCTTCCTTTAGTGTTACGACAATCCTTCCGGGATACTCCGAAAAGAGCTGAATAGTTTTATCCTCATCAGGAAGGACAATATCCGCACCCCGATTGCCGGCAAGGGCCATCTCTACCAGGGTTACAAAGAGCCCTCCGTCAGATACATCATGGGCTGCGTTTATCACACCCTCTGCTATAACAGACCTCAATAATTCCTGTGTCCTCTTTTCACGCTCCAGGTCTATGGGATAGAGCTTTCCGCCGCCCACGCCCATCACACTATGCACCAGTTCACTACCGCCCAGTTCAGGCTCAACGCTACCAAGAAGAGCCAGCACATCCCCCTCATCCTTGAATGCAATATCCATGCGCTTATCAATATCATCAATCAGGCCAGCCATGCCTATAAGAGGAGTGGGATATACAGAGGCCCCATCCGTTTCATTGTAAAAGCTCACGTTTCCACTTATTATAGGTATTTCAAGGGCGTTGCAGGCCTCAACTATTCCCTCTATGGCCTCTTTAAACTGCCAGTAGGCCTCGTCCTTCTCAGGATTGCCAAAGTTAAGTCCATCAGTTATACCTATGGGTACGGCACCGACACAGGAGATGTTTCTCGCTGCTTCAGCCACCGCCCTTTTAGCCCCCTCCTTAGGGTCAATGAAACACATGAGTGAGTTGCAGTCTATAGTGAGTGCTATCCCCTTTTTGCTTCCTTTTACCCTGAGTAAAGCCGCATCGCCACCTGGAGGTATAACCGTATCTGTCCTTACCATGTGGTCGTATGTCTCATAGACCCAGTTTTTGTCTGCAATATTGAGCTGAGAGAGGATCTTTTCACAGGCTTCACTTAAATTTTGCGGCTGCCTGACCTCTACATTTTGTATTTCATCTGCATATGCAGGTCTTTCTACCTCTCTATAATATCTCGGAGCTCCATCAGCCAAACTTTTTACCGGCAGGTTTACCACAGTCTTACCCTTATGTCTCACCACATACATACCGTCATCGGTCACCCTGCCTATCACGCTGGATACAAGACCCCACTTTTCAAATATAGAATTCACCAATTCCTTTTTCTCAGGCTCCACTATTATGAGCATCCTCTCCTGGGATTCTGAGATGAGTATCTCCGCTGCCGACATGCCTTCTTCTCTCAGAGGGACGCTATCCAGATCCAGCACCATACCTGAATCTCCCCGTGATGCCATCTCGGAGGAAGAAGAGACTATACCCGCCGCTCCCAGGTCCTGCATGCCCACTATAGCATCGTGGTCCAAAAGCTCAAGACATGCCTCTAAGAGAAGTTTTTCCATGAATGGGTCCGGTACCTGCACAGCAGAACGCTTTTCCTCATTTTCCCTTTCCAGCTCTTCAGAGGCAAAGCTGGCACCGCCTATGCCATCCCTGCCGGTAGTTGAACCAACCAGCATTACCAGGTTGCCGCTGCCTTTTGCTGCACCCTTCTTGATATCCTTCTGGTCTATTATGCCGACACACATGGCATTTACTAAAGGATTGCCTTTAAATGAGTTGTTAAAAGATGTCTCCCCACCTATTGTGGGTATACCCACACAGTTGCCGTAATCACCAATACCCCTGATGATATTGGATATGAGGCGGACTGTGTGTTCATCATCGGGGTATCCAAACCTCAGTGAGTCCAGCACCGCTATCGGCCTGGCCCCCATGGCAAATATGTCCCTGAATATGCCACCCACTCCTGTGGCCGCCCCCTCGTAAGGCATGACAGCAGAGGGGTGGTTGTGGCTCTCAACCTTCATGACAATGGCCTGGCC
The DNA here is from genome assembly GCA_030016635.1 of Thermoanaerobacteraceae bacterium. Taxonomy (GTDB): domain Bacteria; phylum Bacillota; class Thermoanaerobacteria; order Thermoanaerobacterales; family UBA4877; genus JASEJQ01. The sequence continues at coordinate 12,983 of JASEJQ010000013.1, read as the reverse complement.
ATCTCCAATATCTAAGATACCGGCGTTCTCACCGGGGCCCTGCAAAACCCTGTCACCTTTTGTTGGCAAAAGTTTCAACAGCTCCTTTGAATACTTATAAGCACAGTGTTCCGACCACATGACAGAGTAAAGGGCAAGCTCTGTCTCATTGGGTTCTCTACTTAGCTGCTCTACTATCCTGTCGTACTCCTGCTGAGTAAGACCCATCAGGTTCATATCCTCACCCCCAGGGATTTTAATACTGATGCAAATATATATAGGCCGTCGGTACCACACAGTATCTCCTCAGAGCACCTCTCAGGGTGGGGCATCATGCCAAGGACATTGCCCTCTTTGTTTATTATGCCGGCTATCCTGTCCACTGAGCCGTTGACATCCTCTGCATACTTAAACACCACCTGGTTGTTATCATAAAGATTATGCAGGGTTTCATTATCCACATAATAGTTACCCTCGGCATGGGCTATGGGCATCCTGAGGATTTTACCCGTAAGACCCGAAGTGAATGCAGTCTCCTGCTCCACTGTAATATCCACCCAACGGCATATAAACTTCATATTGGTGTTTTTCATGAGGACACCCGGTAAAAGTCCAGCTTCACAAAGTACCTGAAAGCCGTTGCATATTCCTATCACAAGCCCGCCCTCATATGCAAACCTCTTTATGTCATCCATTATGGGAGAGAGGGCCGCCATGGCGCCTGGTCTCAGATAGTCACCATAGGAGAAGCCGCCGGGAATGACCAGGAGGTCTATATCTGGAAGCCTGGTCTCCTTATGCCAAATATATTTCGTGTCGATATCCAGTACATCATTCAGTACATGAAAGCAGTCGCTGTCGCAGTTAGACCCCGGGAAAACCACCACTCCGGCCCTCATCTTGATACCTCCAGGTCATAGGAATATTCCTCTATGATGGGGTTTACTAATAGTTTTTCACACATAGCCTTTACTGTATCGTGCGCCTTTCCCACATCATCACCGTCTATAGAAACCTCAACATACTTACCTATCCTGATATCATCCACATCATAGCCAAGGCCCTTGAGGGAATTCCGCACGGCCTGGCCCTGGGGGTCTAAGACCCCTTTCTTCAGACTTACCCTTATCCTCGCCTTAATCATAGTACACTCTCCCCTGTGAGCCTCTTTAATATCTCATTGTAGGCCTCTTCTACACCGCCCAGGTCTCTTCTGAACCTGTCCTTGTCCAATTTCTCCATGGTGTTCTTATCCCAGAACCTGCATGTATCAGGTGAGATCTCATCGGCTAATATGATCTGCCCGTGGTATCTTCCAAATTCCAGCTTAAAGTCGGCCAGTATGATATCCTTACACAGAAGGTAGCCTGAGAGTACCTCATTTACCCTGAGGGCCATCTCCCTTATCCTTGCCATCTCGGCGTCAGTGGCCAGGCCCAACGCCCTTATGTGGTCGTCATTTATCATGGGGTCACCCAGCTCGTCGCTCTTATATGAATACTCTATAACGGGAAATGGAAACTTTATCCCTTCATCAAGCCCCAGCCTCTTTGCTATGCTTCCTGCGGAATAGTTCCTCACTATTACCTCTGCTGGCACTATCTCCACTCTTTTTACAAGCATTTCCCTATCTGAGAACAGTTTTATGAAGTGTGTTGCTACTCCATTTTCCTCTAATAGCTTAAAAAAGTGGGCTGATACCTTGTTGTTCACTATGCCCTTGGAGACTATGGTCCCTCTCTTCACACCATTAAAGGCAGTGGCGTCATCCTTATACTCCACCACGAGCTCATCAGGATTGTTTGTTGAATAAATCTTTTTAGCCTTTCCTTCATATAAAAGTTCCATTTTTTCTTCCTCCCATTTTAAAATAGTTTCATAGATATGGAGTTATTAGTATGTCAATAACGTCCCGGCACCATAAATAGGTCTACGTTAGCACCTCTTTCCTCATCTCTTCCCTGTAATTCTTCAATGCCTCCCTGACCTCGCTGTTTCCTAAGGATATAATCTCGGCAACTAAGAGGGCCGCATTCTCTGCATTGTCTATGCCCACCGTAGCAACCGGCACACCCTTTGGCATCTCCACTATAGATAATAAAGAAACCATACCATCTAAGGGTGCAGACTTTATGGGTACACCTATAACTGGTATGGTCGTATGGGATGCTATTACACCAGCTAAATGGGCAGCCTTGCCCGCCGCCGCAATAATGCAGTCATATTTCCCTTCGGAGGCCATGGCAAACTCCCTAACCTCTTCCGGAGTCCTATGGGCAGAGAGTACCTTTACATCGCAGGAAATCCCCATTTTCTCCAGAATCTTAAGACCTCCATCTATCTTCGGCAGGTCTGACCTGCTCCCAACAATAAAGGCAGTCTTTAGAAACACGAACATTCCTCCTCCAATAAAAATAGCCCTTAAGGGCGCATAACACCCCTAAGGGCCTATATTTTCACAGGCTCTTTAAAGTGTTACACCCATAGCCAGGAAAGTTTACGGCTTCCCGGTAGAGACCCCCAAACCATATTATCAGGGTTATATGAGTGCATTGAATTGAGATATTTATATATTAACAGATGAACATCACACTGTCAAGAGATATAACGAATATTTTTATGTTAATACTATATAATGTTCGTATTTTACTCCCTGTAAAAATAATGCCCCGCTTTCATGGGGCATTCCGCTTATATTGCGATATTTTGCAACTTCTCATAAACTTTAGGGAGCATAAGTTCCATCAGTGCATTTGCAAATTGTTCATCATCGAGTATTTTCATAAAGAATTTTTCATTCTGGCTCATCCTATCTACCACCTTGCCCATAAATGCCTTTTGGAAAGCATAGCGGAAGTCCTCCATAGAATTGTTTTTTGCTTTAGTAACCATTTCAACATCGCGGACAAAATCTTCTTTAATCTGTTCCACTGACAACTGATCTGCTGGAGTAAAATCAGTGCCAAAACGTTTATTAAGCTGTTCAATAATGGTAGAAAGGTATTCTGCTTGTCCCTCTTTTACCCCAGTGCCAGCAAATTTGGCTGGCGTTAAAGGCTTGGTATCGCCCTTGGGCGAGAGTGAAAAGCTACCTTCAAAGGTTTTTTTGTTCGTATAGTATTCTAAGGCCACTTTATCCGTTAAATCTATACGGGAAGCTTTCCCTTTGGGAAGCTTCTTTAAAAGATAAGTCAGGTACAGGTACAGCTTAAAAAGCTCCACATCTTCAAAAGGCGTAATCTGGAGCAGGAAAGAATACAACCTCGTAAATTTCACAGCCTGACTGTTAAAATCTTCTTTTGTCTCTTCAGGAAGCTCTTTAAAACGTTTCACGCCAGCATCAATGATGGAATTCATCTTTGCCCTGTCGCGGGAAGCTTTCTCCCCGTCAGGTTTATAGTACAGCTTTGCAAATTCCGTTACTTCTTCTTTCAGATACACACCGTATGAGTCCAGTTTCGTCTGCAGGTCATAGACCAGGTTGGGGTCGGTGGTCTCTTCCACAATTGTTTTTTCATAGTAAGGCATAAAGGCCTCCTGAATATCCGTTGCTTTATTGGCAAAATCCAGGATAAATGTATCATTCTTTCCAGGGTATTTACGGTTTAGCCTGGAAAGGGTCTGTACTGCCTTCACTCCCGAAAGCTTCTTGTCTACATACATGGTATGCAAGAGCGGCTGGTCAAAGCCTGTCTGGTATTTCTCCGCCACTAAAAGCACCTGATATTCGTCTGTTTCAAATTTGGCAGGAAGCTCGGTTTCCATGATACCGTTCATTACAGATTCGGTATAATCAATTCCTCCGTCCTTTACTGTCCCCGAAAAAGCCACCAACGTCTTTAAATCTTTATAACCTTTTTTCTTGATATACTCGTCAAAAGCCAACTTATACCTTACAGCATGCAGCCTTGAACTGGTTACTACCATAGCTTTAGCCCTGCCGCCGATTTTATGCATTGTCACATTACGGAAATGCTCCACAATGATTTCCGTTTTCTGGGCAATGTTATGAGGATGAAGACTGACAAAACGGGTCAGGGCTTTGGTGGCTTTCGCTTTATCAAAGGCAGGATCGTCCTCAATTTTTTTAGCAATCTTATAGTAGGTTTCATAGGTTACATAGTTTTGCAGGACATCGAGGATAAAACCTTCTTCAATGGCCTGACGCATGGAATAAAGGTGGAATGGACGAGGCAAACCGTCAGGGCCTTTGGTACCGAACAATTCCAGTGTTTTTGCCTTGGGAGTAGCAGTAAAGGCAAAGAAACTGATATTGCTTTGAGGACCCCGTTTCTTCAATGTATTTAAGATTTTTTCATCAGCATCTTCGTATTTGTTTTCTGCTTCTTCGTCCAAACGTTGTGCCTCTTCTAAAGAGTTTGCCGACAGAACTTCCTTCAGGGCACCCATGTTCTCCCCAGCAGAGCTGGAGTGGGCTTCGTCAATTATAACGGCATATCTCTTTTTTTCAAGCTCCGCTACTTTATCGAGAATAAAAGGAAATTTCTGCAGGGTAGAAATAATAATCCTTGCACCGCCTTTTAGCGCTTCGGCAAGCTGACTGGAATTCTTATCGATTTTTTTAACAACCCCGTATTTGTGTTCTAACTGATAAATGCTGTCTTGAAGCTGCCTGTCCAATACTCTTCTATCAGTAATGACCACAACGGTATCAAATACGGAATTGTCCTTACTATCGTGCAGGTTTGCCAGGCGGTGGGCGAGCCATGAAATAGTATTGGTCTTACCTGACCCTGCACTGTGCTGGATGAGGTAACTCTGCCCCGCCCCTTTTTCTTTTGCGTCCTGCTCCAGCTTCCTTACGGCGTCCAACTGGTGGTAGCGGGGAAAAATCAATGTTTCCTTGATATGTTTTTTGCCTTTATCGTCTTTGAGTTCTTCTTTTTTGATGAAAATAAATTTCTGGACAATGTCTAATAAACTGTCCTTCTGCAGCACTTCGTTCCAGAAATAATCAGTTTTAAGACCGTCGGGGTTTTCGGGATTGCCCTTGCCACCGTCACAGCCTTTGTTGAAAGGCAGGAATTCGGTCTTTTCGCCTGCAATTCTGGTAGTCATATATGCTTCATCGGTATCTACCGCAAAGTAGACTACAGCCCGTTTTTTGAATTGAAAGAGAAGCTCATTGGGGCTTCTGTCTTTTTTATACTGGAGGATGGCGTCCTCATAAGACTGCCCCGTAAAAGCGTTTTTCAGTTCTATAACTATAACGGGCAGGCCGTTGATAAAGATGACCATATCCACACTGTTTTCGTTTTTGGTGCTGTAGTGTACCTGCCTTGTCACAGAAATCCTGTTTTTGCTATACAGCTCTACCATTTCAGCGTTGAGTCCGCTGGCAGGCTTAAAGTAAGCCAGATCGAGGTTGGCGGTGTAATCCCTCATCCCGTGCCGCATGACATCCACCATACCTCGCTGGGCAAGTTCCTGGTTTAAGCGGTAGAGGATTTTGGCCTTGTATTTGTCTTTATATGCTTCCTTAAACTTTTGTATCTTCTTGGGCTGGGTATCTTCCAAAAAATCGAACAGTATTTTGGTGTCAATGGCGTATTCCTTGTTGTAATCGGCAGGATTGCCTTTGATATACCCGCCTTTTATAAGGCATTCTTCTGCATATCCTTCAAAGCCTTTTTCGGAAAGCTCTACGGGTGTTTTAGGCATTAGCAACCACTCCTTCCGTATTTGGAGTAAAGTCCCGCACATCGATTTTGCCCGTCACCGCTTCGTATATGAGGGACTGGCGATATTCTTTGAGTTTGGCGATTTGGGTTTGGATGTTACTTTCGAGCATCTTAATTTCAGCGATTTTCTTGTCAAGATATTCAACGATTTGGTTTTGTTCGGAAATAACAGGCATAATTAACAAGGTGTTAGCAAACTTTTCGTAAGTGTAATGCGTAATAGTAGCCTTATTACAAATTAAGTCTATGTAACCTTCATGTTTAAGAAAATAAAGCCAATAATAAAGGTACTTTATATTATTACTGTTTTTCCCTCTTACTCTATGCACAGCATTTTGAATATAACATCTATCAATACAACCATCCCAAATTCCAGCTCGACCAGCATCTCCGCCTTCACATACAATTAAATCTCCAGCCTTTATCTCATATCTTTTCTTATCAATAGGAGAAAACCACATTTCTTTCAGGTTATTTGTATCTATCCCATCCCAAGTAACATTTACTGAACACAAATAGTATTCAAGTGTATCTTCACTTGAAGTGAGTTTTGGCTGGATCATTTTTCCCAAGCAAATATCATAAAAATATTTAACCTTTGATAATTCCCAATGTTCTGGTATTTCCCCAATCCACTCAACACCCGAATTCTTCATGGGTACATTCCTGTCAAGCCCTTTGGTAACAGCTTCGCTGATAATAGCCTGCCGCTTTTCCTGCAGAAGCTGTATTAGTTTTTCCTTATCGGCAATAAGACTGTCAATTTCGGCAGTTTTTTGGTCGAGGAAGTTGGCAATTTGTTTTTGTATATCTAAAGATGGAATAGGAACCATCTCATTAAAATAATAACCAGTATCAAGATTTTGGATGCCTGTCGTTTGTTTTATTGATCGTACATTAATCTTCATTGAATACATAGCAGCAAAGACATACTTCAAAAAACCTTGATAAACAAAATCACTTTTCAATTCTATTTTTGCAATAAAATTCGTATATATTGCGGGTAAATCATGGTTATATGCAACAACAAACCCAACTGCTTGCTTTTCGCCTCCGCCAGATTTTTCAATAAGTAAATCTCCCTTTCTCAAAAGATAATCTTTCTGTTTGTTTTTCGGCAAATTTCTAATAGTAAGATTATCTATTGAAACCTCCATATTAGTCCTGTTAAAATCAGTTACTCTTACGCAGGCAATATCATTTATATCTACTTGCGACTCCTCACCCCAAATTCCATTCTTACAAGATTTAATAAAATTCTTTAATCTCAATATTTCCCACCCCGTTGGTATCTCCCCAATCCACTCCACACCTGAATCCTTGTATTTCTCATACCTCTTATAACCCATTGCCTATCACCTTCTCCAGCTTCTCCTGAATCTGCCCTTCCAGCTCAATAATTTCCTTCAGTATTTCTTCTGACGAACGCAAAGGCTGATATTTGTAAAAATGCCTTGTAAAAGGTATTTCATAGCCGATCTTGGTTTTGCTTTCATCAATCCAGGCATCGGGGACATGGGGTTTGACTTCATGATCAAAATACGCATAAATATCTTCTTTTAAAGGCACATTTTCTGTATCCCTCAGCTCAGGGTCTGGTTCAGGATTGCCTTTGCTGTCTCTGCAAATATCGGCAGTTCCATCCCTTTCAGAAAGTCCTGAAAGCAGGACTTTCAAGAGATTGTTGTCAAGGGAAAACCCCCCTTCTTTAAATGCTTTCCTTAATGCTTTGATAAACTCGTCCCTGTTCTTGTATAGTTTTGTTTTATCCATCGAATTAAGTATTTCAATTATCCTTTTTTGAAGTGCTTTGCCCGCCTCTATTTCCTGCAGGGCGGCACCACCTTTCTTTCTTGATTCCGCAAGTTTAATAAATCCTATCTCGTTTTTCAGGTTTTCTATCCGCTCATCGCTTACCATAATGTTTAAGCGCAGCGGTCGTTCTACAGTAATTTTTCGGTAACCGAAATCTTCATTATCAAATATCTTACAGTATTCATTCTCTTTGAATTCCCCGTAAATGCGGGTGATCTCTTTAATCTGGTCCTCGGTTATTTCGTTGCGTTTGTTGCCGAGGCTCTTACGCATTTTCTGATAAAAACTTGTGGCATCAATAAGCTGGATTTTGCCTTTTCTTACGGGCCCTTTTTTCGGATCGGTATTTTTACGGTTTGTTACAATCCAGATATAGGTTGATATACCTGTGTTATAGAAAAGCTGGTCGGGAAGGGCAACAATTCCTTCCAGCATGTCATTTTCAATAATCCAGCGTCTGATTTCCGATTCTCCTGAGCCTGCATCTCCTGTAAAGAGGGGGGAGCCGTTAAAAATGATGGCGATACGGCTGCCTTTTTGGTCATCACGCATTTTAGAGATAAGGTGTTGTAGGAATAAAAGAGAGCCATCGGATACCCTTGGAGTTCCTGCCCCAAACCTGCCATTATACCCTAAAGTTTCCGCTTCCTCTTTGATAAACTTCTCCTGCTTTTTCCAGTCTACCCCAAAGGGGGGATTGGTGAGCATATAGCGGAATTTTTTGTCCTTATGTCCATCTTGAGTAAAACTGTCACCCAAAATAATGTTGCCGGCGTTCTGTCCTTTGATGAGCATGTCCGCCTTGCAGATGGCGTAGGACTGGGGATTGATTTCCTGACCGAAAAGTTCTACCTGTATGTCTGGGTTTAGTTCCTTCATATAGTTTTCGGCAACCGAGAGCATCCCGCCTGTACCTGCACAGCAATCATAGACAGTTACAATAAGCCCTTTTTGAGTGAGTTCTTCGCTTTCTTCGTTAAGGAGAATATTAACCATCAACTTTATTACTTCTCTTGGGGTATAGTGGTCGCCTGCTTCAGCATGTTCCGAGAAACGGCGTATGAGTTCTTCGAAAATATAGCCCATTTCGGTATTACTGACGGTCTCAGGATGAAAGTCTATTTTAGCAAATTCTGAAAGCACAAGGTAAAGGAGGTTGTTGTCATTGAGTTTGGTAATCTGCTTGTCAAAGTCGAAGTATTCGATGATTTCTCTGGCTCCTTTAGAAAATCCGTTTATGTAGTTGCGAAGGTTAGAAGCTATATTGTCAGGATCGGCCAGGAGCTTTTCAAAATCAAATTTGCTGATATTGTGAAAGTTTTGTCCCGATATTTTGTTTAGGATGGGATCCATGTTGTGAAGCCCCATTTTTTTGAGCTCTTCGTGTTTTTTAAGGACCTCTTCTTTGGTCGGTGCAAGTACGCAGTCAAAACGGCGCAATACAGCCATTGGAAGTATTACATCTCCGTATTGTTCCTTTTTATATGGCCCTCTCAATAGTTCCGCAATTGTCCATATAAAATTTACTTTATCCTGAAAGTTGTTCAACTGATATCACCTCTGCGCTGTTACTTTGTCTTATATAATTTTACCATACCTTACAGCAAAAGGTTTTATAGACTGTGGGATATTTTGCTGCTATAGAAAACTCCTCTTAAGAGTTATTTTATCATGTTGTGCGTTTTGGTCCAATTTTCTCGCAAGGTCAGCAAGTTTCACCCTACTGTGTTATAGTTTGTTTTTCCAATTCTATAATACAGAATTTTGATTTTAGTGTACAAAGTAGTATTCTACGAATGATAGCAACATTCATGCACCTGATCGCTCGTCTTGATACTCTAATAATTCGTGGCTGCGTTCCGCCGGGTACGCCTCCATTCGGCGTCCATGCCTCAAAGTCGGCATCTTAAGTCCATGCCAGATGCCCCAGCTGCACTTGCCACTTATCAAGAGTATCATAGACTCGCTTTAAGGTTGCATTTAATGTTGCATATCATTCTCAACATGGTTCTTACACCAGAATAAATCTATTTAACTTATCTTAAATATATGGTCTCCTTATTAATAGACCTCTCAGGCTTAATGCTTCTATTTAAGGCCTGAGCTATTTCCCTTAATACCTCCATGGCATCCATACCATCTAAAGCCTTATTAAGCCTTCTTTCGCCAAAGTCACCTGCAATAGTGCCCTCTTTTTCTAATGGTGATGGATAGGGTATCACTATATCCGCTATCGGCCTTAAGTCCTTTTCTACAGGCGTTATGTCAACTAGAAGCTTCAATCCACTTAAAACCAGAGGGTTCAGTCCATCCACGTTGCCTACGATGATTAGTCCAAGTATCTCTCTATTGGATATTTTCTTATTGAGAGACTCCATTGTGGACATATTATAACCTGTCTTTTTCAAACCATTTGTATTTACAGCCTGTCTCAATGGTATCTTCTTTATCGATGGTAATATAGACAGTATTTTTTCTACATCTTCACCTTCACGATATACAAGATAAGGCTTTTTTGCCTCTTTGATGGCATCTATATCAACATCACCGGCAAGGTGTTTTGCCCCTCTTTTTAGTGCTTTTCTTATCCAGTAGAACACCTGCGGATATTCTTCCATCTCTATTCCCTTAGTAATTATAGCATCTGCCATCTCTATACTTTTTAATGGTAGTACATCATATTCCATGCCGCTTCCTATGGTGTAGAACATCTCGTCGGATACAAAATCCTTAAATATTTCTTTAACTGCTCTACCCTCTTCACTGGTAAGGGATGAAGATACAAGCACCGCCAGTTTGCCGCTGTCTGTAGAAACAAACCTCATTACCTCTTTTGCCATTGTTTTTAGGGCATTTTCCATAGTAGTAAGACTGAGTTTTTCGCCATCTCTAATTAAAGGTTCTGTTATTCTGTATTTCCCATTCACCCAATCGAATCCAAAGCTGCCCTTACTGCATAGAAGGCCATCATCAAACCCATTTTCCATGTAGGGCTTAATCCTGAGCATCATTTCTCCCCGGGATTCAACTATTACCTGGCATGTGAGGCTGCACCCCGTACATGTTGTAACCTTCTCCTCTGCCCTGACAGGCAATGGCTTTAAAGTGTCATTTACGGTCATTATAGCACCGGTCGGGCATACATAGGCACACTCGCCGCAGAATATGCAGCTGGAATTAATAAGCAGATTTTCAAATTCAGGCTTGGTAACAGCCTCAAATCCTCTTCTCACATATCCCAGTGTAGCAGGACCCGCTATCTCATCACAGGCCCTCACACAGAGACCGCAAAGTATGCACTTATTTGGGTCTCTCAATATATTATCACTGGAATAATCCTTGTCCCTCTTTGCCATTACACCGGGAAGCCTCTCCGGCTTTACATCATACATATTGGAATACTGGTACAGCTTACAGTCAAAATAATCCAGGCAGCCGCACTCCAAGCACCTGGCTCCTTCTGCTCTGGCTGATTCCTCATCGAATGTGTATAGATATTCCTTGAAGTTATCTCTCCTTACTTCGGCACTCAATAATTTAGGTTGATTCCTGCTTATCTTTTCTCTGCCGGCAAGGTCCTCAGGAGTGATATCCTCCTGCTTAACAAGATATGGCAGTTTTACTGGTTTTAGCTCTCCATTAAGGTAAGTTTCTATAGCAAAGGCTGCTTCCTTTCCGGTGGCTATGGCCCTTACGGCTATATCCGGTCCGGTGACGGCATCCCCTGCTGCAAAGACATAAGGTATATTGGTCCTGTATGTGCCTTCCTCAATAACAATCCTGTTTCTATTTACTGCAATACCATCCAGACCTGTTAAATCAATCTGCTGTCCTATAGCAGCTATGCATGAATCGGCCTCTATATATAGTTCTTCACCTGGTATAGGTACAGGTGACCTCCTGCCTGAGGCGTCAGGCTCTCCAAGCTGCATCTTCTGGAATCTCACACCTGCCATTTTCCCGTTCTCTACAACCACTTCCTTTGGCCCGGCAAGGTATACAAACCTTATGCCCTCTTCCTCGGCTTCTTCTATCTCCTCTCTTCTGGCAGGCATCTCATTTTTAGTTCTCCTGTAGACCACAGTAACCTCATCAGCCCCCAGTCTGATTGCTGTCCTGGCAGCGTCCATGGCTGTATTACCACCACCGACTACTATAACCCTGTGTCCAAGGGTTACAGGCTGATTTAAGGCTACATTTCGCAGAAATTCAACCCCACCGATTACTCCTTCTGCATCCTCGCCGGGTATTTTAAGGGCAGAGCTGTTCTGGGCACCTACAGCCAGGAGCATAGCATCAAAGCCCTGATTCCTTAAGGAGTCAATATTAAAATCTTTACCAAGGGCAGTATTTGTCTTTATATCAACACCCATTCCCTCAATGAGGGAAATTTCCCTTTCAAGTACAGACTTCGGCAGCCTGTATTCAGGTATGCCGTACCTGAGCATGCCGCCAGCCTCAGGCATCTTTTCAAATATGGTGACATCATAGCCATCCTTTTTCAGGAAATATGCAGCAGAAAGGCCAGCCGGGCCTGCACCTATAACAGCCGCCTTCATGCCGTTGGACGGCTTTATCTCCGGCATATATGGACTACCTGAGGCCAGGTCATAGTCCCCTACAAACCTCTTAAGGTTGCATATGGAGACCGGTTCATCCACCAGCCCGCGTCTGCAAGCCTCCTCACACGGATGAGGACATATCCTGCCAACACTGGCCGGCAGCGGCACAGTCTCTTTGATGAGCTTTAATGCCTCTTCATACTGGCCGTTATTTATAAGTGCGGCATAACCCTGGGCATCGCAGTGTGTAGGGCATGCCATGACGCATGGCGGCCTGCAATCGCCCCTGTGCTCAGACAGCAAAAGCTCAAGAGTAAACCTTCTCGCTTCAACCACTCTCTGACTATTAGTACTTACTATCATGCCATCAGCAGCCTCTGTGGCACATGACCTTAAGAGTTTCTTATTCCCCTCCACTTCTACCACACACATTCCGCATGAACCGTATGGTTCCAGTCTCTCATCAAAGCAGAGGGTTGGTATATCTATACCATTCTGCCTTGCAATTTCCAGGATTGTCTGCCCTTTATAACCCGATACCTCTTTTCCATCTATGTTAAGTCTTATCATTATTTCATATCCCCCCTTAGCTTATCACGACAGCATCATAGTTGCATACATCATAACATGTATGACATTTGGTACATTTGTCCTGGTCTATATAGTATGTCTTCTTGAATTCACCTGTTATGGCATGGGATGTACACTTCAGTTCACATAATCTGCAGCCTGTGCACCTTTCCGGGTCTATGGTGAAATGTATAAGTTCCTTGCACCTGCCTCCAGGGCATTTCTTATTCCTTATGTGGGCTTCATACTCGTCCCTGAAGTACCTTATGGTGGTGAGTACAGGGTTGGGTGCTGTCTGTCCCAGACCACAGAGGGCGGTACTCTGCACCATGCGGGCCAGCTCCTCCAATAGCTC
>JASEJQ010000012.1 GCA_030016635.1 Thermoanaerobacteraceae bacterium | reverse complement strand
GGTGGAGACTGCGGCTACTGTCTTTTGGTTCAAATCTTTAAAAGTAGAAGTACTAATCTCAGTTTCACTAATAGTCATTTTATTTTCAATGCTTATCGGGATTAACATCCTTTTTCACTCCTTACACAATACAGGCAGATAATTCTTTGTAAACTTTCCATTAATATAACATGGTACAAACTCAAACTACTCTACCCCAAGTGCCTTAAACACTGCATCCTCTGGACTCTGGTAGAATGAAATCTGAAACACTTATATCCTCAATTTCCTTTTTAAAAACGGTATTCATACTCATCCTCCCGATACTATTTTTATAAATTTTACTAACCTGCTCATACCTTTAAAGATTTTCTTATATTTATAAAATTTAATTTCTACCAAATCCAAAATAACTCACCCTAATACCCAAGATAACTTAAATACTTACTATATTCCTCCAGCCTACTCCTAATCAGCGTATCATTCGGGTCTAAACGTATGGCATAATTAAAATAAGCCCTTGCCTTTTTAAAGTCTTTTCTCTGGTCGTATGCGTGACCAAGTTTTTTTACTATATAGAGCATTCCAGGAGTCTTTTTATTAATATCCTCCAGAATCTCTATGGATTTTTCCTGTTCATTATTTAAGCCATAAGCACATGCCAGTTTATATCTATAGTTCAAGTCGTCTGGATTCCCTGATACAAGTTTTTCATAGACTTTGACTGCTTCCTCATATCTTTTTAGTTCAAAAAATAATTTTCCTTTTAAGTATAGAAGATTATCTTCTAAAGCCTCTCTTCTGACATCCTCTACCTCTTTAATATCTATACTGTTTAGCACATCCATGCTGTCAAAATATCTTCCCTGTTGAAAATATGTATAAGCAATGTGATATAATATGTCAGCAGATTTATTTCCATTCTCATACTCCGTTTTTAGCAGTAATTCTGCCTTATCAAATTCTTTATTCTTATAGTATCGGATTACTCTTTCTATCCAATCAGTATCCTCATATCTTACTTCAACCCGCTCATTGTAAGAAATAATATTGTTATTTCCATTCCTTAATACCTCTTCGAAATCCCTTTTTATTTCCCTTACATTCTGATACCTTTCTTCAGGGTTTCTTTTAAGTAATTTCATGATAATTCCTTCAACCGATTCTGGTATATTATCATTTATCTCTCTTGGTTTTGGATAAGGCATATTATTTATTAATTGATTGGCAGTTTCATGAGGAGTCCTGCCAGTTAAAAACTTGTATAAAAGTACTCCCAATGCATATATATCCGAGTTAAGATACCTGCGGTTAGACCCAGCCACTTCTGGAGCCATATAAGCCCAGGTGCCTCCACCATCAATTGTTTTTATAAATAAATCTTCTATCAGTTTACTTGTACCGAAATCGGTTATTTTGGCTATTTTCCCATCTATTAATATATTTTGAGGTTTAATATCTCCATGGCAAATATGCTTTGAATGTATATATTCTACACCATCCAATATTTGAAAAAACAAGTTGTATATTTCTTCAAATGTTCTGGGACTCTTAAATCCCGTTTCACATAACTCGTCAGATAGTTTATGCCCGTTAAAATACTCCATTTCAATTAGAAAAACTCCATCTACTCGCCCCATCCAATATATGGAAATAACATTTGGGTGATGACTTCCGATGAATTCTTTTCCTTCCGATAAGGTGTTGTCTCCCCGTTCCTGGTCCTTTGGTATTTTAAGTGCCACTGTTTGTCTGCTTTCAAGGTTTACTGCTTTCCATACATAACCAAAGGAACCCTCATCAATAAATTCTTTCAGCAAATACTTATCCCCTATACTCAAATCTACTTGCGGATGAAAATTAACTGCTTTTTTCTTCATAATTTAACCTACCTCTACCCATTGATTTAGTGTTAAATTATCAATACTGCCTGAAGCAACACAGCGATAAACCAGATAGGTCGTTTTCAAAGCATTTATTCCTTGTACATAGGTACCATCATTTTTCTTAAAGCCATTATCCAGTATTGATATATATTCTCCAATATCCCCTGGATTCTCCCCAGCATAACTCCAATATACAAACAATATAATAGGTACATTTCCGCCCAATTGGTGATAAGCAAGAAGCAGATTTTGTATCTTTTCCTTGATTTTTAAATCTTTTCGTCTATTCTTTTCATATCTTTCAAATTCACAAATCAATATAGGACTATTATCCTCTTTCGAATACCAAATAGAATCTGGTCTTACTTCGTTAACTTTTATTTCGTAACTGGCCTGGCTCTCTGCAACCATTTGTCCATAATGGCTTCTTTCAGAATATGGAAACACAGGACATTCAGAAAGGGATGTAACCCCATCAACAAATCTTCCTATTGCGGTTATATAATTAAGACCTACAGTATGAACAGTTTCTGAATAGTCTCTTACCCCGAATTTTGTCATCATAGGAAACATTTCGTTTCTAATTTTTCCTTCTTTAAATTCTTTTTTTATGAAATCAATGATTGTTTCCTTATTCATTGAATGCGCCCCATTCCTTGATAACTTCGGGGGACTCTCCACCATGTATCAACGCTTTTGTTCCTATTTTCACAAGCAGCGGCGCTGGTATTGACCTCCCGTTTATCAACGCTTCACCCGTAGATAAGGATGGCAGTTCTTCAATATCAGATGTTGAAAACATATCTGACGTTTTTGCAATAAACCTCTGGTCGTCTGGATTCTTTAATCTCATTGTAATGATTGTATTACATTGCGATGTGACATCAGGGTCCAGTTTTGACGGCCTTTGAGAAATAATCGCAAAGCCAGTGCCAAACTTTCTTCCTTCTGCAGCAATCTTCTTAATTATTTTTTTAGATATGCTTGGAATGCCTGCTGGTGCAAAATTATGCCCCTCTTCATAAACAAGGAAACATGGCCTTATTTGTCTTTTCTTATCCGATGCTGCCCTCATAATCTCACTGGATATCAATGCTGTTATAATTTGTTTAGCATCATCAGATAAGCCTTGCAAGTCTATAATTACAAGCCTTCCCACATTATTTCCCTTTTCTCCGACCATCTTATAAATATCTGTCGGTTCACCAATAGCCCTTGTATAAAAACTCTTTGCTTCATTTATTACTCGGGTTAATTTCATGGAAGCCACTGCTGCGCTTCTATTATTCAGCGCTTTTGCTTCACCTTCCGTCAAATTGTCCCAATTCTTTAGTTCCTCAAGTCCCTGTTCGTCAGAAAGGAGATATGTTAAATCCTGAATATCCCGAGGCGGATTATTATATTTTGCTTTCCAATACCTGATTGCAACATCCAATACTCTTTCCTGGGCCTCTGTCAAACCTGGAAGAATAGAAGATAAATCATCCATGTCAAATCTATCGAATTGAAGTGCCAGGTGATGATTTTTCGCGCTGTATTTATAATCAAATGAATCCATTTGCGGAGTATATACTTTAATTCCTCCACCAGCCTTTATTAATTTTAAGAATTGTTCCTGAATTCTTTGAATACTCTTCTTTTCCCTCTCATCCTCAATAAAATCAAGATTGTTATTAAAATGTATCTCTCCCTTTTCAAATGCTTTTCCATATTCTCCATGGACATCAAATACAACTACTGTGCCATTCATCTCTGCTACAAGTCTTTCAATAATTCTGCCCACAGTATATGATTTCCCTGAACCTGTCATTGCCAGCACAGCCAAATGTTCTGTAACTAGTTTGTTTACATCGAGATAAACAGGGACTATATTACTTCCCTTGTCATATCCAATCAAATTACCTATGTTAATGCTTGTATTCTCATCAAACTTATAAAACTTTGACAAAAACTCATAATCAACACCATATACCTTTTCCCCTGGGTTGAGAGGTCGCCTGGGTATTTTTATCTGTCCATAGTTATCCCTGTACCCCACCAGTTCTATGGTCCCAAATAAAGTCTCCCCAGTAACTTGGGCACCTGGCAATATCTCAAGGGATGACAGCCCCTCCCCCATATTGGAGTTATATAGAATATTGCTTCTGGATATGGATACAATTCTCCCGAGAACATATGTATCCCCATCTTCTTCCGATTCTCTATGCTTGATTTTTACAAACTCTCCTCTTTTAGCAGAAAAACTGTTTTCGAGAGCAATCTTTAAATCATTAGGATTGCCTGTATTGCCGATAAGTTTGCCTATATATTTATCCACTACAATCACCCCTCCTCCTCAATCCTCAAACACATCCAAATCTTCTTTCCAAATGCTCTCCAATGCCTCATTTTGGAGCATCTCCCTGGCTTGTGTTTTATAGTATTCTAAAATCACATTTTTCCCATTATTTGTGGCCTCGACTGGTTTTAAAGCATATTTGGCATACCATAATGGCAGTGGCAGTGCTTTTTTTTGGTCAAATGCAATCAGGGATATAATTTGAGAAGCCAGTTTATCTAGCATTTCAGATGACCAATCTTTTACGCTGCCTAATACTTCTACCAAAAGTGGCGGTGTAGTGTTTCCCGCCTTAATATGCATGCCCATTAATCCCACATCTCGTAAAGTTTCAGGCTCCAGCCTGTTATCCTTATTTAGTCCGTCATATTGAAATGCTGCTGTCCTTGTTCTTTTTACAAGAATACCTGTTAGCAGCCTTTTAATACCTACATCTTGAATTTTGGGCATTAGTTCTTCTATCTTTTTAACTATGCTATTGTCCATATCATCTGGAATATAGACTAAATTATCCTCAGTGAGTGCATATATAATTGCACCAAACCTTTTTGTTCCTACTGATGCGATTTTAATTCCATTTTCATTAAATGGGTATATCATGTCCTTATATTTATCCCAGAAAAACTTAATGGTTTCTCTGCATTTATCATAAATTCTTATAATATCCTTTCTATCTTCAAGGGGAGCATCCGAACGCTCAAGTACTAAAGGTACATCCATCAAAACGAGTTCGGGTTTTTCATCATCTTCCATTAAGTCAGACAGGAGTTTATAGACATTGATAATATCTATAAACTTCAACTTTTTCTGATTATCCAGGTCATCTATCTCATCTACATCAACGATACTTTCTTGTCTTGTTTTATAAATAGAACCTTCACTTATAAGTATGTCCTGCCTTACTGCACCAGCAACATATAACATCCCGCCAAATGCACTGGAAGTTCTGTTGGTTGCCGCAATACCTGATGCCTTGATAGTGAGAGGGGCTATTAATTCTATATTTCTAACCACCCCACTTTCCTTTAGGGCAGGGGCTATTTTATCAATAAACCGCATTTTGGATGATAACCTGGAAACTGTGGCTGGAAGACCTAATTGAATATTAGCCACTATACTTTGGGATATTGGAGTACTATTTTCTTTAAATCCATCCATCTTCTTTTTCTCCCCTTTGTTTTACAGCATTGATAAAGGATTTCAATTTCCTTTCTTTAACTACAGTCATACCCTTGCTTAACAATCCATTCTCGTTAATATATTGATTTGCTATCAGGTCTTGATATCTTTGCTTAGCAGTTTCTTCATCAATGAAAACTCCAAAATATTTATGAATTATACTTGACAGACACTGACTTAAGTCAATATCAGCCCCTGTCAGGATAATCAAATAAACATGAATATCATCTAATATAAAATCTTTTGTTTCTACCAAGGATTCTTGTTTAACATCTTCAGCAACAAGCAGGGAATTAAAAAGAGCCTTTAATTTATCTTCTAACTGAATCATTTTATAGTCCAATAACGGTAGTGTGACTACCGTTATCAGACCTGTTCCTGTATTCTTCCTGTAATGGATTCCAAATTTCTTTCCATTCTGTTGAAATACAACATCTTTTACAGTGGTATCAATCAAAAAGCCTATCGGAATTCCCTCATAATTATCATCTGTTCTATTTATTCTTATATCTACCGATGAGTGAAGGATTTCCTTTAAATTCATTTCGGTCCAGGAAGGTGTAAGTATTAACTGGTTTTTATTATCCTCCAGCCATGTGTTAAGTAAGTCTAACTGTTGTTTGTTTAGTTTACTTAATAGAATCCCAGGCAGAACTAAGACCCCAGTTTGCAGTGAATTCATCTGGGCTACCTGGCAGTCATAAAAATCCTTAAGAAGCCTGTATTCTGTTCTATTCTTATATTCATATAATATTTGAATAACCATCACAGTACCTCAACCTTTGTCCGAATCAATTTTACTGATTCTAACTCACGCTTTTCCTCAACATAGTCATCCCAGTTAATATCTCCATCCTTTTCTACTACCTGCTTAAAGAAACTAAAGGTAGTTTTCTTAATCAATGGTGAATTTTTAAAGAATGATTCACCTTCACTTGCAAGCAAATTCATTTTATTCTGTATCGCTTCTTTTGTGGCAGCATAAGTTTCCTCTTTTGGGTACTCTTCCGTATTTATTTGTGCGGATACTGGAGGTTTCCCCTGTACTCTGCATATCTTATCTATGGTACTTATCAGCAAATTATCATAAAACTCATTCTTCTTTGTCCTTGCTAAATTCATTACATTTGTTTTATAACCTTCAATAAGCCCTACATACTGCTGCATATCTTCTACCCTCTTTTTAAGAAGCGCCAAAAATTCATCAGGCTTACTCAGCATAACAGGCTCGTTATCTTCAATCTCCTGTTCAAGACCGCCGTTAACAAATAACTCTATTTCCTTAATACAGTTGCTTAAATTCTTCACCTCGGTATGATTCCTTAATTTTTCTGGTGCATCTGAAAAATAATCAACCCACCTTTTGCTTTCAGGTAATTTCTTATAACAATCAATGATAGAAGTAAAATTCTTATAAATAGCCTTATACTCACCTATTATTCCTCTATCATTAGCCCACTTTAACTCATTGTTCTCAATAGGCTCTAATCCGCAGGCATCAAGAATATCTTCAATTCGCTTATATGCTCCACTAAAATCTCCATCTTTTAACTTATATGCTAAAGTATTTATATAGGAAACCATAGTCCCTGTACCTGATATTGTCATCTTTTCATAATCAGTTGAGTTCTGCAGTTCATTACAATACTTTTGCAATATATTCGTTATCGGAGAAATAGGAAGCATGAATCCGCAATACTCACAATTTTTCTTGATTTCTGCAATTTTATCCGTAATGCTCTTTACTGCTGGGTCCTTTAAGGTATTAATATAGTCTATAAACAATCTTATATGCCTTACCCTAAACCACAAAGGCTTATCCTTATCATCAATTTTAATATCCTTTATGATGTTTGGATTATAGGTTTTGATGTTATTCCATCCATCACTGTCATATACTTGGTAGCAAATCTCCAGGAATTCCTCAATCTTCGAAATAACATCTCTGAAGTTTTCCATATTCTTATCATCTTTTTCTGATAACTTATCAACATTAATGCTATCCTTAATTTTTTCAGCCTCTTGAAGTTGTACTTTATAATAAGGTACCTGATTCTTCTCAAGGACATCCAAATAAGGACCGTTTATAACCTTCTTCATGCTGTCAATTTCTTTTTTGCAGTCATCTTCCAGCCATTTTTTAACTACAGAATACCTGCCGTCCAACTCATAATTGGATATTCTCTCAATAAAACCGTCCTTGGTTTTTAGCAAAAGATTTAGCCCCATCATAAACTCTATCCACTGCTCTAAAGTGCGTTTCGGCTTTACCTCGTGTATAAGGCTGAAGAAAAATTTATTGCCGTAATCAGCCATGGATTTGTTGCTGTTTCCATTAAACTTCAGTATTCTGTTCATACAGGCTGGTATATTTATGCTGTATCTATTTTCATCCTCATGAAAGAATAAACCTGTTTCCTTATATCCTTTTCCCTCATTCATTCTGCCTATGGCAGTTGATTTCAAAACATTCTTCAACTCCGTATATTCTGCATCAGACAATCTCACATCTTTTTTGCTCCCAAGTTCCTCAAAATCAAGGTTGTGGATGAGCATCCGCTTATAAGCCTTTGACAGCAGTGCTATTTGCCTTTCATCATGTTTCTTGTAGATGATAGGTCTTAATATCCAGCCTTCCTCATCTAATTTTTCAAACCATTCTCTTGCCTTTAAATTAAAATGGTCTCTAATTTTTCTGATTCTATCCCTAAAGGTAGAAGTAATAACGTTCCTGTTCTCCCTTATATCCAATATGTCCTTATCTATGGACATGACCTCTAAAATATCCTTTTGAAGTCTGGTTATATTGACAAATATCAAGCATTTGCCTATGCCTTCATACTTTTCTTTTACAAATTTATCGGTGTACTCCGCACTAATAACAGAATCAGAGATTACAATAACAGGATGTACTCCTTCTTTTAAAAGTCTGCTATCTAACAGTGCATCTTTTAGTTTGTCTTCATCCTTACCCCAGATAATATCTACTATTCTGTCCTCATGAACATCAAGATAAGGTCCTCCTTCTACCTTGGTCCTGACACATTCAACGCCATTGATAGTATAGAAACTTTCTTCTGGGTAGTTTATTTCCAATACCCTGCATGCACCTGAAAGAACCCTTTTTACTTCCTCTCTTCTATTTTTGCTCCTTTCTTTTACTAACGCTTCAATCTCTTTGTTTTTTTCAGTATCTGGAACGTAGCCAAAATCATCTTTTTCTACTCTATACCTTTTATCAAGGCGGCTTAAATAGGCAAAGTTTGGTCCGATATATTCTGCTTCTTTTATATCTTCTTTTTCTATTTTTTCAAGGATATATCCATAGATATATCTTGCTGATTCTTCAATATCATCCTTCGGATACAACATCCTGACCTGGTCTAAAAATGTTTCTTCTTCCTTCCCCACAATATACTCATTTTCTTTTACATTGAGAGAAAAAGTTTTTAGGCTTCTCAAGAGTATACCTAAATCAAAACTGCTTCCGAAATTATTAACAAATATATCTCCCGTTTCTCTTTTGTAGCCTTGAGAATTGAGGTAAACCGCCAAATCATCCTTTTCTAATTTCACACAGTAAAACTCTTTGAATAACTTTTCGCCATCTTCTGCCTTTGCATCCATCATGGCATTTATTTCTTCCGCAGAATAGTTTGTTTTCTTCTTAGGGATTTGCTCTAAAAGAGCATGCTTAATAGTCTGCCTGAATCTATCATCACACTGAATATAGTCAAAAGCAGGTTTATCAATCAAACTTTCTTTAAAACGGTTGCTGGAGTTTAATATGGTTTCAAAAATATATCCTGTTTCTTTTTTGACAGAACTATCTTCCATCTTTTGGTCTACGTTATTCATAATAACGTTAAACCAACCAAAATTACCTCCTGCTATGGTATAGGCTGCTTCTATCAGTCCTTTTGGATACTCAGGTATCATGCCCTTCTTGTTAAGATAAGCGATATAATCCGATATATCTGCAAAGGAATTCTGAAGCATTTCATACATTTCCGTTCTTCTATCTAAAGCACCTATCCCCTGGATACTTCCTCCTATAACTGTAGAACACAAAAGAAGATAGGAAACCTCTGGATATTTCTTTCTCGGGTCTTCATGTTTTATAGCACTTGTAATTACCTGAATTGCTTCTCCATCTATTTTGTTTACCAGTTCCTTCTCTTTTTCAATTCCATACTTTGCAATTTCCCCCGCTGTTTCTAATTCATCGCAGACAATAAGGAAATGTTCAATACCGAATTGCTTAACATACTCCATTCCTTTTCGGGTTAGTTCATCCAATTTTTCTTTGCTTATAACCAGTTCATTTAAATTTACCCTGTCTACTTGCAGTAAATCTCCAAGGATGCTTCTATCAAACCCTACAGGAGATAAGGCATCTTGAATGGCTTCCATAATCTTTCCTTGAATGCTTCCATCGGATTCTCTGCTTAAATAGGACAGCGCTGTATAAATGCCATAAGCCACCCAGTTATCTCCAATTAAATCAGGATGGCACATTTGGGAATACCTTATGTATAACGGAAGAACCTTATCTTCGAAATTTGGCTTGAAAATTCTTACTTCCTTTTGTACGCCATCTTCATTAATAATCCAGCCTTTGTCCATTCCAAGAGGTTCTGAAATAATTTCAAATCCGATGCGGGATTTACCTACACCCCACTTTGAAATCAGCGGAAAAATAGTTGCCATCCCTGCACTTTTCATAGTCTTCGTAAAGCCTTTGAAAATTTCATAAAACTCTTTCTGTCCTACCATTGGCTGGTTTAAAGGAAAATCACTGGTACCAAAGGGTGCCCAAATAGACATGCCCACATCCCTCCTAATCTCTAATCTCCAACTTAATTAATTGATAATCTTTTTCCCCCAGCAAGCCCCTGCCGTGCCTGGGTTGTCCCTGCTCATGGTCTTTAATTATAAACTTTCCTTTGTTTATACCTGTAACAAAGTAATGGTCAATCCATTGTTCTTCTGCGATGGTATTCTTACTGTCAACCTTCTTTTTCAATATGGAGCCTACTATTCCTATTGGGAAAAATCCCCTTGCATCTGAGTATTCCTCAATTAATTTATGTAATATTTCTATATCATCCATATCGGCTTCATTTACTAAACTTTCATATACATCAATACCTGTATCCTCTTTTATCTTATGTTTATCTAAGATGTACCTTCCATCTTCGCTTTCAACAATCCACCCTAAATAGTCAAATAACAGCATTGGTATTTTTAAATAAGTACTCATAGAACCTAAAGAAGGATAATCTTTATTAACGCCCCTAAATTCTATTTCTTCCCCATTTCCAATATCAAGTTCCATTTTCCAGAAATCCCCTAATATTTTTGATTGATTCTCCTTCATTAAACTATTAATGTTCATTTCATCAGGCTTACTGCTGAAAATGTAAAACTTCTTGTCATTTAGGGTTATATAAGCCTTTGCGAAGTTTTCCATATATCCTTTTTCAAAATAGAGATATCCTCCATTTAGCATCGCATAAGCAATGGTCCTAATTCTTATGGAATACTTTAATAATTGCTTGGCCAATACCTTTTCCCATTCTTCATTATGTTTAAATCTTTCTACCAGTTCAGTGGCACCCTCTGTAAGTTCATATCCGCCTTCAATTTCCTTTATAAAGTTACATCCAACGATAGTTAAAGAGTTTTTATCTTTTTCTGCACCAAACAGACCATATACCTCATCAGCATTAACAATTCTTCCGCTCTCGTCAACCTTATAGCCTAGATAATCTCTGGCTAAATCTTTTTTACTGCTGCAGGGTATTTTCTTGGGTAGGGATTTTAAAATCTCTGCCCATCTTTCTATATTGGATACCTTTACCCAAAATCTGTCCGTACCTATTTTTATAATCATAATGTATTCCTCAACTTTTCTACATAGTCTTTAAGGGTGCTTTTAAACTTTCTGGAGCGGTTTTTTATAATAACATCCTTTGAGTATATCAGGTCTTTAAACCTTTCATTGAGGACATATTCCCCATCTTTAAAATCGATTTTCTGCTCATCCATCATATTAAAAACCACCTTGTCTACTTCAGGAGCCTTATCTGGGAAAAGGTACATATCATTTCCCACGCAAAACTCATATACAAAATCATTGAGCCTTCCTACCCTTATCTCCCTTCCATTTATATTGAAGATGTAAAAGTCTAAAGGCTGGGTTGTATAGTAGTTGGTGTGGTCCGTAGGCCTTATGGATAATCCTTCAAAACCTGCTGCCTGGTATTCAAGGGCTACCATTGATAGTATTGTTAAAAAAGTTTTCCATGGGTAAGAAAGAACCTCCCCTACTTCTTCTTCCACTGGAAAATCCCTGTATTCATAGGGGGTAAAGGTGTATTTATTTTTATCCTTTAACTTTGGTAGATTTACAGATGAAGTTATTCTTCTTCCCTGCACCCATATCTCATTAGGATTATTACCCATCGGCGATAACTCTACATCCTCTGTATCTTCTGCTAACTGCATGGTTTTTAGTTTTGTAAGTATTGAAGGATATTGAGGATACCCATTAAACACAGCCTGATAAAAGTATTTTATTTCTTCCGTTTCTTCTACATCTTTATCCTTAATGTTTAATATGGTTTCAGCAAATTCAGGGATGCTGTCTATAAATTCATATAGGGCTTTACCGTCTCCCCTTTGACCTATAATACAAGCCTCTTCGTATACTTTTTTTAGCAACTTATGTAACAGAGGCGGATAGAAACAGAGAAGTGAAGATATAAAATCTTCCCTGCTTACCTTTCCGCTGAACTTAACCCATTTTTTCGTGATAACCAGCCTATCTTCTGCAAGTCTAATAAAGTTTTGGTCTATAAGGTATTGTAAATCAGTGTCATTTTTTATTTCTCCATAGTCATATAGGCTGTTTAAACTTTTCACCAACTCGTTTATGTTTACCAAAGGTCTCACCTGCCTTTGTTTCAAAAACTTTAATTATTTGCCTTAACTTTTGACATATCAAAGTTGCCTTCTATAAGGTCTTCTACGTCCTGTTTGGCTTCTTGGATTAGTTGTTTGGAATAATACAAAAGTCTAAAATGTTTTCTTAATTTATTAGTAATTGTATCAATAATTTGTTTATTAGATATAACAGGTATAAGCATTTTATTAAAATCATCATGATTAACACCACTCATTATAGAACCTGTAGAATATCTCTCTATCTGCATATTAAACACCTTATTAGAAAATACCAAGTATAAATACTCAGTTGTTAAATGAGACTTGGTAGCAATAACAATAAACCCTGTAGAACAAACTGAATCATTAAGGTGTTCAGGTATAATTGAAATTTTATTTGAACCTTTTAAGGTAGAAATAATTAGATTACCTTCCTTAACTAAAAATTGGGCTCTACTTGGTAATTCTTTAGTATTAAAGTCACTAGGCTCAATAATATTATTGACACTTGATAAATCAATGTATTTTATTTTTCTATCTATATTTTTGTTTATTCGTTTCTTGCTTATCTTATAATAATAACTTAACTCAGACATATTATTTAATTTGCTTAAATATCTATACTTGGGCTTATAGAATTCACTATCGATTCTATCTTCAATTTCTATACTTTCTGTCCAAGAATACTTCTTATTATTTGTTTGTTTTATATAAAATTCAACATCTTTTAAATTAAGTTCTTTATTTAATATCTCTTCAGCCTCTTTCTTCAACCTTTTCGCTTCTTCTCTCAACTCTTCTGCTTTTCTAACCTTATCTCCTATGTATTTTTGAATTTCAGGAGAAATAACTGGTATTTGTAAGTCTAATATTTCATCTTTAGTTAAACCATTTTGAACTGCTTTTCCTTCACCCTGTCTAATGAATTGATATTGACCATACTTACTATTTAAAAAAACTGCTAAAAAATAATTATCAATAATACCTTCTTTTACTCTAATATTACATAATGCTTGATTCAGATTTGCCTCGTTTAATGTTTTTGGAACCACTGCTACTACGCCAATTTGGCCAGTTTTGGAAATTATAATATCCCCTGGATATGTCTTGCTACCTTTTAACTCATTATGTTTTTCTTGCGATATAAATATCGGGTCATCCAATATTATTGTTAGTTCTTTCATATCTTTTGTTCTTAGTACTGGTACTCCTTGGTCAACATAATCATATGAGTGCAATTGAAACCCCATCGGGCCACCGCTATACTCGGATATAACATCTTTTAAAACTATTAATTTATTAGTTTTTAATATTCTTTCATACTCAATATAATCCGTTGAATAATATTGTCCTCCTATTTTATCTTCAATAAATTTAGCCGTTATCCAAACGATACTTGGATTTTTGCTCTGTATAAAAAGTTCTTCCAAGTTTTTCACCATCCTATTCCATATCCTCTGGCATACCCTTTTTATAAGCCTCCACAATCTTTAATAAATCGTTGTGGTCGTCGCCCAACTGCACTTCTACATTCTGTTTTACCGTAAATCCCACTTCATCTGCTACTGCCATAAATACAGGACCTTGTTTTTCTCCTGGATGTTCCTTCTTCTTTAGGTAAAGTAGAGAAGTCTTTGCCCCCGCTCCTGACAATGCAAAAGTTTCCTGCGGAAGGCTTATAACCGCTTTCAGTATTGCTTTACCGCCTTCAAATTCACCAGTTACAGGGTTCTTTTTGCCCATGATGTATTCACGGACATATTTATCACCAGAGTTTGAAAGAATTCCGTCTGGTACGACTATCATGAGTAGCCCGCCTGGTTTCAATAATTGAAGGTTTCTATCGATAAACAATACTGCAGGGTCTACAGAATTTACTTCTTTCCACTGACCTCTGCTGTCTGGCTTTGACCCAAGAGATAAACCATAAGGACTCATTCTGTTTTGTCCATCTTCATCTATGTCAGAAGAATAATATTTGATAATTTCAGCACCTTCAGGGTTCTCAACAATGGTATTCCCCTTCCTAATTGTTTTTGAAATTCCAGTTTTTGAAAACGGGGGATTCGTAAGGATTGCATCGAATGTCCCTGGTTTAAGACGTGTATTCATAAGAGAATTTCTCGTTTGGAAAATAGGACACTTAGGTGCTCCGTGAAGTGCCATGTTAATCCTTGCTTTAAGCACCATCCCTGGGGCATTATCAGCACCTATAAAACAGTGTTCCTTCATTTGTTCAAAAAGTTCCTCATACTGCTTCTTGTCTCCTGTCAATTTGTTTAGAAGGTAGTGTTCTATCTTCTGTAGCATTTTTATTAAAAAGCCTGCCGAACCGCAGCATAAATCACCTATGCGGAGGGTAGGTATTCCTGTTTTGGGATCTTTAGCAATTAGTTTTGCTGCCCCGTTTTTGGTAAGGTCGTGTAAAACCATTTCTGCTGCTGCTTCCGTAACTTGTCTTGGGGTGAGATATATACCCATACCGCCTTTATTTTCAAACTTTCCGCGAAGCAGCACATCAAAGACCCTGCCCAATACATCCCCAGATAAATCTCTTAAAGTGGCAGGTCTCTCTACACCGTCAATTCTTATAGTACCCAAATCTTGCAAAGCTTTTAAAACAGCAATATAGATATTGGGGTTCTCCAGTTTTATATACTCATCTGCACTAAATATGTTTGCCTTTTCCCCATTATCTAAAATAGCAACATAATCTGCATGGTCTTTTACTTCTTTAAAGGCTTCCCTTATCTCCTGGACTGCCTTATCCTTGTGTTTTTCTACATATTCGTATCTATATATTTCGTTGAACAGTTTCCCTGTTACATTACCCTTAGTTAATCTATATTCAGGATGATAAAGCCTGAAGGTCTCCAAAAAAATAAGTTTGCTGAATTCATCTATTACATCATTTGAGTTATTTACATGGTCTTTCATTCCATAAATCATTTCATGGAGTCCATCAAACTTCTCTTGTAACTCCTGATATTTTCTTATTGACCATTTGTCCCTATCAGTAAGTTGCCTTTTGCCTGAGTACAATTTGTTTTCATCTTCAAAGACTGACGGAATTTCAGAAACAGCCTTTTCCTCTTCAACAAGGACATAGGCATTACTTCTACCGTTTGTAATCCAAGCATATGTAGAAATAGGGTCTGTTGCCATCGCTTCAAATGTTATGGCAGTAACCAGTTCTGGTTTCAACTGTTCTTCATCTACTTTTTTTACATATACATATACATCTTTATGACTGGCTACAAAGGTAGCATCATCAATATCCTTTATTTCCTCATAACCAAGTTTTTTGATTTTATCCTTTAGTTCCTGCATGAAAAATTCCTCCTTAATTTTTTGCTCTCATTAAAACAGCCCCATTGGGATGAAGTTTGTATTTCCCACTTTGCTCTGCAATTTTTGATATCTCTTCTGCACTAACAGTAATATCATTTGGTACATACTCCATAATCCTTTTTATAGGTGCAACAGGTTTACCATCCATTACTTTATCCACTATGTCCAATATAATAGTATTTAGATTATTTCCTCCAACACTGTATAAATCCCCTGTCTTTTTAATATTACTATCCATAAGAAGAAACAGTTGTAATTGTGCTTTATTCCATTTCACTCCAGACTCTTTTAACCTTTGGTGTAATTCTTCAACAGACTTAGGGGTTTTCAGTTGTTCATATATTATTTCTACCAACAGCGTCCACCTCCATTAATGTTCCTTATCTTTTGGTGGACACGGGTCATTTCCATAACTATCTTTACTCCTGATTTTGCCATCTCTTCCTTGGATAATCAATTCCGATTTCTGGTTTTGGGCAATTCCTTTTGCTACATTTATTGCTTGTTTTTGAGTATCAGTAACTTTAGTTGCTCTTTCGTTGCCTTCACCTTTAACAGCCCATTTATCGCCATGTCTTACAACCCATTGATTTTTACCCATATATAACACCTCTTTTAAAATTTGTTTTGTAACACACTTAAATAATTCATCATTTTATCTACTATTTGTTCTTCCAAACTACTTTCCAGTCTTGGAATTTTGATTTTTTCAAAGTCATTTCTTTGAATGAGTTTATATAGTGTCCCTTTAGTAAACATGTTTACCTGGTTTAGAATTATTGGTTGTTTAAATAAAAACAGAAGATAGTAAGGATTAATTCTTCTGGGGACCAAGTTATATAGAGCATCTGTTGTAACCAAACCGTCAAATTTTTCTGTAATAAGTGCTGTTGCATGTCCCTTAGTCCCTGTGGCACTGCCTCCTTTGGCAGTTACTATTTCTCCCCTCTTCACAATATATCTCATCCGATTGCTTAAATTGCCGTAAAAATCCTCATGGGTCTCTTTTATGATTGAAAAGTTCGGGTCTATATCCGCTAACAAAAAATACTTTACTTTTTGGTTCTCACTTATTTCGGGCTTATCTGCTTTTTTTATTTCTACAAGTTCTCCAAGTTCCTGCCATTTTACATCATCAAGATTCTTGTGAATTACCCTATACAGTTCGGTGTAAAAGTTCGAGTAGTACTCAGGGTCTAATCTGTGACTGTCAAGGTATTCTGTCACATAAAAGTGTTTAAGATTCTTTTCTTCACCTTTATAATCAAATACCCTGTAAAATATGTTTTCTGCAGACCTGTATAGTTTTTCAGCCTCTGCATATACTGTAGAATCATAAGAACAATCTTCCTGATATGTATCAAAGTCTTCAGGAATTAATAAATTCTCAATATCCTCCACAAAAATTTTATTTAAAATCCCTATTTTTATGGAGTTTAACAGCATTTGTCCTATACTGCTTTTTAAAAACTTATATAATCTTATACCTTTATCCCTATCCCTTAATGTAATTTTAATAATATCCGATGTTACTACACATCCTTCTAATACTTCATTTACATAAAT
Organism: Thermoanaerobacteraceae bacterium; assembly: GCA_030016635.1. Lineage (GTDB taxonomy): Bacteria > Bacillota > Thermoanaerobacteria > Thermoanaerobacterales > UBA4877 > JASEJQ01. The sequence continues at coordinate 31,448 of JASEJQ010000012.1, read as the reverse complement.
TACCTGTCCTGATTTACCTGAGGCTGTAATCAATATATCGCCATTATTTATAATGTCTTTTTCTCTTACTACTTCAGGCTGTACTACTTTAAGTTCATTAATATATATAACTTCATTTCTTATGTCTCCAGGAGCAATAATCTTATATCCGTTTTTATCTGTATAATACTCTTTCTTAACCCGAATCCCACTTGTTATTTCTTTGCAAATATCAATTAATATTATAAGGGGATGTCCCTGTAATAATCGCTTTATTTCATATTGCTGTACTACATAATCATAAGAAATTCGTTTTCCATCCATTTTATCTGGGGTAATAAACATGCAATTCACTTAACTCACCATCGTTCTGTAACATAATTTCCCCTTAATCAACTTTCTTTACGAATATAATATTACTACTTTTAGGAAAAGTCAATAGTTTTGTTTCCAATTGCTATTAATAATGCTATATCAAATCATCGTGCTACGCACAAAAACAAAAAACAGGCATAAACATCCTGTTTCTATAAATATTAATCACAGTCCCGTACTAACACCTTCCATCCTCCAGCCGCTTTTTTCAGACTCTTTCTTCAATATAATAAATCTTGTCCCAATTCCATCATCTGCTGTTATTAGTTTTTTAAAATCAAAATCAACTTTAACCTGATACTCCAACACCCCTGGTTCATTCTGAAATCCCTTTAACTCTTTTATCTCCAATAACTTTGCGCTTTTAATATTATAGTCAATTTTATCCTCCTATTTCAGCAATTCCACATTTATCAATCCATGAAACAGAATCCAGCGTCTAAAACCTTATTTTTCTACCACTTTTCCTGTAAAATCTCTTCACGCTTCTTCTGAAATTCTTCTTCAGTAATCAGACCATCTTCTTTTAGCCTGTTCAGTTTTCTAAGCCTCGTTTCAAAATCACCACTTACAGATATTGACTGTTTATTCGTCTCTGCATCGGCACCAGTGTCTATATCTATCTCCCATGATGCAACACCCTTGTCACCAAAAAAGTTATAGGCTTGAAACCCTGTTATACCAACTGCAATCAGTGTCCAGAATATACCGAACAGACCTGCGCTGGGAATTACCACAAATAACCCAATAAACACAAAAACAATACCTGCTATCATACCGAACAATGATGCTGGCTTACTTGGTTTAACTCTTATTCCCTTTGGCATAAAACCAACTCCCTTTAAATAATCGATTTTTCTCTATTAACATATTCAAGGGTATAATCCAGTTTCCATGCCACTACGTTTTTGGTAAATTTACAATTAACAGACTGCTAAATCTCAATATATGTCTTCAATTATATAGAGTTTTCTTGTATCAGCAGCAAAAATTAAATATATTTTTGAAGAATCTTCTTTGGTTCTAATATAATATTTGTATTCTTTACCATAATCAGGCATATTTTCTTTCGGGACATTCAAATTATTAAGAACTTTATTTATTTCTGATTCCATTGCAGCATTTTTTGCATTTATCCAGTTTAAAGCCTGGCTAATTTTATTTTCATTCTTGTATTCAAATATATGGTATCTCTGTCCATCGCCATGAAAACTTGCCCCACTATCTGTGGAGTAGATTACTTTATATGAGTCCGGCAGTTTAATAGACCAATTCAAATTAATTATTTCAGAATAAGGTTTATTTATTTGTATGTATAAAAATACAGAAATTATAATACCAAACAATAAAATAGCACTTATTAACTTTAATAATCTTTTCACTATTTATTCCCCCTAAAGATTATTCAAACGTCTAAATTATACCCTATTTTCGAATTAATTTCCAGTTTATATGCTAAACACTGTTAATTAATTTATCCTCATTTCCTTTAAAATAGTACTTTCATGGCTGTAATCATCATAATATTCTAATGCAAAATCTATTCTCCTTAACCCTTACACCTTATCCCTGTCTACCTGTATATTTAAAATAATCTCCACTCCACCCACACCCCTCAAACCCTTGATTTTCCTATATCCTAATTTCTACCAGATAATAAAGTCCGCTCTAAAATCTCATATTTTTATCCCATTTATTAACACTTTTTCCTTAATCCTTGTAACAATTTTTAAAATAAAGTCGGTTCTTTTCAAGGGCAAGTTGAAAGGAAAATAGGGATAAGTTTCATGGGTTAAGGTTTAAGGTATGTACATTTTTCAATTCGTTTTTTCAATCGCTGTATCAATATTTCAATCAATATTTAAAGTCAATATTTCTCTCAATCCCTTTAAAATCAATAGTTTGAAGGTTGTAATCAATATAACATTCTAATCAAAATTCTAATCCCCTTAACCCTTACACCTTATCCCTACAAAAAAAGCAACCCCCGCAGCAAATCAGTTATCCTGCATTTACTGCGGGATTTTGGAACAAACTTTATTATCATAGAGTCAACTTTATTATTATGGAGTGGAGTTTATTTTAGTTATATACTTTCTATCAATCCAGGTATCAATATCTCATCAATATTTCAAATCAATACTATCCTCATTTCCTTTAAAATCAGTACTTTCAAGGCTGTAATCATCATGCAAAATCTATTCTCCTTAACCCTTACACCTTATCTCTTCTCCCTAATAAAAACGCAAACCCCGCAGCAAAACAGGGGTTATCCTGCTGTTGATTTGAAAAAAACCCTTTCCATTTCCAATCCCTCAAACCCGCGCAAACTCTACATGGCATTTCCTGGAAGGTAATAAAGTTTTTCCCGTAAATAAGCTATATTTCTACTAAAATTTCCCATATGCCTCTCATATTTGTGCGAAAAAAGTATTTCCAAAAGGACAGGATCAAGGGCAAAAGGAAAAAGGGATAAGTGGCGTAAAACCCTCATTTCTCAAGGCTTCACCACTTATCCCCCATCTTTTCCCTTTTACCTTTAACCTTATTCCTTTTTCTATCCTTTTCCCTTTTCCCTACCCAAACGGAACCACTTTTTTCACACAGGGAAAAGATTTAAATGAAATATACAACATTTGTTGATTTAAAAAAAACCCTTTCCATTTCCCATCCCTCAAACCCGCATAAACTCTACATGTCATTTTCTGGGAGGTAATAAAGTTTTTCCGTAATTAAGCCATATTTTCCCTAAAAATTCCCAATCATGCTCCTATTTTGTGCGAAAAAAGTCTTTCCAGATGGGGCAGGGTCAAGGATGAAAGGAAAAAGGGATAAGTGGCGTAAACCTTGATTTTTCAAAGCCTTACCACTTATCCCTTCTCTTATTCCTTTACCCTTTATCCTTATCCTTTCATCTATCCTTTTCCCTTTTTTACCCCTCAACGGAAACACTTTTTTCGCATGCGGAAAAGATTTAAATGAAATATACACCAGATGGGGCAGGGTCAAGGATGAAAGGAAAAAGGGATAAGTGGCGTAAACCTTGATTTTTCAAAGCCTTACCACTTATCCCTTCTCTTATTCCTTTACCCTTTATCCTTATCCTTTCATCTATCCTTTTCCCTTTTTTACCCCTCAACGGAAACACTTTTTTCGCATGCGGAAAAGATTTAAATGAAATATACACATTTATTGCATCTCTGATTTCATTTATTCTACTGTTACGCTCTTAGCAAGGTTTCTTGGCTTATCTACATCACAGCCCCTGGCCACAGCCATATAGTAGGCAAGGAGCTGGAGTGGTACTACGGTGACGATGGGCATGATATAGTCGCTGGCCATGGGGAGCATTATCATTTCGTCGGAGGCGTCATTAAATATTTCATTGTCGCCTTTGGTGACGGTGATGATATAACCTCCTCTTGTCTTTGTTTCCTCTATATTGCTCAATGTTTTTTCATAGAGGGCTTTCTGGGTGGCTACAGCTATTATTAGTGTACCGTCTTCGACGAGGGCCAGTGTGCCGTGCTTTAATTCTCCGGCTGGATAGGCTTCTGAATGAATATAGGATACCTCTTTGAGTTTTAGTGAGCCTTCCATAGATACAGCGTAGTCCAGGCCCCTGCCGAGATAAAATACATCCTTCGCGTTATAGTGTTCATCTGCTATCCTCTGTATCTTATCCTGTTCGTCCAGTATCTGCTGGACCTTGTCCGGGATAGCGATGAGCTCTGCCTGCAGTTCTTTTATAAACGCTATGTCTAAGGTACCTCTCTTAAAGCCCATATAGCCTCCCAGCATATAGAGCGCTACCAACTGGGTTATATATGCCTTTGTTGATGCCACAGCTATCTCAGGGCCTGCCCAGGTATAGAGGACATAGTCCGACTCTCTGGCTACGGTGCTTCCCAGGACATTGGTTATGGCAAATACCTTTGATCCTTTCTTCTTAGCTTCTCTTATGGCAGCTATGGTGTCAGCGGTCTCACCAGACTGGCTTATCACTATAGTCAAAATATTTTCATCAACCAGCGGGTCCCTATAGCGGAACTCTGATGCTATGTCCGCTGCGGTTGGTATCCTGAGGTACTTCTCATAGAATTCTTTTGCTACAAGGCCGGCGTGGTATGCTGTACCGCAGGCCACAATCTGTATGCTTTTCAATCCTTTTATATATTCGTCGCTTAGATTGATCCCATCAATGTGAAAGCCGTCCTCTGTAATCCTACCCCTCAAGGTATCTCTTATGGCCCTGGGCTGTTCATTTATCTCCTTTAGCATGAAGTGCCTGTATCCGCCCTTTTCGGCAGCGGTTATGTCCCAATCTATATGGGTAACCGGCTTATCTATTTCCCTGCCATAGTAGTCATAGAATGTGACCTTATCCCTTGTGAGGACTGCTATGTCCCTATCAGCCATTATTACCACGTCTCTGGTATAAGGCAGGAGGGCCGGTATATCGGAGGCTATGAGGTTTTCACCGTTTCCCAGGCCAACAATGAGCGGACTGTCTTTTCTGACAGCCACTATCTTATCGGGTTCGTTTTTTGATAATACACCTAATGCATATGAGCCTTCAATCTTTGATACCAGCTTTAAGACAGCCTGGAAGATGTCTCCTTCATAGTAGTAGTCCAGGAGATGAGATATCACCTCTGTGTCTGTGTCAGAAACAAATTCATAGCCCAGTTCTTTGAGCCAGCTTTTCAGCTCTACATAGTTTTCAATTATGCCGTTGTGGACGACAGCAAGGCTCCCGTCTTTATTGAGATGGGGATGGGCATTGATATCAGAGGGCTCTCCATGGGTGGCCCAGCGTGTATGTCCTATGCCAAGTCTGCCATTCAATGGGTTATCCTTTAATCTTTCTTCAAGGGCTGAAAGTCTCCCCTTTGTCTTAACGACATTTATTTTTTCTCCATCAAACACAGCAACACCTGCAGAATCGTATCCTCTATATTCAAGTCTTTTAAGACCAGAAATCAAAATATCAACAACATCTTTTTCGCCAATATATCCAACAATGCCGCACATTTTCTATCTCTCCCTTGAAATATTAGACCACCTGGCCCGGTTTGTGCCTGCGTTCCCGCAGGTTTTGTCGGACCTTTCACGGCAGTGGTTTGCCGCAGGGCACCCGCCTATTACTCGATAAACCCCGACCTCGTAAGCCTTATAAGGCCCAGGCGCTTATTGTGATTAACTTCATACTCCCTCCTCTCTATATAAATAGTTAAAACACTCGTCTATTAATCCCATTCATCCCCCCCTTCCAATTGACATTACATTAACTATTATATTCCTCATGGGCAAAAAATGAAATACCCAGATTGTGCAGGTGGACATACACAATTAAAGAATGAAGCCATAATATGAAATTAGTTATAGGAGGGGGGATCCCAATGAGCCTTAAAAAAATTGCCATCATAGGTGGTGATAGAAGATTATCCGAGCTTGCTATTTTATATGCCAATGATGGCATCTATGTTAACACGTATAATGTTTCCAATGTAAAGGCAAATGATTTTATATTTTCATTTCCCACTTTGAATGAGGCACTGCAGGATGTTGATATTTGTATAGGACCAATTCCCTTTTCCAAAGACGGCATAAATGTCCTATCCGAGGCCGGGCCTCCACTTGCCATAGATGAGTTTTTAAGTGCTTACCCGACAGCAGTGCCACTATTTGCTGGCAGTATAGACACCGAAGTGAATCATAAGATAGATGAACTTGGAATACGGGCATTCGACCTTATGGATAGAGAGGAGTTTGCAATATTAAATGCAATAGCTACAGCAGAGGGTGTAGTTGATATCGCTTTGAGGGAAATGCCTATTACAATCAACGAAAGTTTATGTCTGGTCCTGGGATACGGTAGAATAGGCAAGACGATCTCTTCTTTGCTTAAAAATATGGGGGCCAATGTATGGGTTGAGGCCAGAAAGCCATCGGATTACGCTTGGATAAGGTCAAAAGGCATGAATGCGCTGCCGCTGTCGCAGCTTCAAAACTTCCTGACGTATCCCGACCTCATCATTAATACCGTCCCGGCAATGATTATGAGCGAAAATCAGATAAGGTACCTTCATAAGGATACGTTGATAATTGATGTGGCATCCGGCCCGGGTGGAGTGGATTTTGCTGCATGCGAACAGTATGGAATAAAGGCCATCCATGCGCTGGGACTGCCTGGCAAGATTGCACCGCGGTCGGCTGCGCTCTATATAAGGTATACGATAAAAAACATATTGTATGAATTGAATTTTTAAGGGGGGTGTTTGTATGGATGTAGTGGATCTGCGTATTGGTTTTGCTCTTACAGGTTCTTACTGTACCTTTGATAAGGTACTGCCCGAGATAGAAAAGCTGGTGTCAAAGGGGACAGATGTGACAGCCATACTATCAGAGAATACCTCAAAGACGGATACACGTTTTGGAAAGGCTGATGAACTGATTGAAAAGCTTATCGCAATAACAGGTAAAAAACCCATTATGAGCATAGTAGATGCAGAACCAATCGGGCCGAAAAAACTGTTCGACTGCATAGTAGTTGCTCCATGTACTGGAAATACACTGGCCAAACTGGCCAATGCCATCACTGATACCACTGTCCTGATGGCCTGCAAGGCCCACATGAGAAATAACAGGCCTGTGGTGATTGGGGTGTCCACCAATGATGGCCTGGGGATAAATGCCATTAACCTCGGCAGGCTTCTCAATGTGAGAAACATATATTTTGTTCCTTTTGCCCAGGATGACCCCCTGGCTAAACCCAGGTCAATAGTTTCAAAAATGGAGTTGATTGAGGCGACCATCATTGAGGCATTAAACGGCAGGCAGCTGCAGCCTATTATCATGGCGAGGTAGGCGATATGTATGACAAATGGAAAAATACTGGTCCAGAAGTTCGGCGGTACATCTGTAGTAATGAAGGAGCAGTGCATTAAAAAAGTATTGGATGCCATAAGCAACGGATACAGGCCGGTAGTAGTTGTCTCTGCCATAGGACGCTGCGGTGACCCTTATGCCACGGATACTCTAATAAAGCTGGCCAAAGAGCCCTATGATGATGTGCCCCAGAAGGACCTTGACTTAATCATGTCCTGCGGTGAGATAATATCCAGTGTGATTATGGCAGGCTGCCTGAGACGGGCTGGATTAAAGTCTACTGCTCTTACTGGCGGCCAGGCCGGTATACTGACCGACGACAACTATGGCTATGCCAATGTAATAAGGGTAAAACCTGATAATCTTTTAGCCCTGCTGAATGAAGGATATGTGCCTGTAGTGACTGGTTTTATCGGGGCCACCTCAAAAGGCACCGTCACCACACTGGGTAGAGGCGGGAGTGACATCACCGCATCCCTCCTTGGCGAGGCTTTAAAAGCTGAAAAAATAGAGATATATACCGATGTTGATGGTGTGTTTACTGCTGACCCACGGATAGTACCTGATGCCAGGATATTAAAGACCGTGAATTACTTGGAGGTCTTAAGACTGGCCAGGCGTGGGGCAAAGGTCATTCATCCTAAGTCCGTGGAGATAGCCATGAGATCCAATATACCTCTTGTAGTAAAGAATATATGCAGTGATGATGAAGGTACCACAATTACTTACGAAGCACCGTCCAAAGAGGTTGTGAGTATAACCCATTTGCCTGCATTTACACGGATAAGCCTCACTTTATCTGAAGAAAGAAAACGGATATATGACGAGATATTAAATGAACTTGCTGAAGAAAATATCGGTTTTGATATGATTAATATCTTCCCTTTTAATCTGATGTTTACTATAAAAGAAAGTGATGTGGTGAAGGTAAAATCTATTCTTGAAAGATACAGTATAAGCTACAACATAGTGGAAAATTGCAGCAGGGTGTCCATGGTGACAGGTATAAGAAAAGAGAACGACAACCTGCTCACAAGGATAGTAAAGACCCTGATGGAAAAGAGTATAGAACCCCTCCAGACCCAGGACCAGGGCAATGTGATAACATGCCTGGTAAAAAAAGAGGACACAGAAAAGACAATTCTGGCCCTCCATACAGTATTTGTATAACACCCGCGTGGTGTTATTCTTTATACATGGTTTTTATTAACCCCTTTATATAGTCTATGCCTTCATAGTCATTTTTAAAACCTGAAGTCATGACACATATTATCATATCATCTTCCTGACTGAATATGATGCCGCAGTCATGCTCATAGCCGTCCAGCGAGCCTGTCTTATGGGCGGCCTTGAATCTTTCAGGAAGGTAGTAATTCATGACCCTAAACCTCTGGTCTTTCAATATTTCCAGCATCTCCCTGGAGGCTAAATAATTCACAACGTCTCCGTTATACAGCTTTTCAAAAAAGACTGCCATATCCTGGACAGTAGTGAGATTATCTATGCCCGCAGCTCTGGCCGCAAAGTCCATCATATGTCTTTTAAGGACGGTATCCTTCATTTCCAGCTTTTCTATCTCCTCGTTTATCCTGTCCATGCCCAGATAATCTATGAGTATATTGGCCGCAGTATTGTCACTCACTGTAATCATAAGGTATGTAAGGTCACGTATGGAATATCCCATGTCGGCATGGAGGTTTTTCACTATTCCGCTTCCAGACACTATCTGATGTCTTCGAGGGCTTAATTTTTGTTCCATATCCAGCTTGTCTTCATAGGCCAGTTTGTATATATACGCCATCATGGGCAGCTTTATAAGACTGGCAGATGGCATGACCCTGGTCTCCTTGTATTTGAATTCGAAATTTCCCCTCATGGATTTTATATATATGGATGCATCTATGTCACTTTCCTGGATATATCTTTCAATGTTCTCTTTAAGCATTTTTCAGGAAAGCCGTTCTTCTATAAGCCTGGCCAGGCCTTCGGCCTCCCTCTTCACCTCCTCTAAATTATCTCCTTCTATCATAACCCTGACCAGGGGTTCTGTCCCTGACGGTCTAATTACTACCCTCCCTCTGCCATCAAAATGTTCCTCTATTCTCTTGATTTCTTTTAATATAACCTCATCATCCATGTAACATTCCTTCTTGTTATTGGCCACGCGGGCATTGATAAGAGTCTGCGGAAAGTCAGGAACTATCCCTACCAGTTCTGATAAGTTTTTCCCGCTCCTTTTTACTGCACCAAGCAGCTTCAATGCAGTAATCAGTCCATCTCCTGTGGTGGATGCCTCTAAGAAGATGATATGCCCGGATTGTTCACCTCCCAGAGAATAGCCGCACCTCTTCATTTCTTCCAGGACATACCTGTCTCCAACCTTTGTCCGTATAAGCCTTATGCCGTGTTCTTTCAGTGCAACCTCTAAGCCGAGATTGCTCATCACCGTAGCAACTACAGTGTCTTTATTTAAAAGGCCCCTCCCCTTGAGGTCCAGGCCGCATATGGCCATAATGCTGTCACCATTTACTACATTGCCCTTTTCGTCCACAGCTATTAATCTATCGGCATCACCGTCAAAGGCCAGGCCGACTTTTGCCCCGATTTCCCTTACATACTCCTGCAGAGCCTCTATATGGGTTGAACCACACTTATGATTTATATTCAGTCCTGTGGGCACATTGTTTATCACCCTTACATCAGCGCCCAGGGCCTTAAACAGTGCCGGTGCCACTCTGTAGCTTGCGCCGTTGGCACAGTCCAGGGCAATCTTCAGACCCTTTATATCCAGTTCTTCAATGCCCTTTAAGAAATCTATGTATACCTCCTCGGCATCTTTCATATCATATCTTCTGCCTATCTCAAATCTTGTTGGCCTTACGCCCTTATTCTCTTCCAACCTGGCCTCTATGTCATCCTCCATCTCATCCGGCAGCTTAAACCCGTCCCCATTGAAAAACTTTATACCGTTAAACTCCATTGGGTTGTGGGATGCCGATATGACAGCACCAGTATCTGCATTGTAATATCTGGTAAGGTATGCCACAGCCGGCGTGGGTATCACACCCAGGTAATACACATCTCCGCCGCCCGCCATAATACCCGCCATCAGAGCGGCCTCCAGCATATCTCCTGATACCCTTGTGTCTCTTCCCACTGCTATGGCAGGTTTCTTATCCTTTTCTTTTCTCAATATATATGTAACTGTCTCTCCCAGCTTATATACCAGTTCTACAGATAATTCATCATTTGCTACCCCTCTTACTCCATCCGTACCAAATAGTCTACCCATATACTACCCCTTTCTATCAGCGTCTGGTACGATTATAGCATATATTGCATAAAAAAATAAGGGCCTAAGCCCTGTTCTTCAAAGCAAAATATACTTTTTCTGGTGTCATAGGCACTTCATAAATATTGACCCCTGTGGCATTATATACGGCATTACCTATGGCTGATGGTACGGATATCATGGGATGTTCTGCCACACCCCTGGCGCCAAATGGCCCATCCAGCTGCGGGGTCTCTATAAATATGGGAAATATCTCATCAGGGACATCCATGGAGGTGGGGACTTTGTAGTCGGTGAAGGTGCGTGTCAGAAGGACGCCATCCCTGTACAGGTACTGTTCGCAGATGGCTGCACCCAGGCCCTGCAGCACGCCTCCTACCACCTGTTCTTCACAGAGCTCCTTGTTGAGCACCTTGCCCACATCAAAGGCTGAGACAATCTTCAATACCCTTATGTCTCCTGTATTGGTGTCTATCTCTATCTCCACCCCGTGGGCACCGTATGTCCAGTCTATAGCCGGCAGACCCTGGCCGGTTTTCGGGTCTAAGTTGGTAAGCCCCTGGGCTATATACATGCCCCTGCCTATGAGCGGTCCTCCTATGGCGTTGCCGTTGGGATAGGTGTAGCCAAGGGCTACCTGCCTGTATGTCAGGTATTCGTCGGGGTTGTGCTTTATATATATCCTCTCGTTGCCTATTTCCAGTTCCTCTTTTGGCGCTCTCAAAACCCTTGAGGCAACGTCCTTCATCTGGTTTATCAGGTCGTCGGCAGCACGGATTACAGCGTTGCCGCCCATAAATGTAAAGCGGCTCGCCACTGTCTGCCAGTCGTATGGCATCATGTCGGTGTCATTGTCGTAAACAACCTTTATCTTTTCCACAGGCATCTTCATCTGCTCTGCTGCGACCATTGCCAGTGTGGTATATGTGCCCTGGCCGTAGTCTACCCCGGAGACCAGGAGGTTTATGGTGCCGTCATCATTGAACTTGAGTATGGCTGCACAGCCTGTATTGGTGGGCATGGCAGGTGCTTTATGGAGTACGGCCAGGCCTTTTCCACGCACCCTGCCTGTATTCTTTTCTTCTTCTAACTCCTCTTCAGTCTTAGGCTTGCCCCATCCAATCTCCTTAGCCGCAGCCTCAAGGCACTTTATGACGCTCCCCGTATTTTCATTTATCTTCTCTCCTGTGATTGTTATGCTCCCCGGCCTTAAAAGGTTTTTCATACGGAAATCATAGGGATCCATACCCAGTTCATGGGCCGCAATGTCCATCTGCCTCTCTATAGCCCATAAAACCTCGAGATGTCCAAAACCCCTGTATGCTGTACCGAATACATGATTTGTATATATGGTGTATGAATCAATACTTACATTGTCTATGTCATAGGGTCCAGCACCTGCGTAGGCACCAGCTCGGCCAATATTTACTCCATAGTCGGCATAACTTCCGGCATCCCAGTAATAGTTTATCTCCTCCGCCACTATCCTGCCTTCCTTGGTGACCCCTGTCTTTATGTGGGCCTTGAGACCCTGCCTTACTGGAAGGGTATTGAACTCTTCCTCGCGGGTAGCTACAATTTTTACAGGTCTATTATCAGCAGCTTTAGAGAGGCACGCAACCAATGGTTCTAAGTGTATGCCTGCCTTGCCTCCAAATCCCCCACCTACGTATGGTACATGCACCCTTATCTTAGCCGGTGAAATCCCCAGGGACACTGAGAGCAGATTTCTGACTGCAAAGGGAGACTGGGCTGATGTCCATATCTCTATTTCACCATTTTTGCCCCACCTTGCTATAGAGCTATGTGTCTCCAGAGGTACATGGTTTACCTGAGGTAGATAGAAGTCATTTTCTATAATCCTGTCTGCTTTGGCAAATCCTTCGAATACATTGCCTTTTCTTATCTTTATATGGCTGGCTACATTGGTACCCGGCTCCGGGAAAAATACCCCCTTTACATATGAGTACTCGCCCAGTTTTTCATGTACCAGCGGCGCATCTGGTTTCAATGCCTCCACGGGGTCAAATACAGGCTGCACTGGTTCGTATTCTACTCTGATGAGTTTTACTGCCTCTCTGGCTATCTCCTCGGTGACCGCCGCTACTGCTGCCACAGGCTCACCCTGGTACCTTGCCTTGCCCTGAGCAAGGACCGGTTTATCCACCATATAAAGTCCCACCTTATATGGTATTTCTTCACCGGTGAGTACTGCAAACACACCCGGCAGTTCTTTTGCCCTGCTGGTATCAATACTCAATATCTTCGCATGGGGATAGGGTGAGGTCAAGATTCTGGCATAGAGCATCCCCTCCATCTTTATGTCGTGGGTGTATCTCGCCTCCCCTGTCACCTTTTCCACGCTCTCTATCCTGTGGACAGAGCTACCTATTATATCCATCGTTCCCCCTCCTCTCCACCAGGTCTTTTACCGCTGCCACAATGGGTTTGTAGCCGGTGCACCGGCACAAATTTCCAGCTATAGCCTCCTCTATCTCATCTTCTGTAGGATTGGGGTTTTCGTCAAGGAAACCTTTTATGGTCATAATCATGCCTGGTGTACAGAAACCGCACTGAAAGGCCTGATGCTCAATGAAGGCTTCCTGTATGTCTGAAAGCAGTTCGCCGTCGGCCAGGCCTTCTATAGTGGTGATGTCATGCCCTTCCGCCTCACAGGCTAAGACAAGACAGGAATTAACTGCTTTACCGTCCATGAGTACAGTACATGCACCACATTCACCCTCTCCGCATCCCTCCTTGGTGCCTGTAAGCTCCAGCTCTTCCCTTAATACTTTCAAGAGCGTCATACTCTCATCTATACGAAGATTGTATTTCCTGCCATTTACCTTTAATATTATGTCCTTCATATCGACGCCTCCCGCATGAGGTCCTCTGCCACTTTGAATGTGTAATACCTCGTCATATCAATCCTGTATTCCCTTGAAGCCCTCGTGTCCGTTATAGGGTTTATACTGTTCAAAACCCGCTCTACAAGCCTATCCTTCAAATCATCCTTATCCAGCAGGTCATCAGCAACGACAAGCACAGGGGTAGTATAGACAGATCCAAGACCTATCCTCAATTTACCCTTGCGGCTAAATACTCCTGCCACACCTACAATGGAGAGGTCCGCCCCCTTTATTCTCCCTTTTTTGTAGTATATACTCTTCTCACCCGGCTCCGGCCTTGGTACCGTTAATCCCTGTACAAACTCGCCCTGTGAAAGGCTGTTTTTCTTCACGCCCGTAAAAAACTCTAGAAGTGGCTTTTGCCATACTGCAGGACCCTGGATATCCAGATATGCTCCCATGGCGAGGAGAACCGGTGCTGTATCAGCCGCCGGTGAGGCATTGCAGAGGTTTCCAACTACCGTGGCACGGTTTCGCACCTGATATGTGGCCAGGCCCTTTAAGGCATCATAGAGCCCTGGATAGTATTCCTTCACCGGTCCAAAATTCATGACCTCATTGGCCGTGCATGATGCACCTATATACAGGCCGTTTTCGTCAAACCTCAAGATATGCGTCGCCTCTATCCCCTTTATATCTACTATGCATTCAGGTTTTATAGATTCATTTCTCATCATGACCATGAGGTCTGTACCGCCTGCTATTACCTTAGCCCCCGGGTTATTTTTCAGTATGTTATAGGCTTCGATACTATCGGTCGGTTTTATATACTCTAATGCAGCCAATCATATTCACCCCCCAATTTTTGAAGTATTTAAATATCTTCTATAAAAGAAATCAATTTCCTTTATTAAAAGTCTATAAAAACAAAAAAATCTCACACATAGAGGATTTTAAGAATGTTTGTTGTATTTATTATATGGGTGATTTTATGCTGAAGAAAATATCTCTTGCTTTTGTAATAATTATACTGTTTATATCAGCTGCAAATATATATGCCTATTCCTCCCCTGACGATATTACCCAGGAAATTATTTCACTGGAACTTTCCCTCTCTTCCAATCAAAAGAAACTGGACGATTTAAATAAAGATATTGAGATAATAAGCGGTCAGATAGAAGAACTCAAATCAGAGGAGAAAGAAATAGATAAAAATATAACCACCAGCAGAAACAAGCTGAGATACTGGTACAGGTTTTTATATACAGACGGCAATATAAGCCTCCTGGAAGCAATATTAAACTCCAGGGATATACCAGACCTATTCAGCCGCATTTATTACATAGAGAGCATTCAGGAATACTACCTGAGTCATTTAAAACAGCTGAATACATTAAAAGAAGATAAAGAGAAACTATCATCAGAGCTTGCTTTAAGGCAAAAAGATCTTGAGTCTGTGAGAGATGACCTGGAATCCACTATAGAAAACATTCAGAGGCTCATCTCAGTAAAACAAAAGTTATATCAAATGGCCCTCACCGATGAAAATATAAGAATGCAGATAGAGCAGGGAGAGAGTCTTCTGCAACGGTTTGAGGTGCTAAACTACTTGATAACACACCTTTCAGACCTACCCTGGGAGAGCATTGAGCCATCCTCTGTAAAGGTAAATCCCCTGTTCAGCGGAGCATCGGCCACAATTGATGAAAAAGCCATAGATGATGTTATACATAGTGATGAAAACCTCAAGGATGTATCCCTCCATATTACCAGAAACGGCTTTGTCATTGAAGGCCCATCCTCAGATAGGCTCTCCAGATTCACTATGGAGGGAGGTATCAGGCTTTCGGATAATAACACCATAAACTTCATACCCGGCAGGCTCACCCTGGATAGCGTCACTATAGAAAATGAGGGACTGGAGAATATATTAAACTCTTCAGAGCTTAATCTTACGCTTCCGCCCCTCCCCTTTAATCTTAAGGTAGAGTCCTTAGAACTTAATGATGGGTATATCACCCTGGACCTTACTCGTTGAACTTGCCCTGTTCCTCGGATATGATTGCTACATCCTCCTTGGGCAGTATCAGGTTCAGTATTATACCAAATATGGCTCCCAGCGCCATCCCGGAAAGCTGGAAGTTAGCGCCCAGCTTGAACACGGCTCCACCTATTCCCAAAGCAAGGATAACAGCAGCTATCAGCAGGTTTCTGGTAGCAGCAAAATCCACCTGATTTTCTACCACAGTCCTGACCCCTATGGCAGCTATCATACCGAACAGCACTATGGATATTCCTCCTATAACCGGTGCAGGTATGGTCTGAATAACGGCACCCAGTTTACCAATAAACGCAAGGATTATTGCAAAGGTAGCTGCTATCCTCATGACCTGAGGCTTAAACACCCTGGTAAGAGCAAGCACGCCAGTATTTTCCGAATATGTGGTATTGGCCGGGCCGCCAAAAATGGCAGCTAAGGATGTGGCTACGCCGTCACCTATGAGTGTCCTGTGAAGGCCGGGGTCTTTTATGAAGTCCTCTTCTACTGTTGCGCTTACAGCAAAGACATCACCAAATGGTAATTGATAATCACATCAAACTTTTTTCTATTTTCAGCCATTCTTCTTCTATACTCATAGTCTTTTCCACCATTTCCTGAGACGTTGACCCTGTGGTGAGTTTTTTATTTATGGAGTTTTTTATATCTATAGCGCCATATACATCATCTGTGAAGACATCGGAGAATTTCTTCAGTTCATCAAGGCTTAAATCCTCCAGCGTCTCTCCCTTTTCTTCACAGTATCTGATTATATTGCCCACAGCCTCATGGGCTTTGCGAAAGGGAATCCCCCTCTCTGTTAAATAGTCTGCCATATCAGTGGCATTGAGATAACCTGTCTTGCATGCCGCAAGCATTGAACCACTATTTACCTTGATAGAGGATATCACCCTTTTCAGCATTGCAATGCATATCTTTACTGTATCCACTGCATCAAAGGTGGATTCTTTATCCTCCTGCATGTCCTTATTGTATGCCAGAGGCAGACCCTTTATAACCGTCAGGAGGGAAATTAGATCGCCATATACCCTGCCCGTCTTGCCCCTTGCAAGTTCCAATGAGTCCGGGTTTTTCTTCTGAGGCATCATGCTGCTGCCTGTAGAGTATGCCTCATCTATCTCTATAAAGTTAAATTCTTTTGTAGACCAGAGAATAAGCTCCTCAGAGATTCTGGACATGTGCATCATGGTCATAGTGCAATTAAAAATGCACTCTAAGCAGAAGTCTCTATTGGAGACAGCGTCTATGCTGTTCAATGATATGCACTTAAAACCCAAGATATCGGCCTCATAATCCCTGTCCAAAGGAAATGTACTCCCCGCCAGGGCACCAGAACCCAGGGGCATTATGTCTATCCTGTTTAACATGTCTTTGAAGCGGATGTAATCCCTCTTGAACATCTCAAAATAGGCCATAAGGTAGTGAGATAGGAGGATTGGCTGTGCCCTCTGGAGATGGGTATATCCAGGCAATATGATGTCATTATATTTTTTTGCGTTTCCTATAAGTGTATCAAGAAGGTTTAATAATAAATTTGATATGTTTAGCGCTTCTTTCTTCACATACATGACCATGTCTGTAGCCACCTGGTCGTTTCTGCTTCTCCCGGTATGAAGTTTGTAGGCTGTGTCCCCTATTTTTTCATATAGAAGTGATTCTATAAGGGAGTGGACGTCCTCATATCCGTCATAAGATTTAATTTCCCCTGCCTTATACTGTTCATACAATTCATTTAAAGCGTTAATTGTCTTATCAAGCTCATCTTTGTCCAGTATGCCGGCTTTTTTAAGGGCATAGGCCTGGCCGACGCTCCCCTCTATATCCTCCTCAAAAAGCCTTATATCAAAACTTATGGAGGAATTAAACTCCTCCATAAACTCATCCTCATTCTTAGAAAATCTGCCTCCCCAGAGCTTCATACAGCCAGCTCCTTATTGGCATTCTTTTTCTCCACCATTGCCCCAATCTTCAGCGGCAGACCAAAGAGGTTGATAAACCCATCAGCGTCCCTCTGATTATATACCTCATCCTCTCCAAATGTAACATAGTCTTTATTGTAGAGGGAATAGGGAGAGTATGATCCGGCTAAGATTACATTCCCCTTATACAGCTTCAGTTTTACCATTCCCGTTACGCTCTCCTGAGTTTTATCCACAAAAGCATCCAGAGCCTTTTTAAGCGAAGAAAACCACAGGCCGTTATACACCATTTCTGCATATTTCTGAGCCACATAACCCTTAAAGCGGTAGGTATCCTTATCCAGGCATAGATGTTCCAGAGCCTCATGGGCCTTATACAGCAGTGTCCCTCCAGGGGTCTCATAGACTCCCCTTGACTTCATACCAACAAGCCTGTTCTCTACCAGGTCCACTATTCCTACACCGTGCTTACCGCCTATCTCGTTTAATTTTTCTATAAGACCTACCGGGCTGTATTTCTTGCCATTGACGCTTACCGGTATGCCCTTCTCAAATTCCATCACTACGTACTCCGGCTCGTCCGGTGTCTCATCCAGCTTTGCTGTCATCTCATACATGTCGGGGTTATGTTCATTCCATGGGTCCTCTAAGTCTCCGCCCTCATGACTCAAATGCCACAGGTTTTTATCCATGCTGTATATCTTATCCTTTGTAGCCGTTACCTTTACGCCCTTTTTGGTTGCATAGTCTATCTCGTCCTCTCTGGACTTTAGCTCCCATATCCTCCAGGGCGCAATTATCTTAAGATCAGGGTCCAGGGCCTTAATGGAAACCTCAAACCTCACCTGATCATTCCCCTTGCCAGTCGCCCCATGGGCTATAGTCGTTGCGCCTTCCTTATGTGCCACCTCAACCAGCTTTTTTGCTATCAGTGGTCTTGCAAAGGATGTGCCTAATAAATATTCATTTTCGTAGATAGCTCCGGCCTTCAGTGTGGAATATATATAGTCCGTTACGAACTCCTCTTTGGCGTCAATGATATACACCTTGCTGGCACCAGAATTTATGCCCTTCTCCTTGAGGCCCGTAAGCTCTTCTCCCTGGCCCACGTCCACACACACTGCTATGATTTCGCACTCATAATTGTCCTTGAGCCATGGGATAATGACAGATGTATCCAGTCCCCCTGAATAAGCTAATACGATCTTTTCCATAATTATACTACCTCCAGATACGTTATTTTGTATTATTATACATTATATTTTATTAATATGCAATAGATTTTGTGAAAAAAAGACCACTCAATTTGAGCAGTCCAATTTAAATCTTATTCAGAAACTCGAAAAACTCTTTATCATTCTTAAAACCAAGTTCTTTAATATATTTGTCCAGAAGGCCTTTACTAATATCTCTCCCACCTGCATGTTCATGAACTACAATCGTAACAATTTCATTACTAATGGGGCTTATTCCCCACCATACATGACCCTTCTTTTTCTCCTCAAGACCCAAAGCTCTGTATCCCTTATCCAGATCCCTATAGCTTGCAGCAGGCATCTTGTTACTTGAGTTTTAAAATTTCCCTTAACTTATCCTGGCTTTGGGCATTTTTAATTCTTAGGAAATAAGGATACATTTTCTTGTATTTTTCAAACCGCATAAATGTATATCGGATAAAATATATATACCTTGATAATGCAGACATAGGTCTTTAGCATCATAATTCACGGAAATTTCACAGAATTTTAATCTATGCGGATTTGCTCTTTCCTGCTGCACGGCATTTAAACCAAGAGATACGGCTTAATATATAAAAAGAGGCCCAAACAAGGCCTCAATCCCACATCTTTGCAATATTTACTCCCTTGAAATAGTATTTTATTATCTCCTCTGCTGTTTTTCCCTGTTCGGCCAGGCCGTAGGCACCCCACTGAGACATTCCCACACCGTGGCCAAACCCCTTTCCCCTCATTGTCAGGGTATTGCCATCAAACCTGAGACTCTCCAAAAGGGTTGACTTCATCCTTTCGCTGCCGATGGCTATTCTGAAATCCGGAGCATTCACCGGCACCCCGCTAAAGCTCAGGATTGTAGTGCGTCCCGAAGGGCCCCTGGATGCAACCTTTACATCACTAAAGTCCTTTACCCCTGCTCCCATCTTGTTGAGCGCTGCCAGCACCTCCTGTTTGCTGAATGCCGCTGTCCATTCTCTGTCCTCTGGTTTTGCCTTCGGCGTCTCCGGAGACTTTACAACCTGTATATATGGTGGGTTTTGCCCTTTAAAGTTTAAACCCTCCTTTGCTGTTGCAGTCATACCTCCGGCATGTGAGAAAAACCACGCCTTGATGTAATTGCCGTTATATACTGCCACCTGTCCCCTGGTATCATTTACAGCCTTTTTTATCCTGTCATTTATATTGGCTTCATTCCACGCCTGGGCCTCTTCAAAATCAGTGGATGTATCAGCACCCTCATACTTAGACTTCTTTGTATTTACAAAATCAAGTACATAGGTCCTTGCCAGTATAGCCTGTGCCTTTAAAGCCTCCATAGGCCAGTCGTTTTTTATCTCCCCGGCAACTGTACCCATAACATAATTTTCAAGAGGCATTTCCTCTATTTTTCCCGTTTGTTTTATATAGACCTTAAGCGTAGGCTCCTTGTTTTCCCCTCTGCTAATCCTTTCGGGTATAGGTGGCTTTTCAACCTGTTTCAGCCTTCTTACTGCAGGCGTGCAGCCAATTGACACTATAAGTAAAATTGATATGACAAATAACAAAGTTTTTTTCAATTTGTGCTGCGGGCCTCCTTTCCATCAATATTATTTGAGGTCCGTCCGAAAATATGCAAAAAACAAAAGGAAGGATAACTCCTTCCCTTTGTTTTTTAACCTATTGATTTATCATGTCCTTCAGTGCCTTTCCGGCTTTAAACACCGGAGCCTTAGAAGCAGGAATTGTTATTTCCTCTCTGGTCTGAGGATTTCTTCCCTTGCGTTCTGCTCTCTCTCTTACCTCAAAGGTACCAAATCCGACCAGCTGCACCTTGTCGCCCTGACTTAAAGCCTCTGTCACGGCATCAACAAACGCATTGATGGCCTTCTCGGCATCCTTTTTAGTAAGATCACTTTTCTCTGCTACTTTTGTTACCAGATCAGCTTTGTTCATCAATATACCTCCTCTTCATTTGCTTCCTATTAGCATATTCTGCATAAATCCTGAAAATCCTTCTTTTCATAGAGTTATTTTTGATTTTTTTTACCTTTTTTATTCATTTTTGCCTCTTCCCACAGCACATTCATCTCGTCAAGAGACATATCCTGTAATTTTTGGCTTTTTATTCCTGCCCGTTCTTCAATATAACTGAATCGGGATATAAATTTATCTGCTGTCTTCTTAAGTGCCAACTCGGGTTGTACTTTTAAAAATCTGGCCACATTGACCACAGCAAAAAGCAGGTCGCCTACCTCTTCCTCTATTCTTTCCTTTTCTGTTCCTTTGTACACCTCCTTTACCTCTTCCAGTTCTTCATATACTTTTTCCATTGCTCCATCCACGTCATCCCAGTCAAACCCTACCTCTGCGGCCTTATCCTGTATCTTATAGGACAGCATGAGGGCAGGAAGATTGCCGGGTATGCTTTGCATCACCTCCGTCTGGGTACTTATGCCCTTTTCTTCTTTCTTGATGTCAGCCCAATTTTTAAGGACATCATCAGATGACTTAACCTTTACATCCCCAAATACATGAGGATGCCTTAATATCATCTTTTTGCTGATCCCATCCACCACATCATAGATGTCAAATATTTCTCTTTCCTCAGCCAGTTTCCCATGAAAGAATACCTGAAGCATAAGGTCTCCCAGTTCTTCCACGAGCTTTTCACTGTCCTTCAGGTCGATGGCTTCCAGTACCTCATAAGTCTCTTCCAGAAGATACTGTTTAAGGCTCTCATGGGTCTGTTCCCTATCCCATGGACAGTCACTGCGCAGCCTGTCCATTATGTATTTAAAATCAACAAAATCGTACCTGCTCTTGCTCTCAAACCTGACAGGTCTTATATATACTGATGTTATGTGGTCTATCCATTCAACCCTGTCAAGTTGATAAAGGGGTATATCAGCCTTCTTCATTATATCACTGTTGCCGGCACCGGATATCACTGTCACTAATGTATTATCGTCATAAATCCTGGAAAGTTTAATTTTTACTTCGGAAGCAATGAATCTGTCGTAGACCTGAGAGATGATAATACCCATAGATGTATTTATCCTGTGGGGGTCAAAGTCCGTGGCATCTATAAGTATTATGTTGCAGAGATTAAAGCCCAGCTCTGCGGCCATGGCGTCAATGAAACTCATACCCGGCCTTATGTCCAGCTCTATACCCATTCCTTTTGAGATGTCTATCAGCTCTTCCACTGTCCTTTCATCAACCATGGGACTTCCAGGCACCACATAGCATATCTCGCCATATTCATCCGCCAAGGTGAGAAGACGTTTAATTATTTCACTATAAACCTCCTCAAAGGATGTACCTTTTTCATAACATTCATCAAATGACATATAGTCAATACCCATGGCTTTTAAGTCCTCCACACCGGGGTGTATTTCCGTCCTCAAAAATACCCTTCTGGAATTCCTTAATATTTCCAGTGTATCTAAGGTTATATATCCTTTTCCGGGCCCCAGGCCCAGGACATGTATTACAGGTTTCATATTTACCTCCTACCGTTTATACTTTAGTGTGCATGAAGATTTTTATAAGCTGATATTATTATACTTAATTTTTACTGCAATAACCCATTCATGCATGTTAATAACATCCCGGCACCTGATCGCTCGTCTTGATACCACAAGATCAAAGGGCACTCATCTACTTCGATGAGGTGCTACGCAGATGAGAAATGTCCCTATTCCACTCGTTGTCTGCATTCCGCCGGGTACGCCTCCAGGCGGCGTCCATGCCTACGGCTTAAGCTCAGCAGGCGTCCTTGCCTGCTGCCCCGGTTACATTTGCCACTCATTAAGAGTATCATAGACTTGCTTTAAGGCTGCTTCTGGATGTTATATGCCATGCTTGGTAATTCTTGTAGTAGATTATATATCTATTATACCAGAAAAAAATAAAAAACCATGCATTCAAGCATGGTAAACATTACGAAAACAGCGGCGGAGGCGTGGGCATCAGCGGTACTATTATACGTCCTGTAGCTGCATCAATATGGAGAATCCAGTAGCCCTCTTCTCCAAATTTCCTTTCTTTCCCTTTTGCAGGATGCCAGTATACAAACCCGGTCATGCCGCCAAATGGTTGTTCCTGTATGCAAAATCTACCGGGCATCCCGTATACCAGATACTTTATGTCGTCATTCTCGTAATAAAATCCTACAAGATAGTGGTCATAGATGCTATCTGTAAAACTGAGGTCAATCCTCCACCACCTGTATCCTGGTATTTCCCATTCAAAAGGCTTTACCTCCTGAAGATAGTTAACTATGTTGCCTATGTATTTCTTTAGGCTGGTCATATAATTATCTATTTCGCTTGCAAGACTGCCTGCATTTTCTATAAATTTCTCTTCACCTATTCCCTGTGTAAAGGCTTTTTCTGGAGCTGGTGGTTCTTCTACAACCTCCAATACCTTTTCTTCTCCTGTAGTCTCTATGTATTCCTTCTCCAGGTTTTCTTCCTGTTTTTCTGTTTCTGGTGTTTGTGGAGCTTCTGACCCAGGAGTATTGGATTCATGAGATTCAGGTGCTGGATCTTCTGTCCTTTTTAGGCATCTTAAAATTTTATCTTTTATATCAGATATCTCGTTGGTGGTATAGCCAACTAAAGGTATGTCGTAATCTGGAGTAATCAGTCCCACTGCGGATATCTCATATATGTTAAATCCTTTTCCATCTATATTGTTGGCGTCAAAACTCTCTTTGAGATTGCCTATCCCGCCGGGGTCTATCTTTATCCCACCAAAGTCTATATATTTTATCATGTCATTATTCACCGACACTATAAAACCGTTATATTCCAGATTTCCTTCAAGGTTTTCTGCATAGAGAGTTAAGACTCCCTTATCTCCACGTTTTTCTATCTTAGCATACCCTCTTGCAGTCCCACCACTGGTGCCTTCTTTATCTATTATTTTCAGCGTTATATAACTCCTTTTATAGCTGTCCATGGGCATACCCCCGTATCTATGGATTTTCCATATAAATATATGTACAGGGGCAGTGTATTATGACTTTTTAAATATTATACCCGTTATACTTTCAAACTCCTTGAGGCTCAGTGTCTCCGGCCTGGCCATGGGATTAATTCCTATTTCCATCAGATGCTCTTTCAGCTCACCCTTTTCTCCATTGAATATGCCGGCAAGGGCATTGGCTATGGTTTTTCTCCTCTTTCCAAATGCAGCCCTTACCACCTTTAAAAAGTCACTTTCATCCACCTCAAGGTTGAGTTTTCTCTTATCAAAACGCACCACAGAGGATTCCACCTTTGGCTGCGGGATAAAGGCATCCCTGGATATATTAAAGAGTACCTTAGGCTCGCTGTATAGTGCAGCTACCAAACTGAGTATGCCATATTCTTTCCCGCCCGGCCTGGCCACCACCCTCTCGGACACCTCTTTTTGCATCGTCAATATAGCTGTGTCTATCATATCCGTAGATGTTAAAATTTTGAATATAATTGGTGTGGTTATGTAGTAGGGTATATTGGCTACAGCAACGGCCTTTTCGGAGAGTATACTGTTCGGATTTATTTCTATAAAGTCAGCGTCTATCACCTCAAGTGCATCCGAATCAATTTCTTCTTTTAATATTTCACAGAGTTTTTCATCAATCTCCACAGCTACAACCCTTCTTGCCCTCTCTACCAGCTTTCGTGTCAATATGCCAATGCCGGGGCCTATTTCAAAGGCAACTGCGCCCTCCGGCACATTGGATACAATACTGTCGATTATCCTGTCATCTATAAGGAAATTCTGTCCCAGCGATTTTTTCGTTCTGAACTCGTATTTTTTTAATACTCTCATTGTATATTCTCTGGCGTTTTCCATATTAACCTCCCAAAAAATAAGAGAGGGCTAACCCTCTCAATCTGCTAATACATATACCTTGAGCTTCTTTACGCCAAACCTATCCACTTTTTTGGGGTCATCATAGTAAAGGTCTATTCTGTTACCCTTAATGGCGCCTCCTATATCAGCGGCTAAGGCATACCCATAGCCCTCTACATAGAGCTTGGTCCCGAGGGGTATCACCTTGGGGTCTACAGCCACTATACCCTCCCTTACGGGAACGCCAGTATATGTTATGCCGTAATCCCTATCCCCCGGTCTTTTACCTGTGCTCTCATATGTGGCGTCATAGGCTGTGGCAATCATGGTAAGCTGTTTGGTATACCTGATGGTATCTCCTCTTGATGTTTTTAATACACCAAGAGTACCCACCTCTACTATCTTGGACAGAGGTTGTTTAATTATCCTCTCTGCCAGTACTTCTCTTGTCTTTTCCTTTCCATCCTCATATGTAACATTGTAGGTTACCTCGGCCAGGCCTTCCTCCCCCTCCTGAACCACCTTTGTGGTACCCTGATCCATGTTTCGGTTTTCTCTCTTTGTGACATCGTATGGCAGTTTTTTCTGCTCTACCAAAGTCTTTTCTTCTATCCTCGTAATCTTAACATTAACATATGGGACCAGTCTGTCGTCCGGGTTTGGGAAAACCTTATCTTTATCTCCCAACACTATACCTTTGGCCTTAAGGAAATCACCCACAGTTTCTTCTGTGGTCTTTAGCTCTTTAGTAACACCTCCATCTGTTAAAACAATTGGTACAGCCTTTTTTATAGTAATCACCATGTCATCTTCTAATTTCACGTCTATACCCGGATAAACCTCATCTTCCGGTTCCAATTCTATATTTTTTTCAGTCAATAATTCTCCCACCGTCGTCTTGTAAGTCTTATAGGATTGGACTGTACCATCCACACTGACCATTACATCCTTTTCTAAAAACATGACCCCAAGGAAAAGGATAAAAGCCACAGTGCAAACTACTGCCGCAGCAAGTAAAGGTATATTTATTACCTTCTTACTGCCTGTACAGTTTGTCTCCATACATCAACCTCCTATTTTTAATTTGGGAGATAACTTATTTTAATATATCTATATTTATTTGTCAAATTTTCTTACATTATATGGTATATGCCTATTATATTCCATTTTTTTAGTTTTTATACATACAAAACTAAAAGGACCAGGGTATATACCCGGTCCTTATTCTTCCTTTTTGTATGGCGGCGGTGGTGGAGCAGGCATACCGGGCATCTGCGGCATACATGGCATTCCAGGCATAGGCATCATACCCGGCATACCCGGCATAGGCATCATGCCTGGCATTCCTGGCATAGCCATCCCTGGCATGCCCATGCGATGGCAGGCTTCCATCACCTCCTCCACTAAGTGCTCAATAGTCTCCATGGCAAAGTATCTGAAGAACGGGTCCTGCATAATCATATGGACCATCATCATATTATGCATGGGCATCCCTGGATATGGCATAGTTGGCGAAGGATAAGGCATATTGGGCGAAGGATAAGGCATACCTTGATCATAACCGTTGTAATCCATATCTGCACCTCCAATATCATAATGTTCTATATTAATATATGTGCTATAAAATAAAAAGGTGAGGAAATAATCCCTCACCTGATTCCAAAAAGCCTGGCAGTATTTTCATCGGTTTCATAAGATACCGCATCTATCGGAACTTTTCGGACCTCTGATATTTTTTTGGCAACCTCAACTACATAGGAAGGCTCATTGCGCTTGCCCCTATAGGGCACAGGAGCAAGATATGGACTATCGGTTTCTATCATGTACCTATCGGACGGGACAGTCCTGACTGCATCCATTAAGCCCATCGGTGTGTTTTTAAAGGTTATTATCCCGGTGAAGGAGATATAAAGTCCAAGGGATAATATCTTTTCCATCTCATCAACACCATCGGAAAAGCAGTGGACAACTCCCCTTTCTACCTTTTCCTCAGCCATTATACCATAGGCGTCATCAAAAGATTCCCTGATGTGCACTATGACAGGCAAATTAAATTTTTTTGCCATGCGGAGCTGCTCTCTAAAGACAGCTTTTTGTGTTTCCCTTGGAGAAAAGTCATAGTGATAATCAAGCCCTATTTCACCCACAGCAGCAGGTTTTTGTTCTGAGAGCATATCAAAAATAACCTTTAGCTTTTCTTTCTCATCTTCAGCATCGTGTGGGTGAATACCCAGAGCCGGGTGAATAATGCTGTATCTTTGGGCCAGGCCGATAGATCCAAGCGATGTATTGATATCTGACCCGGGCACAATGATAGCTTTTACCCCTGCACTAACGGCTCTATCGATGACCGCATCCAGGTCTCCCGCAAAATCCTCATCATTCAGGTGGGCATGAGTGTCTATCACTTCACCCTGGCACCACTTTCTATATCCTTATCCAGTGTAAGCAAGGAAAGGCTGTCTTCATTGGATGCCGCCAGTATCATGCCATGGGACTCAATGCCAAATAATTTTGCAGGCTGAAGATTTGCAACGAGGATTACCTTTTTGCCAACCAGCTCCTCAGGTGCATAGTGTTTGGATATGCCGGAGACCACTGTCCTCTCCTCACTGCCCAACCTCAGCTTTAACTTTAATAGCTTATTGGATTTTTCCACCTTTTCGGCCTCTATGACCTCAGCCACTCTAAGCTCAACCTTTGAAAAGTCATCTATGGTTATATACTTCTCCATGGCCTTAGCATCTTCCTGTTTCTTGTCATCTTTTACCTCTGCATTCTCTGTAATTCTGGGGAATATTGGGTTTCCACGCTTGACCACTGTACCGGGTTTCATTACGCCCCACTCCTTGAGTGATTCCCAGGCAGCCATCTCATCATCGGCCAGGCCAATCTGCTCCAGTATCTTTGTATAGGTATTGGGCAGATATGGCTTTAAAAGCACAGCTATAAACCGGAGGGCTTCGCAGGAGTTATATAGGACTGAGGCAAGCCTGTCCTTTTTTTCCGCATGCTTTGCAAGAACCCAGGGTGCTGTCTCATCTATATACTTATTCATCCTGCCCACAAACCTCCATATCTCTACAAGGGCATTACTTATCTGCAGGGTATCCATATTTTCTTCCATCTTAGATGGGAGAGATAGCGCCATTTCTATTACATCCCTGTCCGGTCCTTCGTCAGTCCCTTTTTGCGGTACTGTACCATCAAAATAATCCTCAACCATCTTAACTGTCCTGCTCAAGAGGTTGCCCAGGTCATTGGCTAGGTCAGAATTTATCCTCTTTACAAGAGCTTCATTGGAAAATACCCCATCTGCTCCGAAGGGTACTTCTCTTAATAGATAATATCTGATGGCATCAACTCCGTATTTTTCGACCAGCAGCAGCGGGTCTACCACATTGCCCTTGGACTTGGACATCTTTCCGCCGTCCAAGACAAGCCAGCCATGTCCAAAGACCTTCCTGGGCAGCGGCTCACCTATGGACATCAGCATAGCAGGCCATATGATGGTATGAAATCTCACAATCTCCTTGCCTACCAGGTGCACGTCTGCCGGCCAGTATTTCCCGTATGCCTCATCATGGTCTGTAGAATAGCCAAGGGCGGTGATGTAGTTGGACAGGGCATCTATCCAAACATATATGACATGCTTTGGATCAAATGGCACCTTTATGCCCCAGTCAAAAGAAGTCCTTGAGACACATAGGTCTTCAAGGCCAGCCTTTATAAAGCTTATCATCTCATTCTTTCTGGAGACAGGCTGTATAAAGTCTGGGTTATCCTCATAATACTTCAAAAGCCTGTCGGCATAGTTTGAGAGTTTAAAGAAGTATGCCTCCTCGCTCACCATCTCTACAGGCCTGCCGCAGTCCGGGCATTTTCCATCCACAAGCTGGGTCTCTGTCCAGAATGATTCACATGGGGTGCAGTACCAGCCCTTATACTCACCCTTATATATGTCGCCCTTGTCGTACATCCTTTGAAAGATTGTCTGGACTATCTTCTCGTGTTCCTTATCGGTTGTCCTGATGAATTTATCATAGGATATGTCCATGACTTTCCATAAAGCCTTTATTCCTGTAACTATCTCATCTACATATTCCTTAGGGCTTACCCCTTTGTCCTCTGCTATGCGCTGTATCTTCTGGCCATGTTCATCGGTCCCTGTAAGAAACATGACGTCATATCCCGTCATCCTCTTAAACCTGGCCAGTGCATCAGCAGCCACTGTGGTATAGGTATGTCCTATATGAAGCTTATCACTTGGATAGTAAATTGGTGTTGTAATATAATAGGTTTTTCTCTCCATTGCTCTCTTTCACCTTCCGTAGTTTTATTATGGATCAATCAATCACTGATTTTAGTGTACAAAGTAGTATTCTACGAATGATAGCAACATCTATGCACCTGATCGCTCATCTTGATACTCTAATATTTGCCGCTGCATTTCGCAGGGTACGCCTCTATTCGGCGTCCTTGCCTCAACTCGGCTCATCCGGCGTCCATGCCGGATGCCCCTGCTCCATTTGCTGCAAATCCAAGAGTATCATGGACTCACTTTAAGGCCACATTTGATGCTGTATGTCATTGCTCAAATGAAGTTATTATACCTAAATCACTGAATTTTATCTTCCCAGTATAGTATTTTCCATGTATTATTTGTAAGCCTTGTGAGGTAGATAGATCTTCCTGCAATCCTTACAGTAGCTTTATCACCCTCTAAGACAGTATACTTTTCTCCATCTGAGGTCTTATAGTCCTCGGGGTTGCCCATAAAGGTTAGAGCTTTAAGATATGGGTTATTCATCCATGTAGCACTGCCGGTTACATAGGATACCATGTCCTCAGGTTCTTTTGTAATACTCTTTATCCTGTAGCCTGACTCATATTTCTCCAGGACCACAAATCCATTGTATATGACAAAGGTACTTTTGCCGCCATAGACCTCAGTATTTACGGTCTCATAGAAAAACCTGGGATATGTGAATTGACCGACCTTCTCAAAACCTGCAGGTATCAGCTTTATCATAGCCACATTGGCTGTGTTTTCCCATGATTCTACAAAGTCATTGAACTTTAATCCATCCTTATATGAGTCGCTCAAAAGTCCATATGCATACTCATAAGGCTCTTCCATGGAAATGGTTCCAGAGTGGGCTTCAGAGTCATCCGGAATATTAGCAGCATAATAGAGGGCATCAAAAAAGGCATATACATAGTCCTCCGGCGATGTAAAGCTGGCCTTGCCTGGAGGATAAAAGGCGGGTTTCCTCACATCTATCTTTATAAACTCCTGTTTTTGTCCCTCCTCTCTGGGAGCAGCAAAGACAGGTATAACCATAGCTGCAATTAAAACCGCGGCAATTAACATCAGCCATTTCTTCATTATAAATTCCTCCCATACATCTTGATTCCGATTTCATACTGATTGTTGCCATAGCAGTCTATGGCAACCACCGCCGGAAAGTTTTCAACCATAAGCCTGTATATGGCCTCCGGTCCCAAGTCCTCAAAAGCAACAATGCTGCTCTCTTTCACGCAGCGGGCTATCTTTGCCCCGGCACCGCCCACTGCTACCATATATACGGCTTTGTTCTTTATCATGGATTCTATGACATCTTTTGACCTACCGCCCTTGCCTATCATTCCCTTAAGGCCCATATCAAGCAGCTTTGGCGTATAGCTGTCCATCCTGCCGCTGGTGGTTGGTCCAACTGAACCTATCACCTGGCCTGGTCTCGGCGGAGTCGGTCCAGTATAATATATAACCTGGCCCTTAATGTCAAAGGGAAGAGTCTTTCCCTCCTCAATGAGCCGCATCATCCTCTCATGGGCAGCATCCCTGGCTGTATATATGATGCCTGTCAGATAAACCCTGTCGCCGGCCTCTAATTCTGTAATTGTCCTATCATCCAGAGGTGTGGTGATGTGCATCTCCTTCATCCCAGTGTCACCTCCCGATATCTTGCAGCATGGCACTGTATGGCGCAAGCTACAGGCAGAGATGCTATATGTGCAGGCATGTAATCAATATGAACATCAAGGGCAGTCACCCTGCCGCCCAATCCCTGAGGCCCTATTCCCATGTCATTAATCATCTTCAAAAGTTCTTCCTCCAGAGCTGCATACCTGCTGTCCTTATTGCGGCTGCCTATAGGCCTTAATAGTGCTTTCTTTGCCATCAGAGCAACCTTTTCAAAATTGCCGCCCACCCCAACGCCTACAATAATAGGAGGACATGGATTTCCACCGGCGTTTTTCACCGTATCCAGAACAAATCTCTTTAAGCCCTCCACCCCATCGGCAGGCTTCAGCATTTTAAGTCCGCACATGTTTTCACTACCTGCACCTTTTGGTGCTACTTCTATATGCAGCTTATCTCCCGGCACTACATCCACATGGATTATAGCAGGTGTGTTGTCTCCGGTATTTACCCTGTCGAATAGAGGTTCTTTATCCACTGATTTTCGTAAATATCCCTCTCTGTAGCCCCTGGATACTCCTCTGTTTACAGCATCTATAAGACTGCCGCCGACAATCTCTGCATCCTGTCCCAGTTCTATAAACACGGTGGTCATCCCGGTATCCTGGCACATAGGGACACCTTCACTGCAGGCTATGGTGTCGTTATCTATAATTTCTTCCAGTATATTTTTCCCCAGTTCTGACTCCTCTATCTCAACTGCTTTCTTTAAAGCCGCCATTACGTCATCCGGGAGTATGCTATTGGCTTCAACACACAATCTTGCAACTGCATCCGTTACTTCATCCACATGAATCAATTTAAACTCCCTCCAGTTATTACTAATATATCACACCGTACCCTTTTCTTCAATAATTATTGTGGCCTGGCCATGTTTTCCTTAATCGTTAAATCCCAAATAATAAATATGCCACAAGACAGGAAACCAATATACCTATGGCGTCCGAAGTCAGGCCTGCCAGAAGCGCATACCTCATCCTCTTCCCAAGTTTAACAGTTCAACATACCCAAAATCCTCTGTTATCATTGAGATCACA
>JASEJQ010000011.1 GCA_030016635.1 Thermoanaerobacteraceae bacterium | reverse complement strand
AGGAGAAGCCTTCAAGTAAACAGAACCTTCGCCACTTGTGGCGGAGAGTAGTCAGTTTGAAGGCTTCAATAAAATTATGACCGGTAAAGATTCGAGGCTAAAGCAGTTAATGATTCATATTCAGAGCACATTATGATGGGAGATGGATGAGTTGGAGCTGCCTTTAAAGCTTATGTATATTTTTATGAAGATAGGTGCATTTACACTGGGCGGCGGATTTGCCATGATACCACTCATACAAAATGAAATTGTGGATAAGAACAAGATGATTGATGAAAAAGAGTTTCTTAACATGATAGCCCTTGCTCAGTCTGTACCGGGTCCCATGGCTGTAAATATGGCTGCTTTTGTTGGATATAAACTGGCGGGGATACCCGGTGCGGTCTTTTCTACAGTGGGCGCAGTACTGCCATCTTTTATCATAATTATAGTTGTAGCTGCATTCTTCCTGATGATAAAAGATGCTCCTTTAGTTCAGAGGGCCTTTATGGGGATAAGGCCAGCGGTGGTGGCCTTGATAGTGTATTCTGTGGTGAGGCTTGTTAAATCCAATGACGTGAAGGGCTACGCCTTTATTATTCCCGTGCTTGCCTGTCTTGGGATTGTTTTCTTAAACATGCACCCTGTTCTTGTCATTGTGCTGGCTGCAGCGGCTGGATTAATATTCTTCCGTGGGAAAAGTGGTGAGAAGGGAAAAAGTGTAGATGAATAGTAAATTAAATGCATATTTATACACTTTGCTACTTTACTAAAATAAAAATGTGGTATAAAATGTTTATCTAAGGGGGGAGCATAGATGGACATTTTAATAAAAAATGGCAGGGCTATAGATCCATCTTTAAACATGGATATAGAGCTGAATATCGGCATTGAGAATGGGCGAATTGCTTACATAGGAATGGATGATATAGATGCAGAGCATGTGATAAATGCAACCGGTAAAATTGTGGCTCCTGGGTTTATTGATATACATATGCACGAAGATCCGTTGGTAGACGGTGAGATAGGGTATGACATAGCATGGAGGATGGCTTCAATGGGTGTGACCACGGCTGTAGGGGGCAACTGTGGTATAAGTCCCATTGATGTGGGTGAATATCTGGATACAGTGGATAAGGATGGCTCACCGGTAAATTTTGCCCTTTATATAGGACATCAGACATTAAGGGAAGCGGTAGGGCTTACAGATGTGTATAAAGCTGCAGATTTTGCTCAGGTTGAAGCTATGAAGCCACTGGTAAGAAGGGCTCTAGAGGATGGGGCACTTGGAGTGTCATTGGGGTTGGAGTATACCCCAGGCGCCAGTACATATGAAGCCATAGAACTTATTAAGCTGGCAGGAGAATATAAAGACAAGCTGAGTGCAGCCCATTTCAGGTTTGATGTGGACAGGGGAGTCGAGGCTATAAAGGAGCTTTCTTTTATAAGTGAGGTTACAGAGGTACCAATGCAGGTATCCCATATTGGGAGTTGTTTGGCCTATGGATGTGGATACATGCAGCAAGGCCTTTCATTATTGGAGGAGAAAAGAAGATATGGAATAGACCTCATGGCTGATTGTTATCCATATAATGCCTCCTGCACCACTATTGGTTCTGCCGTATTTGACGAGAATTATTTCAAAAAGAGAAACAATGGGTATGAGTCTATACTGGTAACAGAAGGTAAATACAAGGGGTTAAGGTGCAACGAGGATATATTTAATGATCTAAGGATGAATTATCCTGATACTATTGTGATATCCTTTAATATGGACATGGAGGAGGTGAATACTGCTTTGAAGCACCCACTGGTGATGGTGGCCAGCGATGGACTTATGAAGGATGGGCAGGGTCACCCCAGGGCAGCAGGCACATTTGCCAGGGTTTTGAGGTTTGTCAGAGAAGGGCTCATGAATATGAAAGATGCTATATACAAGATGAGTACCATGCCGGCTGAAAGGCTGAAGTTAAAAGATAGGGGGAGCCTAATTCAAGGGAATTGGGCAGATATTGTGGTGTTTGATCCGGATTCTATAGCAGATATGGCCACCTATGAAGATCCTGCATTGGCACCGGTGGGAATGGATTATGTCATAATAAATGGAAGGTTTGCGGTTGAGAATGGCAAACTTACCAAAGATAGGCCTGGAAGATCAATAAGAAAATAGATTAAAGGGGGAGTTTATTATGAGTTTAAAGGTACCGCATACATATGTGCTTTTATTTATGATTGTCATTATTGCGGCACTGGCTACATACTTTGTGCCGGCTGGCGTATACGACAGGGTGGAGGACCCAAATACAGGCAGGAATGTAGTGGACCCTGATTCTTTCCACTATGTGGATAGCACACCCGTTGGTTTTTTTGATATTTTTGTATCTCTTACAAAAGGGATGCAGCAGGCTGCAGACATTATTTTCTTTATATTCATAGTTGGTGGTTCATTTACTATTATACAGGCAACCGGAGCGATAGAAGCAGGTATATACAGGATAGTAAATTCTGTGAAGGGTAAAGAAGGACTGCTCATTCCGATAGTTATGCTTCTGTTTTCTTTAGGGGGAGCCACATTTGGTATGGCTGAGGAGACCATAGTATTTATACCTATTATCGTAGCCCTTTCTAGAATGGCGGGCTTTGATGCTTTGACAGGCCTGGCCATGGTTTCAATTGGAGCTACGGCAGGCTTTACCGGGGGGTTTATGAATCCATTTACAGTAGGTGTGGCTCAGGGGATAGCGGAACTTCCGCTTTTTTCAGGGATCGGCCTTCGGATAGCTGCCTGGGCAATATTTCTCGGGACAGCCATGTGGTATACTTACAGGTATGCGATGAATGTGAAAAAAGACCCCTCCAGGAGTATAATATACGAGGAGGAGTTAAAACACAGGTATGATATTGAGGTTAACAATATACCGGAGTTTAAGACATCTCATATCCTTGTGCTTTTGATAGTTTTGGCAGGATTTGCTGTTTTGATATATGGTGTCTTTAAACTGGGATGGTATATAGATGAGCTTTCGGGCATATTCCTTTTGATGGGGATTGTATCCGGGCTGGTTGGAGGATTGGGCATAAACAGGCTGGGAGAGGAATTTGTAAAAGGTGCTAAGGATATTACTTTTGGTGCCCTTGCTGTTGGTGTTGCAAGAGCGGTCCTTGTGGTAATGCAGGATGGGCAGATAATTGATACAGTCATACACGGCCTGGCCTCTGTAGTGTCAACACTTCCAGGCTATCTGACCGCAGTGGGCATGTATGTTGTTCAGACCGTCATTGACTTTATAATACCATCAGGGAGCGGCCAGGCCGCAGCCACCATGCCTATAATGGCACCCCTTGCTGACCTGGTTGGCATCACAAGGCAGACTGCAGTCTTAGCCTTCCAGTATGGGGATGGCTTTACCAACTCATTCCTTCCCACATCCGGGGTACTGCTGGCCACACTGGGTATGGCCAATATTCCTTATGAGAAATGGTTTAAATGGATGTGGCCCCTGATGCTGATGTGGTTTTTGACTGCCTGTGCTGTGCTTATAGTAGCGGTAGCAATAGGATATGGACCGTTCTAAAAAATTATAGGAGGTATCTAAATGGATGAAATCAAAGAAAACATAGACACCTGTGTTGATGGATTAAAGGATGAACTTATTAACCTTTCTACATTTATTCATGATAATCCCGAACTGGGCAATCAGGAATACAAGGCATCTGCACTTATTGCGGATATGCTGGAGAGATATGGATTCAGAGTAGAGAGGGGATATCTTGGACTGGAGACAGCCTTCAAGGCTGATTATGGCAAGGGCGATGGGGTGAGCGTGGCCATAATGGCAGAGTACGATGCACTGCCAGGCCTTGGCCACGGGTGTGGGCATAACCTCATCTGTGCAGCAGGAGTGGGTGCGGCCATAGCATTAAAACCTGTTGTCGACCAGTTTGGCGGTCTGGTGACAGTGTTTGGTACCCCGGCAGAGGAGACCAATGGTGCCAAAGTACCAATGGCTGCAGCCGGTGTTTTTGACCCGTATGATATTGCTATAATGGCTCATCCATCGGATAAATACTGTGTTTATTCGTCATCACTGGCCATGGATGCCATGCAATTTGAATACCTTGGAAGGGCAGCCCATGCAGCGGCAGCCCCTCAAGAGGGGATAAACGCACTGGATGCTGTAATACAGCTTTTTAACAGCATAAATGCCTTGAGACAGCAGACGGAGGATGGCTCCAGGATTCATGGGATAATCACCGATGGTGGCAAGGCACCCAATATAATTCCCGACCATGCAGAGGCCCGTTTTTATGTGAGGGCAACAACAAGGGCTAAGCTGGATGTATTAAGGGAAAGGGTTATAAACTGCGCCAAAGGTGCTGAAATATCTACAGGTGCAACACTTAAAATTTCTAATTTTGAGTTTTCCTTTGATGACATGATAACCAATCACCATCTTGCCGAGGCCTGTATAGAAAATTTAAAGAGACTGGACATATATGACCTTTCAGAGAATGACAAGAATATGGGCTCTACAGACATGGGCAACGTATCCCACAGAGTACCCTCCATGCATATGTACTTTAAGATAGTTGAGCCTGGCACACCGGGTCACAGCATTGAGATGTGCAATGCGGCAGGGTCAGAAAAAGGTATGAATGCCATGCTGGTTGCAGCTAAGGCCCTTGCCATGACGGCAGCGGATGTAATGAGTGATGAGGAACTCAGACAGAGGATAAGGGATGAATTTAATAAAATCTTAAAATAGGGCGGCTCAGACTGCCTTTTTTCTTATTTAATTGTATAATGGAATAGGATGACAGTCTTATTTTGAGGGGTGGATATTTATGCTAAGATTAAATGAGACGATAGAAACAATAGAACCACTGGATAATGAGGCAATGAGATTGACACAGAGGAGGTTAGACAGCCTTACAAAGCCGCAGGGTAGCCTTGGAAGGCTGGAGGAAGTTGCAGTAAGGATAGCAGGTATAACAGGTAAATATATACCGGATGTACCCAAAAAGCTCTCTGTGCTCATGGCTGCA
The DNA here is from genome assembly GCA_030016635.1 of Thermoanaerobacteraceae bacterium. GTDB lineage: Bacteria > Bacillota > Thermoanaerobacteria > Thermoanaerobacterales > UBA4877 > JASEJQ01. The sequence continues at coordinate 45,349 of JASEJQ010000011.1, read as the reverse complement.
GACCACGGTGTGGTGGTGGAGGGTGTGAGTGCCTTTCCGCAGGATGTGACCATGGAGATGGTTGAGAACTTTATAAAGGGCGGGGCAGCTATGAATGTGCTCTCCAAGCATGTCGGATCTGACCTGTGGGTTGTGGATATTGGTGTTAAAGGTGACATTTCCGGTAAAAAAGGAATAATACATAAGAAGATAGCTAATGGTACTTCTAATATGGCTAAAGGCCAGGCCATGACCCGGGATGAGGCGATAAGGGCTATTGAGGTAGGGATATCCATGGTGGTGCAGGCTAAAGACCAGGGCTACGGCCTTATAGGGACAGGTGAGATGGGGATAGGCAATACCACAGCCAGTACCGCCATTGTCTGTGCTTTTTCCGGACTGCCGCCATCTGAGGTGGTGGGAAGGGGGACAGGAGTGGACGATGAGGGAATGAAGCGCAAGATAGAGACCATAGAGAAAGCACTGGATGTAAACAGGCCTGACCCAAACGACCCTCTTGATGTACTTTCAAAGGTGGGCGGATTGGAGATTGCCGGCCTGGCCGGTGTTTTCTTAGGGTGCGCAGCAATGAGAATCCCTGTGCTCATTGATGGTTTTATATCCGGCGCAGCAGCACTGGTTGCCTATAAACTCAAGCCCCTTGCAGGAGAATATATGATAGCGTCACACCTGTCCATGGAGAGAGGCCACAGGATAGAGCTGGATATGATGGGTTTGAAACCCCTCTTAGACCTGGATATGAGGCTTGGAGAGGGTACGGGTGCTGCACTGGCTATGGGGATTGTGGATGCATCCATAAAGATAATTAGAGAGATGGCGACCTTTGAAGAGGCTGGGGTATCAGAGAAGGAGTGATTTGATGAATATAAAGCCGAAAAGATTGAAAAAGGGTAGCAGGATAGGGGTGGTAGCCCCGGCAGGACCGGCTAAGGAAGATGTGATAAAACGTGGCATTGAATTCTTTAAAAGCCTTGGGTTTGAGGTGGTCGTTGGGGAAAGTGCAATGGCAGAGCCTATGGGGTATCTGGCTGCCCACGATGAGCTTCGTGCCTGGGATATAGACCGGATGTTTGAAGACAAGACGATAGATGGTATAATAGCAGTGAGGGGAGGATATGGCTCTACCAGGATACTGAGCATGATAGACTATGATAAGATTGAGGAAAACCCCAAACCATTTATTGGCTATAGTGACATTACTGCGCTTTTGACTGCTATATATAATATGACAGGGCTTGTTACATTCCATGGGCCGAACCTTACATCTGCTATAAGTGACTACACACTTCGGTATTTTAAAACCCAGCTAATGGATGGTGAGCCTGCAGGGGTGATTGAAATTCCTGAGGGCATTGAGGTGAGGTGTATAAGGCCTGGCCAGGCCGAGGGTCGTCTTGTAGGTGGCAACCTCTCGCTAATATGCTCAATGCTCGGTACTCCCTATGAGATAGACACATTCAACCGCATCCTGTTTCTGGAGGATGTAAATGAAGAACCATACAGGGTGGACAGGATGCTGACACAGCTTAAGAATTCCGGTAAACTGGAAAAGACCTGCGGCATACTACTCGGCTCATTCAAGGGATGCGGGGATGTCCAACCTGTATTTGAGGATATTCTTGGCTCACTGGAAATACCTGTACTCTCTATACCTGTATTTGGCCATGATACCTACAAGCTTACAATTCCAGAGGGTGTAATGGCAGAGATTGACGCTGAGCAGTCTATATTTAATATAAAGGAATCACCTGTAATTTAAAAAGGAGGGATTTTTATGAGTTTGAATGGTAAGAAGTATATTATGCTGGTCGAGGAGGGCTTTGAGGACTTAGAGCTCTGGTATCCTGTAATAAGGCTCAGGGAAGAGGGAGCAGAGGTAAAACTCTTAGGTAGAGAAAAGGCGAAGACATATATCGGCAAACACGGCGTTCCTGCAGTGAGCGACTGCACCGCTGCAGACGTCAGTGCAGACGGGATAGACGGTCTTCTGGTACCGGGAGGCTGGGCACCGGACAAATTGAGAAGAGATAAGGGTATACTGGAACTGGTGAGGAAGGTAAACGAACAGGGTAAGCTCGTAGCTGCCATATGCCATGCAGGCTGGGTGCTGGCCTCCGCAGGTATGCTCAAAGGCAGGAAGATGACCTGCGTATCGGCCATAGTAGATGACATGGTAAATGCCGGCGTTTCCTACCTTGACCAGGAGGTAGTGGTCGATGGCAACCTCATCACCTCAAGGACTCCCGAGGACCTGCCTGCATATATGCGAGAGATAGTAAAGAGAGAAAGTAAATAAAATTACGGTGCCTGCACTGCAGGTACCTTTTTATATGGAGGTGTTTTTATGTGGGAATCCGTAGTAAATGCCATAAACGATAGGATAGCTGCCATAGATTTTGCCGACTTTATATCAAAGGGAATAGGTATATTGATAATACTTATTGTTGCCGGCATTGCCATAAGGACAGGCAACTTTATTATAGCCCGTTTTGTCACTGGCAGGAGTGGCAAAATGAACCTTCCGGTAGAGGAGAGACGGCTTAAGACGCTGGCAAGCATATTAAGGAGTATACTTAGGTATACAGTGTATTTTATTGCTGGAATGACCATACTGGATACATTGGGGGTACCAATGACCTCTATAATAGCCACGGCAGGAATAGGTGGCCTGGCCGTAGGTTTTGGAGCCCAGAACCTTGTCAAGGATGTAATCACGGGCTTCTTTATACTTTTAGAGGACCAGATATCAGTGGGTGACTATGTGACCATTGAGGGTATATCAGGGACGGTCACCGGGATAGGGCTCAGGGTCACAACAATTCAGGGTTTTACAGGAGAGCTCAATATAATCCCCAATGGCTCTATAACAAAGGTCGTAAACTACTCAAGGGCTAACAATAAGGCTATAGTTGATGCAAGCATATCCTATGAGTCGGATATGGATAAGGCCATTTCAATAATGAAGAATGTCGGAGTAAAATTAATGGAAGAGAACCAGGACATAGTGGAAGAGCCCAATGTCCTTGGCGTGGTGAGCTTGGGAGAATCTGGAATCACCATACGCATGATTACCACTGTAAGACCGACCACTCAATGGGGTGTGGAGAGGGAGCTTAGGAAGAGGATAAAAGAGGCCTTTGAACGGGAGGGCATAGAGATTCCTTACCCACGGATGGTGGTTATTCAGAAGGAAGCTTGATTTTCTCAACCATTTCTATCCTGTGCATTGTACTGGGGTGGGTATACGAAAACCATTCAATAAACGATGGCGGAGACATATCAGATATGTTTCTTTTTGCAAGGTCTACCTGCAGCTTTATGACAGAATCCGGGTCTTCTGTCAATATTACTGATACCCTGTCCGCCTCTTCCTCCATCCTACGTGATGAATAGTTATATATGGGGTTTGCTATATATGATGTAAGGACAAAGAAGAGGGTAATATAAGCCCACAGGTAGGGAGGATAATGACCCTTAAAAGGGATATCAGTTTTCATCATCATATACAGAATGAGTAATACGATGAATGTCCCTATAGAACCCATGATAAGCCCCTTTACGATATGCCCTTCTTTCCAGTGGGCCATCTCATGGGCTATAACAGCCCTCACCTCATCTTTTGGATAATCCTTAAGCAGGGTATCATACAGGACTATCCTTTTTACCCTGCCAACACCGGTGAAATAGGCATTGGCTCTGGTTGTCCTGCGGCTTGCATCCATTACGAGGACCTGCTCGATTGGGATGCCGGCCTTATCAGCCAGTTCATTTACCATTGCAATTATTTGTGGGTCTTTTGCCGGTTCAAATTTGTTAAACAATGGCTCAACCAGTATTGGCCAGAGAAAGGTCTGCACTACAAGCCACAGGGATATGAATACCCAGGCTATGATATGCCATGTACCAGGCCACCTGTTTACTGCAAAGAACAGCAGTATGACACCTATCCCTGAGATGACAAGATCCAGTGCCGCACTCTTGATATAGTCCATCCACCATGACAAGAGGGTCTGAGTGGAAAATCCCCACTGCTTTTGGAGAAAATAGCCGTTATAGAGGCTGAAGGGCAGGTTTATTAAGCGAAGGGCGAGCCACAGTATAAAGAAAAATAAAACTATGCTTAGGATGTAGCTGCCTGTATTCCTCTCACACCAATTTGAGAGGTTTTTACCTGCCCTTCCCATAGTAAACCAGATTAGAAAAGAAAGTTCTGCAGCAAGGCTTAATATCGATACCATCCTTTCTGTGAAAGCATATTCCCTGGCCAGGCCGACCTCATTTTCTGTGAAATACCTGTATGTATCTTCTAATGGCCTGCCTGGGAATATTGTAAACCAGAGGTAGAGTGTAAGAAAAACGACAGTAATTACAATCATCACATACCAGAGCCAATGAAAATTAAAAGTCATCGCTCATTTCCTTTCAGATATTGCGCTTTATTATTTTAAACCTATCTTCAGCACTTCTTAAAAGACTTATCCTGTTGACTATATGCCTCTTTTTGATTTGATTATATTACTTTTGCGGCATCTTTTCAAGATTACAGAAATTTACAGATTTTTACGACCTGCCTTGCTGTGGTATAATAAGGCTTAACGGGATGTCAATTATATCATGGAGGTATTATATGAAACGACTGTACATATATATACTTGCTCTTTTGATAGTATTCAGCAGCATTATACCTGCCTATGCAGAAGAGCCGAAAAACTTTGTCTTGATAGTCATGAATGGACTAAATCTTGATGACCTCAGGGATAATGACCTTCCAAACATAAGACACTTAATGGATATGGGTTCCATAGCTGTTATGAATTCCAACGCCGCAGCCACTAAAAATGAACCCGGCTCATTTTTGACTATAGGGGCAGGAGTGAAAGCAACGGCAGGGGTGGAGACCAGCCAGGGGTATAATCGTGATGAGGAATATATAAACGGCATGGCAGAAGAGCTCTACAGGATCTATACCGGCATGGAACCCTCGGGAGAGGTGATTGTACCGGGCATAGCACAGGTTAAGAAGGCCAATGAGGGCCGTTATGAGGATATAAGGCCTGGCCTTCTTGGTGAGACCTTAGAAGATGCAGGGATACCAGTCACTGTCCTGGGAAACAGCGACAGGCCAAACCTCACCCGGAGATATGCACCGTTGATAGGGATGGACGAAAATGGTGTTGTGGCGTTTGGCGACGTGAGCTGGAGGATGAATAAGAAGGATAATTCATATCCTTTTCTTATCAAGACAGACTACGACTACCTCAACCAGAGGTTTTTAGACTCACTTAATAGGGGCGGTCTTACCATAATAGAACTGGGTGACATGGCCCGCGCCGATGACTTTATGAGTTTTACAAGCCAGGAAAGAGGTATGGCTTTGAGGTCGAAGGTCTTAACGGATATAGATGAATTTATAGGCAATATATTGAATGAGATTGATATTTCAAGGGACATGGTCATGATTGTATCTCCATATCCGGGCAAGGACTCTCTGTTGAAGCAGGAGATGTTGACGCCTATTATCATGGCAGGGCCAGGCCTTGACAAGGGCTACCTCATATCGGACACCACAAAAAGGTCGGGCATTGTGGCCAACCTTGACATCGCCGTGACGGTACTGGATTATTTTGGCATAGACAAACCGGCGGGCATGACAGGCCACAGGCTCTATGATGGGGGGAGCGGCAGCTTAGAGTCCCTCTATGAAATGAACCAGAGGACAACGGCTATCCATGTGATAAGGCCTGCTGTTGTGAGATATTACGTAGGTGCCCAGATAGTGATACTCTTTGTGTCACTGCTGTTTATATACCTTTTAAAAAGGTATGTATATATCATCAAATATCTACTCATGGGCGACATGCTGGTCCCTTTCATATTGCTTATACTTCCCCTGTTTGACATACGGACACTATCTATAACCCTGCTTGCAATAACAGGGTTGTCAGCGGTAATGGTATACATCATAAGCCTGTTTTTTAAGGACAGCTACAAGATTGTGACGTTTATGGGGCTTCTGACTGTATTTGCGATTGCCCTGGACCTCTTTACAGGAGCAAACCTTATAAAGACCTCTATACTGGGTTATGACCCCATCGGGGGAGCCAGATATTATGGGATAGGAAACGAATATGTAGGTGTGCTGATAGGCGCGGCACTGCTGGGCATTTCTGGTATTATGGACAGGTATAAGATGGGAATTTTGAGATACATTAATATAGGGATTATGCTGGTGCTGACATTTCTGGTGGCTGCACCATCCTATGGGACAAACCTTGGCGGCACCATTGCAGCTGCGATGGCGTTTTTCACCTTTGCAATCCTCATAACTAGAGAGAAGGTCACATTCCGGGATATCATATATGCCGGCATTCTTACCGCTGCAGTTGTTCTTGGCCTCTTCATTGTGGATATGTCCATAGGAGCTACCCATATAGGAGAGCTGGCAAGGAATGTTGCCACACAGGGGATTGGGGCACTCAATACGGTGGCCATAAGGAAACTAGCAACCAACCTGAGGCTTATAAGATACACCATCTGGACCAGGGTCCTCTTAGCATCCATTATTGTCCTGGCCGCCCTTTCATACAGACCCACAGACCTGTTAAAGAAATTGTTTGCTGAATATCCATATCTATATAAAGGGTTTATAAGCGGGCTCATAGGGACATTTTTTGTACTTGTGGCAAATGATTCCGGGATAGTAGCTGCAGCCACACTGATAATATTTATAGTGCCGCCTATAGTTATTATGACTATAGACAGGCTTATAGGGGAGAGATACACTTATGAAAATACTTCATCTGGTGAGGAGAAGTGAAGGGGGATTAAAGAGTCATATACTGACCATTGCTAAGGGTTTGGATAGGAGAAAATTTGACATGGAGATTGCCGCTTCATTTGATGAGACTACTGCAAGGGCCCTGAATGAAATGGGTATTAAGTACTTTTCACTTAATATGTCTGATAATTCCTCTCCTGGCGACATATTAAAAGCGGCATCATGGTTAAGAAATACAGTTAAAAAGGATGAAATTCAACTGGTTCATGCCCATGGGTTCGTGGCTGGACTTGTGGCCCAGCTCTCCAGGGTCCCGTCGGTCATAACCATTCATAACTTTCCGCCGGATAAGGGGCTCAGGTCGTTTGGCTTCAGGGAAGTAGAAAAGCGCCTTGGAAGGCGTACCCGGTCATACATAGCGGTATCAGAAGCACTTAGGGACAGTCTGGGTAGGATGGGTATCGACAGGTCCAGAGTGAAGGTTATTTATAACGGCATTGATGATGATCTTTTTGAGCCAAGGGAACCTGTGTTAAAAAGAGAGTTCAATATCGGTGAAAGGTTTAAACTGGTTGCCTGTGTGGCCAGGCTGATACCGGAAAAGGGGGTAGAGTACTTTATCCGAGCGGCATCATTACTAAAAAGAGACAGGGAAGATGTTTATTTCATACTCATAGGTGATGGGCTTATGAGGGGTTATCTCGAGGGCATGGTCAGGGAACTTGGGTTAAGTGAAAGATTTATCTTTGCTGGATACAGAGAAGACGCCGGAAGATTATTATCAGGCTGCGATATTTTTGTATTGCCATCTCTAAAAGAGGGGCTTGGGATTTCCCTTTTAGAAGCTATGGCCTCGAAGGTGCCCTGTATAGCTTCAAAGGTTGGAGGCATACCGGAGGTACTGGGCGAAGGTATGGGAGGCATACTGGTGAAACCTGGCGACTATATGGAGCTTTATGCTGCCATGAGATACCTTTTAAATAATCGGGATAAATCCGTGGAACTGGCGGAAAAGGGATATAATCTGGCCAAGAACGGGTTTAGGTCTGCTGATATGATAAGGGATTTAGAGTCTGTTTATTTAAGTACAGGATTGATGTGATGCATTTAACTATATTAGACTTTATGGGTGAAATTGATTCTACCTTGTACTATAATTGTGTGTGGTGATCAAAATGAGGAAAATATTGGAACTACTGGCACCGGCCGGAAATTTTGATGCCCTCAAAGCTGTCATTGATAATGGGGCTGACGCAGTTTATCTGGGTGGTAAAAGGTTTAATATGAGGATGCACAGAAAGGACATGAACTTTGACGATGAGGATTTGGAGATGGCTGTATCCTACGCTCACAGTAATGGGGTGAAGATATATGTTACGTTAAACAACCTGTATAACCAGCGTGAGATTGAGGATGTTGCTGCATACCTTGAATATTTAAAGACTATTAACCCGGATGCCTTGATAGTACAGGACCTCTCCATATTAAAGCTCCTACGAGACATTAATATAAAGATCCCTGTCCATGCCAGCGTGATGATGAATGTGCACAACAGGGAGACCGCCATGACCTTAAAAGAACTTGGCGTTACAAGATTTGTTGCCTGCAGGGAGATGGATTTAAAGACGCTAAAGGAGATTAAAAAGGATGTCGGTATAGAGACAGAATATTTCATTCATGGGGACATGTGCTATGCCGAGAGCGGCCAGTGTCTCACATCAGGTATAGTCCTGGGTAAGAGCAGCAACAAGGGTCTATGCTTGAAGCCATGCAGATGGGTGTACGGTCTTTATAAAGACGATAGGCTTATACGCGATGGGTATCTTTTGGCGGTAAAGGATATGTGTATGCTCCCTTATATACCACAGCTGGCTGAGGCCGAGGTGGATTCTTTAAAAGTGGAGGGAAGGATGAGGGGAGCCGAATACATAGGTGAGATCATTGGTATATACAGGAGAGCAATTGATAGCTACATGAAGGACCCTGCAGGATGGGCCCTTGATATGGAAGACTACAAAAGATTATACGATAAGAGGGCGAGGGAATTTAGCACGGCCTTTGCCTTTGGCAATCCAGGGCCATCTTATGTAGATGAGACCGGTAGGAGGGAGCCTAAAATATTTACAAGGTCTGCCAGGGAACACCATATAGAGGTTGGCGAGGCTTCGCCGTTTGAGTGTGGAAAGGATATGTCAATCCCCAAGCTTGCGGTGAGGGTTAGGGATGTGGATTCAGCCATGGCAGCTATAGAGGCAGGAGCTGAAAGGATTATCATAGGCGGGGAGGCGTTTTATCCGGCCAGGCCTTTTAAAAAGCAGGATATAAAAGGACTTATTGAGGATAGTGATAGATACGGTGTGGAGATAGGCCTGGCCATGCCACGCATAACCATGAATAGGGAAATTCTGGAATACAGAGAGCTTTTAAGGTATCTTAAGGACACCCCGCCAGACGTTGTCTACGTGTCAAACCTGGGTTCATACAGGTTGGTAAGAGAAGAGGCTGACTGGCCTGTATGTGCTGACTATTCCTTTAATATCATGAACGACATAACCATTTCACTTTTAAAAGAGCTCGGGTTTGGCCAGGCCACCCTGTCCTTAGAGGCGACCTTTGCAGAACTAAAAGAAATAAAACCCATCATTCCTTTAGAACTTATTGTCCAGGGCCCCATAGAGGGGATGGTATCCGACAACTGCCTGCTGGGTAGCCCATACTCATGTGACAAAGGGTGCAGAGATGGTGGGTTCTACCTTAAAGATGAGACAGGAGGACTTAGGAGGGTGGGGGTTGACCAGTACTGCAGAAACCACATCTTTCTTGAGGCGGAGCTCTGCCTACTGCCATACCTTAAAGATGTCTTAAGCCTTCCCCTTGCCAGTATAAGGGTGGAGGGCAGGCTCTATAATGCAGACCAGGTTGAAACAGTTGTAGGTTTGTACAGGAAAAGCATTGATAGTATATGCAATGGTGGCGAGTTTGACTGGAATGACTTCAAGCTGTTAAGAGAAGCAGCAGGTTTCAACCAGGGCCTTGGCATTTTCAGGTTTGATGAGATTAAAAAGAGGGGGAATATGAGTGCCGAATTATATAGGACCTGATAGGATTATTGAAAAGAAACAGAGGTATATGATACCATGCCTTTACCATTTCTATGAGAGGCCCATGCAGATAGTAAAAGGTGAGATGCAGTTTCTTTATGACAGTGAGGGCAATAAATACCTTGACTTTTATTCCGGGGTGTCCGCCATAAACTGCGGACACTGCAACCCTGCAATAACAGAGAGGGTATGTGAGCAGGTAAAGACACTACAGCACGTGTCGTCCATCTACCTGACCCAACCGGTAGTGGACGTTGCCGAGAGACTGGCCGAGATTGCACCTGGTAAACTAAAAAGGAGTTTTTTTGTAAACAGCGGCAGTGAAGCCAACGAGGGGGCAATCCTTCTGGCTAAGGTATACACCCATGACAGTGAGGTGCTGGCCTTAAGAAATAGCCTTCACGGCAGGACGCAGCTTACCATTAGCCTTACGGGTCTTTCTTTCTGGAGGACAGAGCCGAACCCGGTAGGTGGAATAAGCTTTGTGCCAAACCCTTACTGCTACAGGTGTCCGCTAAACCTCAAATACCCTGACTGTGATATTGCCTGTGCCAAAGAGGTGGAGAGGGTCATAGAGACATCCACATCAAGGAACGTGGCTGCCTTTATTGTAGAACCCATTCAAGGGAATGGAGGGATAATCACCCCACCACCTGAGTATTTCAAAGAGGTAAAGAGAATACTGGATAAGTATGGAATACTCCTTATAGCCGATGAAGTCCAGACAGGATTTGGAAGAACTGGGGAAATGTTCTGCATGGAACATTTCGGGGTGTCTCCAGATATTATGAGTGTGGCCAAGGCCCTTGGCAACGGTATGCCCATAGGAGCCTTTATAACTACCGATGAAATTGCAGAATGCTTTACCAGGCCAGGCTCATCCACACTGGGGGGCAACCCCGTCTCCATGGTGGCAGCCCTGGCGACCTTAGACTACATCGAAGGAAATGACCTGCCCGGCAGGGCGGCCAGGCTTGGGGACTATTTGAGAAGCAGGCTCATAGAGCTTAAAAATAAGCACAGGATTATAGGAGATGTAAGGGGCCTTGGCCTTATGCAGGGTGCAGAACTGGTGCATGAGGACAGGAGCCCTGCAGTAAAGGAGATAGATATAATCCTTGAAAAGCTTAAGGATAGGGGCGTACTTCTGGGCAAGGTTGGGGAGTTCAGAAATGTGCTGGCTTTCCAGCCACCGCTTATTATAGAAAAAGAGGATATCGACCAGGTCATCGAGACGTTAAATGAGGTATTGGTAGAAATGGAGTAGAGAAACAGGCACCTCCTTCAATAAAAAAATAACTCCTCATATTGGAGGAGTTATTTTAAAATTTACTGTTGTTTGCCCGGGGTGAAGCAGCAATATCCAATCTGGTCAGCCTCATCGAGCATCTTCTCCCAAACCTCCGGGTCATTAATGACTTCAAAAGCAGTGGGATATAGTATATGATTCTCTTTGAATATATGGTCTCTCAGGTTGAAGACTATAAACTTTGTAAGCTCATTCTTGAAATCAGTAAAGTTCATATTCTGCACATTTTCCGATATCTCCTTTAACCTTCTCTTACGTGGCCTTAGCTGGTCATTCTCCATCCGCATTATCCTCGGCGGACCGCTTATACCCCTCTTTTCCAGCTCAGGGAATAGTACATCCTCTTCCCTCTGATGATGTTTTTCAGTCTCTACTAAGTGAGTAGCAACGTGCTTTAGGTCTTTAAATACAATTGCCTCTGGCTGGTATGTGTCTATATTCTGTATAACATTATTTATATAGTCCAGCCTGTCTAAAAACTTGAGTATCTCATCATGCTCTGAGACTAATGTATGCAGCATAGAACCTGCTTCCAGCCTCGCTTTGAAACCCTCCAGTTTTCCAGACAGCATCTCCATGTGTACGGAGCAGAGGTCTCTAAGTTCCTCAGGGTTCATGCCTTCTTCAACCAATTTTTGTTCTGGTGTAAGAACCATGTTGAGAATGATATGCAACATTAAATGCAACCTTAAAGCGAGTCTATGGTACTCTTGATAAGTGGCAAGTGTAGCCGGCTCATCTGACAAGGACGCCAGATGAGCCGACGGGAAGGCATGGACGCCGAATGGAGGCGCACCCGGCGGAACGCAGCCACGAATTATTAGAGGATCAAGACGTGCGATCAGGTGCATGGATGTTGCTATCATTCGTAGAATACTACTTTGTACACTAAAATCAATTTTTGTTCTGCTTCGGAAAGTTCAGCAGGGGTAATTCCCTCTGTTACTTTTCGGGCCTCTTTTCTGACCTCTTGAGGGTTATCTCCGCTGTTAAGTTTTTTAAAACCTTGACTAAGCTATCTATCTTATTATCCATTTAATTTACCTCCATTTGAAATTCTATAATTAGCATACCACCGGCTAACAAAACAAAACATGATTTATGTCACAGTTTTATATGATTTTATTTACAAAGGATATATATTTTTGTGGTATAATGAAAGCGATTGGAGGTTGATAATAATGGCTGTAGGCAGTGTTGATATAGCAAAGATAGCGGTAAAGATGGCCCTATCTACCAGGGAAGAGGAACATGAGCTAAAGGCGAAATATCAGGAAAATGGGATTAGGGTGGCCGCTGTGGACTTTGGGGGAGATTTTTCTTCCTCGATACAGAAAATTGTGGAGAGGACATGTGTGGCTGCAAAGCGAGAGGGCATAGTAACCGATACCCATGTGGGAGAGGGCGCAGTAGCTGGCGCCATACGGGATGCATTAATGGAGATATCCCTGAAGGCAAGCGGATTTAACGTGGGCGGGAAGGTTGGCCTGGCCAGGTATGGTGAGCATCTCACAGTATGTGCATTCTTCGGCATAGGGCTTTTAAACCTAAATGAGGTTGTCATTGGTTTGGGCCATAGGTCTATTGGCAAAGAGTATTGACACCAAAAAGTATTTATGTTATACTTTGATATGTCGCTCGGAGAGGTGTCCGAGGGGTTTAAGGAGCTGGTCTTGAAAACCAGTGTCTCCGCAAGGGGCCGTGGGTTCGAATCCCACCCTCTCCGCCATGAATAAAATATTATTTTAATGTAGCAGATTTTGGAGGAGTACCCAAGTCGGTGAAGGGGCGGTCTTGCTAAGACTGTAGGTCGTGAAAGCGGCGCGAGGGTTCGAGTCCCTCCTCCTCCGCCATACATGATGAAATAGAGCTTACCTGAAATGGTAGGCTTTTTATTTTTATTTTCGGTACTTTTGTGGTAATATAATGATGAGGTGAGGCAAAGATGCCAACCAGGTTTAATCTATCTGGACGCTGGTTTTTATATGTGATAGCTTTTGTGGTGATATTGTTTATCATTATTGCAGGTGGAGCAGGGCTCATAGTCAGCTATCAATGGCTTTCAAGCCTCGGCTATGGCAAGATTTTTTTCGTAAAGTTTTTTGCTGAGCTGGAGCTTGGTATTCCTGCATTCTTAATACTTTTTCTACTTCTGTATTTCTATTTCAACAAGATAAAGAGGGATTACATAAGATATACCGGGGATGTACTGTCACCCAGGGAAACAAAGAGGCTCACCACCTTTGTGCTGTGGGGTTCTGCGCTTATATCTGTGGTCATGGCATTAGAGTTTGCCAGCACCATGTGGCAGAGTTTTTTAAACTTTTACCATTCCGTCAACTTTGGGGAGAAAGACCCTATTTTCAATAAGGACCTGAGTCTGTATTTATTTAAATTACCTTTTTTGAATGGCCTTTACGATTTTATTCTATTTTTGATCGTCGTTCTGGCGGTACTTACTGCCATAATGTATGTACTCATGTACTATTCCAATGCCACGAGATTTTTCAGATATTCAGAGGAAAGTCATGCATTCCGGTCTATACCGAATAGGGAAATAATCATGATAGCCATAAATCAGGTGGCTATACTTGGACTGGTGTTTTTTGTACTCCTCTCCTTCGGTTATTATTTAAAAGGATTTAATTTATTAAATTCGCCGCTGGGAGTGGTGTATGGGGCGGGCTATACAGATATCAATGTAACTCTGCTCTTTAACAGGATACTTATTGTTGTATGCCTTGCAGCAGGGATCATGTTTGCTGTAGGGGGTCTCAGGAGAAATATCAGGCTTACCGCAGCAGGTCCACTGCTGGTAGTTGCAGTAGTGATAGTTTCATATATAGCCAGTGCCGCTGTTCAAAACTTTATTGTATCGCCCAATGAATTCTCCAGGGAGAGACCTTATATTAAAAATAATATCGAATTTACCCAGATGGCGTATGGGCTGGGTGATATAGAGAGGGTAAACTTTGGAGAGGTGCAGGATATAAGGAACATAGACATGGAGAAAAATAAAAATACCATTGACAATATACGGATTAATGACTACAGGCCAATTATACAGGTATATAACCAGCTTCAAGGTATAAGGATGTATTACAGGTTTAACGACGTGGACATAGACAGGTATGTGATAGATGGAAATCCTACAGAGGTTTTCCTTTCGGCAAGAGAGCTGGACAAAAACAGGCTTTCAGACCAGGCAAGGTCATGGATAAACATGCATCTGGTCTACACCCATGGTTACGGTGCTGTGGGAACCCCGGTAAACAAGGTAACGCCAGAAGGACAACCGGAGTTTATGGTCAGGGACATACCGCCAAAGGGAGGCATAAAAATTGATAGACCGGAGATCTATTTTGGAGAGCTGACCAATGATTATGTCATAGTTAACACCAATGCAAAGGAATTTGACTATCCTGCCAGCTCAGGAGAGGAAAATATATATACGGTCTACCAGGGAGAATCCGGTACAAAACTGGGTTTATTCAATAGGATTTTATATACGATATATACCGGTGATGTTAGGTTGCTCCTTTCTGGTGATATTGGCCCGGATAGCAGGATACTGATAAACAGAAATATAATGGACAGGGTACAGAGGATAGCACCATTCCTGATGTACGACGAGGACCCATATCTAGTAGTTGATGACGGCAAACTCTACTGGATGATAGATGCATACACAGTGAGCAGCAATTTCCCGTATTCTACTATGTCTACTATAGGTGGTTTACAGTTTAACTATATAAGAAACTCTGTGAAAGTAGTCATTGATGCCTATAATGGATCTACCGACTTTTATATTTATAATACCAATGACCCTGTCATAAAGGTGTATCAAGGGATATTCCCATCCCTTTTCAAGTCCTTTGAAGAAATGCCAGAAGGCCTGAGGGAACACGTCAGGTATCCTCAGACGCTGTTTGACATACAGTCCGATGTGTACAGGACCTACCATATGGATAATGAACAGGTTTTCTATAATAAGGAGGACCTCTGGGAGATAGCCAAGGAGAGGTATCAGGAAGAGGTTCAGAATATAGAATCTCAGTATGTGTATATGGCATTGCCCGATAATGGCCAGGATGAGAACTTTATTTTAATGGTGCCTTATACACCTGCCACTAAGAACAACATGATATCCTGGATGTCAGGATACGTGGATATAGAGACTGGAAAGCCTGTCTTAAGGGTCTATGAGTTTCCCAAAAACATCCACGTGTATGGACCTTTGGAAGTGGAAGCCCGTATTGATGAGGATGCCCATATATCCCAACAGATAACCCTGTGGAATCAGAGCGGGTCATCAGTAATACGGGGGAATACCCTGGTAATACCCATAGATAGATCCATACTGTATGTAGAGCCCCTTTATATAGCCTCCAGCGCAGAAAACAGCATACCGGAGGTAAAACGCATAATAGTATCCGATGGTTCTAAGATAGTGATGTCAAACACTATAGAAGAGGCACTTAATGAACTCATAGGGGTTAAAACTGAAGTCCCTCCGCCCACTATGCCCACCGCCCCTTCAGACGTTTTGGGACAGATAAGAGATGCTTACAACAGGGCCGTAGATGCCTTGAAGACTGGTGACTTCACTGAGTTTGGAAGGTTGATGGATGAGCTTGGCAACATATTAAATCAGGAGTAAAGGGGGATAAAAATGAATATAAGTATAGATGAGAAGGTAAAGGAATACCTAAAAAAGAAGGGTGAGTCAGCCATAACAATCAAACTGGTGACTGCTGATAGCTGCTGTGTACCCGGTGCCTTTCCATCAGTTGAGATTGGAAAGCCAAAGGATAATGGACTGGATAGGTTTGAGAGGATTGATGTAGACGGTGTCGATGTCTATGTGCATAACATGGTAGAGGTTAAGGAGAGAGGCCTTAAGATTTATATGGAGGGCCTATCATTCTTGAGCAGGCCGGCTGTAGATGGTGTAAAGGTTTTATAGGGGGTTGAACTATGAGGATAGATATAGGAGATAAGGTAAAGTACTATCTGAAAAAGAGGAATGCTGGGGCGATAACCATAGACCTGACATTCCCAACCTCATGCTGAGTGCGGGTGCCAATCCCATCAGTTATGATGGGTAAGCCTAAGGATGCAGATAGGTTTGATTCCTATACTGTTGATGGATTTGAGGTATATGTAGCAAAAAGCATTGATGTAAAAGAGGATGGCCTCAAGCTATATATTGAAGGTTTTGGTTTATTAAGCCGTCTGGGTGTTGAGGGCATTAAACTATTTTAAGGGGGATACAGGATGGGCTATGGGGCATTACTATTCGATGTGGATGGGACTATAATTGATACAACAGATGCCATTGTAAACTCATTAAGGAAGGTTCTCGTGGAGTTTACAGGCATAGAATACAGCGATGAGGAACTATATGTGAGCATGGGCATAACGGGAAGCATGACAATGGATATATTTGGTGTCACTGAAAAGGAGAGGGCCATTGAGCTATGGGACAGGTATTTCTTAGAGCAATATGATAAGGTGTCATTCTTTCCCGGTATACCTGAAATGCTGGATGCCATAAAGGGAATGGGTTATTTAACCGGTTTAGTTACATCCAAGACTAGGTATGAGCTATCTTTTGAGAGGATTCTGGATGAGATAATAAAAGACTTCGATGTTATAGTCTGTGCCGACGATGCTAAAAGGCCCAAGCCCAATCCTGACCCGATATTAAAGGCTCTTGAAACCCTTAATATAAAGAATAATGTTGCACTTTATGTGGGTGATAGTCTCTATGACCTTCTATCAGCCAGGTCTGCAGGTGTGCCCTTTGGGGTTGCAATGTGGGGCTCAAAAAATCCTGAAAGGCTCTTAGAACTGGACCCGAAATATGTGTTTAATGACCCAAGGGAAATAGTAGATTTACTGAGGAAGGATGTTAAAGATGGGACATATTGACGGCAGGATAGGCGGGGCAATAGGGGGATATGATGTTCACATTACAGTAGACAGTGGAAAGGTGGAAGGCAGGCTTGGAGGCGCCATAGGTGGGGCTAACATTGACTTAGACTATGATTTTGAGCAAGAGTATTTAAAGGGCAGGATAGGCGGCATTATAGTGGGTAAGGATGTGGACATGAACCTGACAAAAGGCTGCGCATACGGACGGATAGGCGGAATTTTTGACGGCAATGATATCAATGTAAATGCCGTAGGCAATGGAGTCACAGGCAGATGCGGAGGAGATGTGGTGGGTTTTGATATAGACATGGAGATTAACGGTAATCAGGTGACAGGTCGCCTGGGTGGTGATTTTGTAGGTATGGATGTGGATGTGATAGCTTCAGATGTCGAACCTGTTCTGGTGGGCGTCGGTGTGGTGATAGTATACTACTATTATAAGGTTATGCACAGGAATAATGGCGGTGGGGGCAGCAATGATTAAAAAGCTGCCTCCTTTAATTTTGTCATTACACTGTTAGACAATACTGAGTTTCTGTTGTTTGACTATATGCATAATATAATGTTTAATTAATTATAGAATACAAAATAAAAGGAGGTTAGACTTATGGTAAAGGACAACGCTCTCTTTACAGCCGGAAGTAGTGCCAGGACGACGCTTCAAAAGTTTGGCGGCTTTCTGGCAGGCATGGTAATACCTAATATTTCAGCTTTTATTGCGTGGGGACTTATAACAGCATTATTCATCCCAACAGGCTGGCTTCCCAATGAAAAACTGGGACAGCTGGTAGGCCCGATGATAAACTTCCTGTTGCCACTTCTGATTGGCTTTACAGGGGGAAGGCTGGTGTATGGCATAAGGGGTGGGGTTATAGGCGCCATAGCTACTGCGGGTGTTATCATTGGTTCATCAGTGCCAATGTTTATTGGTGCAATGATAATGGGACCACTTGGTGGCTATGTAATTAAAGCATTTGACGAATCAGTTAAAGATAAAATACCAACAGGTTTTGAGATGCTGGTGAATAACTTTTCAGGCGGTATTATTGGTGGTGCACTTGCAATACTGGCGTTTTTGATCATAGAACCTGTAGTTGGCGGCATTTCAGTTGCCTTAGGTGCAGCAGCTCAGTGGGTCACAGCAAAGGGACTTCTTCCTCTTATAGCTATATTTATTGAGCCTGGGAAAGTCCTGTTCCTGAACAATGCGATAAATCATGGCATACTGGCGCCGCTTGGTGTGGAGCAGGTACAGCAGATGGGTAAGTCCATATTCTTCCTTCTGGAGACTAATCCGGGGCCAGGCCTGGGCATACTCTTAGCTTACTGGTTCTTTGGAAAGGGCAATGCAAAAGAATCGGCACCAGGTGCAGTGATTATACACTTCCTTGGCGGAATACACGAGATTTACTTTCCATATATCCTTATGAACCCTATACTGATACTGGCGGTTATAGGCGGTGGTATAGCTGCCGATGCTACATTTATGTTGACCCATGCTGGCTTGGTAGCCACACCATCTCCGGGAAGTATATTTGCTGAAATTGCTATGGCACCAAAGGGTGGGCTTTTACCTGTCTTGCTTGGCATAGCAGTTGGTACAGTGGTATCATTTCTGATAGCCTCACCACTTGTCAGGAGGGCATCCGGGGAGACAATGGATGCAGAAAGCTTCAATGTGGCCAAGGGTATGGTACAGGACTTAAAGCAGCAGAGCAAAGGGATTAACAGGACTGAGATTCTTACAGGCATGCCTGAACTGGTGGTATTTGCATGTGAAGCAGGTATGGGTTCTTCTGCAATGGGAGAATCTATATTAAAGAAGAAACTTAAAGAGACCGGATTTG
Source organism: Thermoanaerobacteraceae bacterium (assembly GCA_030016635.1). Lineage (GTDB taxonomy): Bacteria > Bacillota > Thermoanaerobacteria > Thermoanaerobacterales > UBA4877 > JASEJQ01. The sequence goes on along the minus strand of JASEJQ010000011.1, from coordinate 26,377 downwards.
ACATCAGGGTAGAGCACAGCCCGGTAAACCAGATATCTAAGCAGGCCGACGTGATATTCACGCAGAAGAGTCTTGCGGATAGGGCAAAACAGGTTGTACCGAATGCTAAGGTATACATTGTGGAGAACTTCTTAGACAGCAAGACTTACGACTCATTTGTAGAAGACCTTAAAAATATAAAGAAATAACGGTGGTATTTATGGGGTTAACCTCGAGGCAACAGTATATATTAAAGCAAATAGCCAAGGATGGCTATAAAGATATGGCAGAGCTGACGGAATCTCTAGGTGTCAGTGACAGGACCATAAGAAGAGACCTGGATGACATAAGGGGATATTTGATAAACTTTAACGTCAGCTTAAAGGTCGACTCCGGAAGAATACTGCTCTCTGGCAGTGAAAAGGATATAGAAAATTCACTAGCAAATCTGGGCAAGTTGCCTCAACTCTGGGTATTAAACGCCAGAGAAAGAGAGATATATATTGCACTGGAACTTTTGCGCTCCGATGGCCCGCTGAAGATGGCCTACTTCAGCCATAAGTTTAATGTGGTAGAGGGGAGTATAAGCATCTACCTTGATAGACTGGAGAGATGGTTTAAACAGCGGAGTTTAAAGCTCATCCGCAGGAGGGGTTACGGCGTGGAGGTCGCAGGCAGTGAGAGGGATAAAAGAGAAGCTCTTGTAGAGCTTCTCTATGATTTTGTACCGGCAGGGAACATGATTTATATGATAGAGAGTGGCGTATATGGAGGTTATGGGGATATATTAAAGAGCTGGTTTGAAAATGAAGATGTCAAAAGGGTAAAGGTAATCCTCAGGGAGAAATTGAAGGAGATGGACCCACCTTTAGATGAGGCCTCCTTTTACGGTTTTTTGCTCCACGTCATCCTTTCCGTTGATAGGTCAAAGAGGGGAGAGTCCATTTCCATTGACAGAAAAGATGAGCTTATGGATAGTAGGGAATACAGGATTGTGAAGAGGATACTTAAAAGGCTTCTTCCAGAAGATTTGATAAAAGAGGATGAGGCAGCATATCTAACCCTGCATCTTAAAGGGGCTAAACTGCAACTTACAGAAGACTCCAGACTTTTGCCTCTGGGTATTACCACAATGGAACTGGCCTACAGCATGGCACGGGGTGTTGGCGATGCTATCGGCATACCTATAGAAAATGATAGGAACCTTATATCAGGCCTGGCTCAGCATTTAGAACCGGCCATATACAGGGTGAGCATCGGCCTGGCCATACGAAACCCTCTCCTTACGCAAATAAAAGAGAGGTATCAGAAGCTCTATAATATTGTAAACGGTGTGACAGAGGGGATATTTAGACCATATGGATATGTAATGCCCGAGGAAGAGATAGGGTATATCACAATGCACATGGGGGCAGCGATAGAAAGGTGGAATTACGAAAGAGGCAGACTCCGGGTGAGGATAGTGTGCCCCAACGGGATAGGTTCTGCTGAACTGCTTGCTGGAAGGATCAGAAAAGAGCTTCCGGAGCTTAAGATAATGGGGGTTTCACCTATGGGAGGCATAAAAGAAGCTGACTATGATATTTTGATATCCACGATACCACTCAATACCACGAGGAGACACGTAGTGGTTTCACCATTCCTTACAGCAGAAGATATAGAAAATATCAGAGATTATATATCAGATTTTAAGATAAACAATATCGACATGTCGGGTGATGACGACGATATAATGACCCCTGCTGACGATGAGGTAAATATCAGGGCAGATGAAATTTTAAGAAACATTACCCTTGAGAGCGTAAATCCTGGCGACCTGGAAGAAATGGTTGAGATCATTGCTGAAACGGCAAGGGATGCAGGTATATGCACCGATACTGGGGAAGTAAAAGAGATAATCCTTGAGAGGGAAAAACTGGGGAGTGTGGTACTGCCAGGGAAGATGTTCGCCCTCATCCACGGCAGGTCAGAGGCAGTATTTAAAAGTTATGTGGGTATTTTCAAGCTTGTAAGGCCACTTAATATGAGAAGCATAGGATTTAATATGGAGAAAGTGTCTACAGTCCTTGTCATGCTGGCACCCATTAAAGAAAGGCCAGAGGTAATTGCCCTATTGGGCAAAATAAGCTCTGCCCTTATAGAAAGTGATGACCTATTGAATGCTTTAAAAATGGGGGACATAAAAGAAATAAGAGAAGCCATATTAAATGTGTTTAATAAGAGACAGGAGTGATGATATCATGGAAGTATTAGCTGCAGATAATGTCTTGCTTAATCTTCCCTCAGAGGAGAGGTTTGAAGCCATAAAGAGGGTGGGAGGAAAACTTGTAGAGAACGGCTATGTGGAAGAAACCTATATAGAAGGTATGATAAAAAGAGAAAAGGATATATCAACCTATATTGGAAACGGAGTTGCCATCCCCCATGGAGTGAGTGAGTATGTAAAATATATAAAGAGGTCTGGCATAGTGATAGCCCAGTACCCTGAAGGCGTTGATTTTGGCGCCGGGAAGGCATATCTGGTGATAGGGATTGCGGGCAAGGGCGAGGAGCACATGGAAATACTCTCTAAAATAGCCATAGTCTGCTCTGACGTTGAGAATGTAAAAAAGCTGGTATCGGCTAAAACTCCTGATGAGGTTATGGATATAATCGAAAGGGAGGGATTGTGATGAAGGCCCTCCATTTCGGCGCAGGCAATATAGGCAGGGGATTTATTGGCCTTGTCCTATATAAATCCGGGTATGAGGTCGTATTTGCCGATGTAGTAAAAGACCTGATTGATAGGCTAAATAAAGAGAAAAGCTATAGGGTCCATGTCCTGGGTGAAGAGGTCGATATAGAAAAAGTAAATGGTGTAAGGGGAGTTATGATAGACTCTGATGAATGTATAAAGGAGATTGTGACTTCCAACCTTATCACCACCGCTGTGGGGGTAAACCACCTGGATGGCGTAGCAAAGGTGCTGGTTGAAGGGATAAGACGAATGACCGCTGCAGGTAGAAATGAGACTCTAAATATACTTGCCTGTGAGAATGCACTTTATGCCACAGACATACTTAAAGCGAAAGTGCTGGAACTCTTAAGTGAAGAAGAAAGGGAATATGCATATAGGTATATAGGCTTTGCAAATGTGGCTGTAGACAGAATATCACCTAACTTCAGGTCTGATGACATGGGTCCTCTGGATGCAGCTACAGAGAAATTTTTTGAGTGGGATATAGAAAAGGGCAACCTTAAAACAGAGCTTAAAATAGACGGGGTAAATTTGGTGGAAAACCTTGGTCCATTTCTGGAGAGAAAGCTTTTTATGCTGAATGGCGCTCATGCCATGACAGCCTACCTTGGATACCTTAAGGGGTACAAGACCATTGATGAGGCTATAACGGATGAGGAAATTTTATCCACTGTGAAAAAAGCCCAGGAGGAGATGGCACACGGCCTGGCCCAAAAGTATAACACCTTTACCATAGAGGAACTGATTGAATACAGTGAGAAGATTATAGAGAGGTTTAAAAATAGATTTCTTCATGATGAAATCACCAGGGTGGGCAGAGAACCATTGAGAAAACTAGCACCCAATGATAGATTGATTACCCCCTTAAGACTCTGCATAGAACGGGGCAAGATGCCAGAAGCCATTATAAAGGGTATTGCTGCTGCCTACAGGTTTGACTATGAAGGAGACGGCCAGGCCGTAGAGATGCAAAGGATAATAAGAGAAAAGGGCATAGCAGGGGCGGTGGAAGAGATAAGCGGCCTTCCTAAGGACTCATATATTACTGCAAAGATAGTTGTAGAGTATAATAAATTAGTAAAATAAAAACTGACTACACTGTAAGAAGTCTATATTGGTATGCCAACAGCATCCATGTGCCTGATCGTTCGTCCTGATACTCTAATATTTGCCGCTGCATTTCGCAGGGTACGCCTCCATTCGGCGTCACAAGCCTTAAGGTCGGCTCATCCGGCGTCCATGCCGGATGTCCCTGCTTCATTTGCTGCAAATCCAAGAGCATCATGGACTCTCTTTAAGGCCGCATCTGATGCTATATGTCATGCTCAAATGTGGTTCTTACACCCAAATAAAAACTGCACTGCAGTTTTTATTTCATCTAAAATGGTCTATACAACTATACATATATATGTTATAATAATCTCGGTGATGGATATGGAGATAGACAAGAAGAGTCCAATTCCTATTTACTTTCAGCTTAAAAACCTCATAAAGGATGACATAGAGTGCGGGGTGCTAAAGCCGGGTTCTCCTATACCATCCGAGAGGGAATACTCCGAGAGTTATGGCATAAGCCGCATGACAGTGAGGCAGGCATTAAAGGAGCTGGAGGACGATGGACTTATCGTTAGGGAAAGAGGGCGCGGCAGCTTTGTGGCCAGGCCCAAGATAGAGCAGAAGAACATAATGAGTTTCACCCAGATGGTAAAGGACATGGGGATGGTGCCCTCAACGGAGGTAATAGACTTAAAAAAGACAATAGCAGGCAAGCTTCATGAGAAATTCATGTTGGATGAACAGGAGGGGATGTTTGAAATCACCCGTCTGAGGTGTGCGGATAATGTGCCGGTGGCTGTGGAGTCTGATTACATACCGGAAAGGTATGCTCCCTGGATAGACGGTCTGGACCTCACAGGGTCACTGTACCAGTTATTAAAGGAGGAATACGGCATAGAGGTTACCTCATCCAAGGCAAGTTTTGAGGCGGTGATGAGCGACCATTATCTAGAGAAAATTCTGTCTACAGATGGATGCATACCGCTTTTAAAGGTGGAAAGCATCAACATGTCTGACAGGCCGGTATTCTATGAGATTTCTTTCTATCGTTCTGATGTTTTTAAGTATGTGGTGAATATTTATAGGGACAGGGGGTAATATAATGAAGACTATTATAGAAGAGACCTATGAAGGAATGAGCAGGATGGCGGCAAGGATAGTGGCCGATGAGATAAGAAAAAAGCCGGACATGGTGCTTGGTCTGGCCACTGGCGGGACACCTCTGGGTATGTATAAAGAGCTTATAAGGATTCATAAGCAAGAAGGTCTGGACTTTTCCAGGGTCATTACATTTAACTTAGATGAATACTACGGGCTTTCACCGGATAACGAACAGAGCTATCATTACTATATGTATGAGAATTTCTTTAAGCATATAAACATAAAGCCGGAGAACATACACATACCCGATGGCACTGTTGAAGACATTAATGAATTCTGTGAAGAGTACGACAGGGAAATTCAGAGGGTTGGAGGTATAGACCTTCAGGTCCTCGGGATAGGCAGGAATGGCCACATAGGGTTTAACGAACCGGGAGATGAACTGATTACTGAGACCCATGTCACAACACTCACAGAGGAGACAAGAATAGCCAATGCCAGGTTTTTTGGGAAACTGGAGAATGTCCCTGAAAAGGCAGTGACCATGGGGCTTGGAACAATAATGAAGGCAAAAAAGATACTGCTTCTGGCAAGCGGCAGAGAAAAAGCCGGAATCATGTCAGAACTTTTAAGCGATACCAATGTCACCACTAAGGTGCCGGCATCATTTCTACACCTTCATCCGGATACAACTGTAATAATGGACAGGGATTCTGCAATGGAACTTCTGGCAAAAAAATTATAAAAGAATTTTAGCGGGCAAACGTTATTCAAAATTTTCCTATCTTTAATTATAAATGCAAAATGGTATATAATAAAAGATGTGATATTTTACTGAAAGGAGACTGGAGATGGAGAGAGAGGTTACGCTTCTTAATAAGACCGGGCTTCATGCCAGACCTGCTGCTCTGTTTGTACAGGAAGCCAGCAAATACAAATGCGACATTAAAGTGGAGAAGGATGGAAAGCAGGTAAATGCCAAGAGCATAATGGGAATTTTGTCTTTGGGTGTCTCTCAAGGCACTAAGATAAAAATCACGACAAACGGTGAGGACGAAAAGGAAGCATTGGAAGCTCTTGTTAAGCTGGTCGAAAGTAAATTTGGTGAGGAGTAGGGTAGCATGAGGGGCATAAAAGCTTCACCTGGCATTGCCATTGGCCAGGCCTATCTTCTGCAGAAAGAAATAAAGATAGAAAAGACCGCCGCAGAAGATCGGGAAAAAGAGCTTGCGAGATTGGACCGGGCAATAACCAGGTCCATTGAACAGCTTAAGCGGATTAAAGATAGGGTAGCTAAGGAAATGGGTGAAAATGCTGCAGCTATATTTGATGCACACATAATGATACTGGAAGACCCCGAGTTTATACCAGAAATTAAGTCTCACATAGAAAATGAAGGGGTCAACGCTGAATATGCAGTACATGAGACGGTAAAAAAATATGCAGAGATATTTGGCGAAATGGATGATGAATATCTTAGAGAAAGGGCAGCAGATATAAAGGATGTGGGCAGCAGGATAGTTGCCAACCTTCTTGGACAGATACGCGACCTTTCGGAACTTCCAAATGGGACAATAGTAGTTGCAAAAGACCTTAGCCCTTCTGATACTGCTCAGATGGACAAATCAAGGGTTGAAGCTTTTCTGACCGATGAGGGTGGGAAGACCTCTCATACCGCTATTATGGCCAGGACCCTTGAGATACCGGCCGTGGTAGGATTGGGTAATATTACCCAGCAAGTCAAAAACGGCGATATAATCATAGTTGATGGCAATGAGGGAGAGGTCTATGTAAACCCTGACAACGACGTATTAAGTATATACATGAAGAAGAAAGAGGATTATAAGGAATATAAGGAAAAGCTGAAAAGTCTTACCACTCTCCCTGCACTTACCAGAGATGGGAGAAAAGTAGAACTGGAGGCCAATATAGGTACGCCCAAAGATGTGGATGCGGCCCTGGCTAATGGGGCTGAGGGCGTGGGACTCTTCAGGACAGAGTTTCTCTATATGGACAGGAACAATCTACCCACCGAGGAGGAACAGTTTGAGGCATATAAGAAGGTGGTCACCTCCATGGGCTGCAGGAGGGTCACCATCAGGACACTGGATATTGGTGGAGATAAAGAAATACCATATCTTGGACTTGAAGAGGAAGAAAATCCATTCCTCGGTTGGAGGGCTATAAGGTTCTGCTTGGATAGGCCGGACATATTTAAAACCCAGCTCAGGGCTATACTGAGGGCAAGCGCGTATGGCAAGGTCAGCATAATGTATCCCATGATATCGGATATAGACGAGGTAAGACGGGCAAATAAGATACTGGATGAAGCCAAGCGAGAGCTGAGGCAGAATGGTATACCGTATGACCTCAACATTGAAGTTGGGATAATGGTGGAGATTCCATCTGCTGCCTTAACGGCCGATATACTGGCTCCAGAGGTTGACTTTTTCAGCATAGGCACCAATGACCTTACTCAGTATACCCTGGCGGTGGACAGGGGGAACCAGAGGGTAAGAGGTTATTACAACTACTTCCAGCCCGGCGTTTTGAGACTTATTAAATACTGTATAGAGCAGGCACATAAGAATGGCAAATACGTTGCCATGTGCGGTGAGATGGCAGGTGACCCGGAAGCTACGAAGATACTTCTGGGGCTTGGACTGGATGTATTCAGTATGAGTGCTGCTTCTATACCGCTGGTGAAGGATGTCATCAGGAATGCTACTATAGAGGAAGCGAAGGCATTGGCAGAAAAAGCTCTAATGAGCATTTGACTCTAATACATTTCTTGTTGACATATGCTGATGTATATGATAGTCTATTTATAGAATTTAATAAATTATTAATATCAGCGTGTTACTCAAGTTGAGGCATGAGCTGAAAGGGTAGTTGTTTACCTTTTCAGCTTTTTTATTTGCCTGAATAAATTATAAGGAGGTATTATACATGGATGATAAAGGCTTTCTTGGTCAACTGCAAAAGATAGGTAAGGCCTTGATGACGCCTATAGCGGTTTTACCTGCTGCGGCATTGCTCTTAAGGCTTGGTGCCCCGGATGTGTTCAACATACCGGTGGTCATGAATGCCGGTGGTGCCATATTTGACAACCTGGCCCTGCTTTTTGCCATAGGTATATCCATAGGCATAGCGGGGAATGACGGTGTGGCAGGCCTGGCCGGTGCCGTAGGCTATCTGGTCCTTACCAGGGTTACTGGCATAATGAATAAGGACATAAACATGGGTGTACTGGCGGGCATAATAATGGGCCTTGTGGCCGGGTATCTTTATAACAGATATCATGATATCAGGCTCCCAGACTGGTTGGGATTTTTCGGCGGCAAGAGATTTGTGCCTATTGTAACAGCGGTCACAGCACTAATACTTGGTATATTATTTGGCTTTATATGGCCTCCTATACAGGCGGGGATAAACGGCCTTGGACAATGGATAATAGGTGCAGGAGTTTTTGGCGTATTTATCTATGGGATATTGAACAGGCTGCTGATACCGCTTGGCCTGCACCACGTAATAAACAGCCTGGTATGGTTTGTATTTGGAACATTTACTAATACTGCAGGCAAGGTTGTAACTGGAGACCTCAACAGGTTCTTTGCCGGTGACCCGACAGCAGGTATATTTATGACAGGCTTCTTCCCCATATTTATGTTTGGCCTTCCTGCAGCATGCTTTGCTATGATAAGAGCGGCCAGGCCGGAGAACAGGAAAGCCATATCAGGTTTTATGATAGGAGCAGCGCTGACCGCATTCCTCACCGGCATTACTGAGCCGATAGAGTTTTCATTCCTATTTGTTGCTCCTGTGCTGTATGTAGTACATGCAGTTCTGACGGGTATATCACTGGCAGTAACCTATGCCCTTGGAATTCGCTCGGGGTTTGGTTTTTCAGCAGGGCTTATTGACTATGTATTGAGCTACGGCATAGCCTCCAAACCGCTGCTGCTCTTGCTGATAGGCGTTGTGTACTTTTTCATATATTACTTTGTGTTTTACTGGTTTATCACAAAATTCAACCTTCCAACACCCGGACGCCTTGCTACCGATGGGGAGTTTGTAAACCCGGCAGCAGAGATAATGGGTAACGCACCAGTACAGAGCAAAAGCGAAACTCATGAGGACATTAAGAGAATGGCAGAGGGTTACCTGAGGGAACTAGGAGGAAAGGATAACATAGTCTCTTTGGAGGCCTGCGTCACCAGGATCAGGCTTGGAGTAAAAGACGACTCCATTATATCTGATGACAGGCTGAGAAAGATTGGTGCAACAGCCGTGGTCCACATGGGCAAAAACAGCCTTCAGGTGGTGGTAGGCACGAAGGCAGACCTGATTGTTCAGGAAATGCAGAAAATGATGTAAAAATTACAGGGGAGGAAGACCTCCCCTGTAATTTTTGGATATGCTATAATAGGGTAGAACAAAGGAAAGGATGGTTGCATTGTTCGGCTTTTTTAAACGACATAATACAGTGGATATTTTTTCACCTGTAAATGGGACAATAGTTGATTTAGGAAATGTACCAGACCCGGTTTTTGCCCAGAAGATGGTTGGTGATGGCGTGGCGATAGAGCCTACTGACGGACTTATTGTATCACCAGTGGACGGTGAAGTTTTGCAGCTTTTCCCTACGCTTCACGCCATAGGGTTAAGGAGTAAGGAGGGCCTGGAAACCCTTATTCATATAGGGATAGACACTGTGGAACTCAAGGGAGACGGTTTTACAGCACTTATAAAACAGGGAGATGTTGTTACTGTGGGTACACCGCTTATAAAGGTTGACTTGGATAAGTTAAAGTCTTCAGGTAAATCTGCGGTAACCCCGGTTATATTGACCAATGGAGAGATTATCCAGTCCATAGAGAAGAGGTATGGGGACGTCGAGGCAGGTGTGGATACTATAATGGTGGTCGCTATTAAGTGAGATTGCATATATGATTCTATTGTAAGAAGATGTTCTATCGGAATTTATAACACAATTTTTGGGGGGATAAATATGTTTGCCATAACCAATGGTAGGGTTATTGCTGGAAGCCAGATTGTGGATAGTGTTGTAATCGTAGATAAGGACAGGATAGTAGACCTCAGGGACGCTGTCCCCGTGGGTATTAGGAGAGTAGATGCCAGGGGAATGTACGTTTCACCGGGGTTTATAGAGATCCATATGCACGGGAGGAATGGTTATGACACCATGGATGCCAGCTTTGATGCAATAAATGGGCTTTCTAAGGCTCTTATTGCGAGTGGTGTGACAGGTTTTCTTGCTACCACCATGACCATGCCCGGGGAAAATATCAAAAGGGCGGTAAGGACTGTGGGTGAATCCATGGGTAAGGTGGAGGGGGCAAGGCTACTTGGGCTTCACATGGAGGGACCTTTTATATCTAAAGAGCATAAGGGGGCTCAGCCTGAAGATTATATAAAGATGCCGTCAATGGATGAGTTTATGAGCCTGTGTGATGGGTTTGACAGCATTGTAAAGCTTATTACTGTTGCACCTGAGACAGATGGGGCAACAGAATTTATAAGAAAATTAGCTAATATGGGTATAGTGGTCTCCATGGGCCATACCAATGCTACCTATGATGAGGCCATGAAGGGAATAAAGGCAGGTGCAAAGAGCTCTACGCATACTTTTAATGGTATGAGGGGATTTCACCACAGGGAGCCGGGAGCCCTTGGGGCTGTATTTGACAGTGACATATTTGCTGAATTTATCTGTGATGGTGTACATGTCCATTTTGCTGCATTACGTACACTTCTTAAGATAAAGGGCGTAGAGAGGTCAATACTTGTCACAGACTCTATGAGAGCGGCTGGCCTTGCCGATGGGGTATATGACCTGGGCGGGCAGCAGGTTTTTGTGAAAAGTGGCCAGGCCAGGCTTGCTGACGGGACTATTGCAGGCAGCACGCTTACCCTGGATGCTGCTGTGCATAATGCAGTAGAACATCTTGGTGTCACCATACCAGAGGCCGTCCGCATGGCGTCATATAACCCGGCAAAACTCCTGGGGCTTAATGATATGGGAGAGATAAAGAAGGGGAATATGGCGGACATAATATTTTTCGATGAAGACATAAACATAAAAGGGATGTTTATAGCAGGGGATAGAGTATTCTAATTTATCCTCATTACACCCAAATCATATTTTAATTGGTGATATAAATGTATCATGTGAAAAAGGTCCTCAACAATAATGTCGTCCTGACAGAAAAGGAGGGCAAAGAGATAATACTGATAGGACGCGGCCTTGGATTTATGGAGATAATTGATGAATCCTGCATAGAGAAGAGATTTGTCTTAGAATACAATACGAGAGAAAAGTTCAAGGGACTCTTGGAGTCCGTGGATGAGCAGGTGATTGGCCTGGCCGAGGAGATAATCACGATGATAGAGCAGGAGACAGGCAAGAAACTTTCAGAACACATCCACATCTCCCTGGCAGACCATATAGGCTTTGCCATAGACCGTATAAAACTGGGCATTGAGATTAAAAATCCGTTCAATGCTGAACTAAAGGTGCTATATCCTGAGGAGTATGCCCTGGCAGAAAAAGCTGTACTTATGGTGGGAGCTAAGCTTGGGGTAATAATGCCTGCCGATGAGACAGGGATAATAGCCATGCACATACATGCCGGGATGGAGAATAACAGCCTGTCAAAGACAGTTAAATACACCAGTATAATAAATGAACTGGTGGAAACTATAGAGAGGGGGGTGGGTGTCTCCATAGACAGGTCGGGTATGGACTACGCCAGGTTGATCACCCACCTGAGGTTTGCCTTAGACAGGGTAGATAAGGATAAGCCTATAGATAATCCTCTTATTAACACCATAAAGAGGAAATACAAAAGGTCGTACCGTGTGGCCAATAAACTTAAAAACATAATAGAGGGATATCTTGATAAAGATGTACCTGAGGGCGAGGTGGGATACCTTGCCATACATATAGAGAGGGCTCTGGAAGCCTCTAAGGAGGTTTAGGATGCTTAGGAAGGAAAAAGTTTACAGACTTCTCTATGATGAGTGCAGCAGGATAAAGGCAAAGGACATAAAGGACGATGTGGGGTTTTCGGCTGAATACATAGCCTCAAAGCTGAATTTGACAAGGAATAACGTCTCAGCGGATTTAAATGCCCTGTACAGAGAGGGCAGGGTATATAAGATAGAGGGAAGGCCGACACTTTATCTTACCAGGGATTGGGCAGATGAACATGGAATCACAGGCAGCAAACCTAAGAGTGAGAGGTCTGCAAATACCATCAATATGGACATTTTTAGCGACATGGTGGGCCATGACGGCAGCCTCCTCCCGTATATAAAACAGGCACAGGCAGCTATGCTCTATCCTCCGAAGGGCCTGGCCACACTCCTTCTGGGAGAAACCGGGGTAGGAAAGACCACATTTGCAGAGCATATGTACCTTTTTGCCAGGGCCAATGGAGTCATAAAGGAAGACGCACCCTACGTCGTCTTTAACTGTGCTGACTACTCCAATAACCCTCAGCTTTTAATGTCCATACTGTTTGGGAGTGCAAAGGGTGCGTACACCGGGAGTGATGTTGACAGGGTAGGGCTTGTAGAAAAGGCTGGCGGGGGGATATTATTTTTGGATGAGGTGCACAGGCTGCCTCCTGAAGGCCAGGAAATGCTGTTTAACATAATAGACAGGGGACTTTACAGGAGGCTTGGTGAGGTAAGCGAGAGGAAGGCTGATATCATCATAATTGCTGCCACAACCCGGGACCCCAGGTCTGCCCTCCTGGAGACATTTTTAAGACGTTTTCCTATAATGATAAAACTTCCTTCCCTTAGGGAAAGGGGCCTTGCAGAAAAACTGGAGATCATATCCGACTTTTTTAATAAAGAGGCTGAGCGGGTAAAGAGACCCATTAAGGTGGCTCGGGATGTGATGCTCTCACTGCTATTATATAAGCCATCAGGAAATGTGGGTGAACTGAAGTCGGACATAGAGCGCATATCATCCAGGGGGTACTTGGACTACCTTATAAACCAGGATGAAATGAGGATAACCTTAAGCCATCTCCCAGAGAGTATAAGGGAGGCAATATTGACTCCAGGGGATGAAAAGAGGTCCGCTGAAAAGCTCTTAAAGTATGGGGATTATGTGTTTGATGGGGCGTCTTTTGAGAGGCAGAAAAGCGAAAGAGACCCATATGATTTTTCTATGGAGGTATATGAATATCTGGATGAAAAGAGCAGGGAATACAGGGGAAATGGGCTATCAAAGGGAGAGATGACCGACAGGCTCTTAAAAGACCTGGAAGAAGTATTCTTAAGATACAGGGAAGGCATATTATCTATAGGTATAAAAGAGCAGGAACTTGCCAGATTTTTAAGTGCAGACATAATAAGCAGCGTAAAGGTACTCTCTGAAGAGGTGTTGAAGAAATTTAATTACCACATCAAGGAGGATACTTTGATAGCCTTAGCCTTTCACATAAACTCCATGTTTGTGAGGAAAAATAAGGTAAACCCCATAAACCTCGATGACATCAAGAGTGGACATCCAGTGGAGTATGAGGTGGCCTCTTACATGGTGGAGCGGTTAAAGAGCCTTTTAAAGAGGGATATACCAACCTATGAGGCCGGGTTTATAAGCATGATACTCTACCTTACCAATGGGGAAGAGAAACCCAAAAAGATAGGGGTAATGGTTATAGCTCACGGGGAAGGGACTGCCACCGGCATGGCGGATGTGGCAAACAAGCTCTTGAGGACTGACCATGTGAAGGCCATAGACATGAGCTTAGATGACAACCCCGAAGATATTTTAGAGAGGGCAATCGGCCTAGCCAAGGACATAGATGAAGGAAAAGGGATACTTTTAATGGTAGACATGGGCTCACTCAAGGTGTTCGGGGAGGAAATAGAGAAGCGCACAGGGATAGACACCATCACCATAGACAATGTAAGCACCCCTGCGCTCATAGAGGCTGCCCACAGGTCCATGCTACCCTATTCTACGCTGCGCGATGTAGCAAGGGCTGTACTGGATTTAACCAGGGATTTGATAGCTGCGACATCGAAAGAGGTAAACGGGAGTCCACAGAGGGAAAGGGTGATATTTACCGTCTGCAGTACAGGGGAAGGGACAGCCATGTACCTTAAGGAGGTAATAGAAAGGGCCCTCAAGAAGAACAACATAGAGGGTGTAGATGTAATAGAAATCAATATAAGTGACAGGAAAAAAGCAGTAGAAAACATGAAAAGGATTGCTGCAGGACGCCAAATAGCAGCCATTGCCGGCAGCATCAACCCGGAAATGCCCGGGGTCCCATTTATAAACTTGATGGAGTTTGTCACCGGAAATGGCCTGGAAAGGGTTTTAAGGCTTATCTCCGGCAGCACTCAACTCAGGGCAGATATAAAGGATGAAGACAGGACAGTGGTCTATGGGGCGATCATGGATGCCCTTGATGAAAATCTGAACTTCTTATCAGGGAGAAAACTCATGCCATTTCTTGACAAGTATGCCAGGATGATTGAGAAGGAAAAGGATATTAAGCTGGATAACCACAAATACACGCTGTTTACTATGCATATGGCATATGCCATAGAGAGGTTCAAATTTGCGAGCAGGGTTGTAGAAGGTGCACTACCACCGGTTCCTCTTATAAGAACAGTATATGAGGATTTTGGTGTAACTCTGGAAAGTGATGAATTAAAAATAATTGAGGAAATTATAAAATAGGGAAGGAAATATTAGTTTAATAGAGAATAATAACTATAGAATAATAAACATCGGTAGGGAAAACATGGAAAACTATAGCAGTCTTGACTTAATCACCATAGGCATAGAAATGGAAGACAAGGGTAATGCTTTTTATAAAAAAGCTGCCGCAAAACTTGAAGATGGAGAGGCAAGATCCATATTCTTGAGATTGTCAGATGAAGAATTAAAGCACAAAGAAAGGTTTAAGGAACTTCAGTCTGTAGCCATAGACGAGATGGCAGGTGACAAATCAGCTGACTTTTTTGATATGGAGGCCAGCAAGTATATTGATGATCTCGTACATGCATCTGTATTTCCAGAGGACGAGGACATAGATAAGGTCCTGGAGGGCATCAGGGAGCCCCTTGATGCTATAAACATGGCATTGGACCTGGAGAAAGATTCTATCCTGCTGTATCAGGCGCTCTCTGAGGGCACAAAGAACAGAAACACCAGGGAGACGGTCCTGAGCATAATAATTGAGGAGAGAAAGCATATCTCACTCTTAAATTCAATTAAGCTCAACTATCGTAATATATAATAGTGTCTTATTGGGTATTATTGTTATCCCATATTGATATGGATGAGTATTGTACTGTATTAGATGGTATATGAGACCCTGTAAATAGGCCTTTTGTGAGGGAAACCAAACCTGGCATGATTTTTGCTACATAGTCTGGTGCCCTCACAAAAGGCTTTATATTTTCTAAGTCAGGAGGTGCAGCTTTTGAAGAAAACGGCATTAATTTTAATAAGCCATGGCAGGATGGCTGAGGAAACACTGAAAAGTGCGGAGATGGTTGTCGGCAATATCGATAGTGCATACGCAGTATCAATGGATGCAAAGGATGGAGCTGAGGGCCTAAAGAAAAAGATAAAGGAGGTGATGGATGAGGTAAAGGGTTATAGCAATATAATAGTAATGGTGGACCTTATTGGCGGGACACCATCCAATGTGGCGACTACAGAACTCTTCAAGAATGAGAAAGTAAAACTCATAAGCGGGTTTAATCTGGGAATGGTTCTGGAGTTTGCCACCTCTTATATCGATGATGCCGAAGAGCTTAAAGATCACCTTGTAGAGGTGGGCAAAAGCGGTATCAAAGATGTCTTTAAAGAAATTGCAGGCATTATGAAAAGTTAAAAGGAGGGAAATTTATGGAAATTGCATTCTGGCAAATACTATTTTTGACGGTATATGCCTTCGTTGCACAGCTTGATGCTTTAAGCCTTCAGATTTCACTGGGTAATCCTTTGATGGCCGGTTTTGTTACAGGACTTATAATGGGTAACATTCCAATGGGCCTTACAGTGGGTGCTACGCTACAGTTAATGGTGCTGGGTGTGGCCACATATGGAGGCGCTACAGTACCGGACTTTATGTCGGCAGCAGTTATAGGGACTGCATTTGCGATAATATCAGGGCAGGATGTGGAGTTTGCTATAGGGATTGCCTTACCTATAGGGCTTTTACTCACGCAGCTGGATATACTGGCCAGGCTATCCAACACATATTTCCAGCATAGGGCTGACAGGTATGCTGAAGATGGAAATGCAGATGGAGTGGCCAGAATGAACCTTATGGGAATAATACCATGGGGCCTTAGCCGTGCTATTCCTGTGTTTTTGGGGCTGTATTTCGGAAGTGAAGTTGTCAAGGCTATCACAGCATATCTGCCACAGTGGCTCATGGGTGGCCTTAAGGTTGCAGGTGGTATCCTCCCTGCCATGGGTGTTGCAATACTGATGAGGTATCTACCTCTAAAGAAGTTTTATCCCTTTATGATTATCGGCTTCGTACTGGCAGCATATTTAAAGGTAAGTCTGATAGGTATAGCATTGATTGGATTTGCGGTTGCGGCTGCCTACCTGTTCTTAAAGAATGAATTAAAGCCTCAGACAGAAGGAGGAGATATTGATGACTGATGCAAAGGTGGAGAAAAAGGTTACAAAAAGAGACCTGGTTTCTGTATTCTGGAGGACAATACTGGGGCTTCAGATGGGATGGAACTACGAAAAGATGCAGGGCCTTGGGTACTGCTTCGCTATAATGCCAATACTGAAAAAACTTTATAAGAGCAAGGAAGAGATGACAAGAGCTCTGAAACTGCATCTGCAGTTCTTTAATACAACCCCTGCCATGGCTCACCTTATTGTGGGTGCCGATATAGCTATGGAAGAGGAATACGGCCTGGCCAATGAGGATACAATAAGCGGTATTAAGACAGGTCTTATGGGACCATTTGCAGGTATAGGAGATACTGTATTTGTTGCCATATACAGGACAATTGTATTCAGTGTGGCATCCTATATGGCACTGCAGGGGAATGTAATAGGTGCTCTAATTCCTGTTATACCGGCCATAGCCATATGGTGGGTAAGGTATGAGTTTACGATAATAGGTTATGAACAGGGCAGAAGGATAGCCGTAGGATTTGCCAACCAATTGAAACAGCTTACAGAAGGCGCTGCCATACTGGGGCTTACGGTTATAGGCGGCCTGGCCCCGGCGGTTGTAAAGGCCAATGTCCCGCTGGTGTTCAAAAGCGGTGAGGTAGAGCTAAAAGTCCAGGATATGCTAAACAACATTATGCCATCTATGGTGCCAATGGCGATAGTATTGCTGTCATACTGGCTTTTAGGCCGTAAAGGTTTTAACTCTACAAAACTTATTATATTCCTTTTGGTACTGGGTGTGGTATTATATAATCTGAAGATATTAGGATAAAACTTGGAGGTTAATTTATGGCAATAATTCATGTTAGAATTGATGAGAGACTTATACACGGCCAGGTGGCTACCGTGTGGAGCAATTCACTGGGTGTCACCCGGATAATGGTAGTAAATGACGAGGCTTCAAAAGATGAAATCCAAAAGAGCGTTTTGAAGATGGCAACACCTCCCGGGATAAAACTCTCTGTCCTTACCGTAGCAGACGCAGCAGAAAGGATAAAGGCAGGTAAGTATGATGCTGACAGGGTTTTTATGATATTTAAAAATCCGAGAGACTGCCTGAGGCTTATTGAGGCTGGAGTAAATCTGCCTGAGATAAATGTGGGCAATATGGCCCACAAAGAGGGAGCTACACAGGTAAAGAAATCTGTCAATGTCACTAAAGAAGATGTAGAGATATTTAAAAAACTTGATTCAATGGGCATAAAGATGACAGCAAGGATGATTCCCGATGAACCGGCAAATAATTTTATGGATCTCATAAGGGGCTTGATATAATGCTGAATGCAAACAGAGTCAATTATCTCAGGGATTTCCTTGCAAAATGCATGGCTGAGGGGGCTTTTCCTGGTGCCTGTTTTGGCATAGTGTCTGTGGATGAGTCCTATTCTGGATTCATGGGGAATGCACAGGTAGAACCAATAAAAAGGGAAATGAGGGGGGACAGTGTATTTGACCTGGCCTCCCTCACTAAGGTTATAGCTACCACCACCTCTATCATGATTTTAATAGAGAATGGAGAAATCGGGTTATATGACAGGATTAAAAGCATTTTACCGGGATATAGATACGAAGATACTACAATATTTCAGCTTCTGACCCATACATCAGGCCTGCCTGCTGAGATAAAGTTTTACCGTATGTGCAGAAATTATGAGGAGGTCATAGACAGGCTATATGATGTGGAGCTTGAATATAAGCCGGGGGAGAAGGTCTTATACTCCGACATGGGGTTTATGCTTCTGGGCCTTGTTGTAGAAAAAGTGGCAGAGCCGATATATAAATTTGCCAATATGTATGTCTTTGAACCCATGGGGATGTTTGATACGTGTTATAACCCTCCAGAGGAATTAAAAAAGAGATGCGTTGCCACGGAATATAGTGAGGATAGGGGTATGATTGTAGGGGAAGTACATGACGGCAACGCATATATAATGGGAGGCGCAAGCGGCCATGCAGGACTCTTTTCTACTGTCCCCGACCTGGTGAGATTTGTTGAAATGATATTAAATGACGGATACTATAAAGGGAAGAGGATACTTGGCAGAGCGGCTATTGATGCGATGGGCAGATGCTATACCGAGGGCCTGAATGAGAGGCGTGGTCTGGGATGGGAGCTAAAGACACCTGGCCACTCCATGGGAGACCTTGTATCAGATAATGTACTTTATCACACAGGTTTTACAGGAACATCCATACTCATAGACAGACAGTATGGCCTGGGCTTTGTCCTTTTGACTAACAGGGTACATCCCACAAGAGAAAACCAAAAGCTCATTCCCTTGAGAGGATATATAAACAACATAGCAATGACTACAATTTTAAAATAAGAAGGGACTGGTATTATGGACCTGGACAGGTTAACCACGGAAGGCAGAAATCCAGATACAATGGACATAGACACACTAGATACCATGGGCATTTTAAGAAAGATCAATGATGAGGACAAAAAGGTGGCCTTAGCTGTAGAGCAGGAACTGCCATCTATAGCAAAAGCCGTCGATATAATAGTGGAATCCATCAAAAAAGGCGGGAGGATATTTTATGTAGGTGCAGGTACCAGCGGCAGGCTGGGTGTGCTTGACGCCTCAGAGTGTCCGCCAACATATGGTGTAAGTCCTGAACTCTTCCAGGGAGTGATAGCGGGGGGCATTAAGGCTCTCTATTCATCTACGGAGGGGGCAGAGGACGACAGGGAACAAGGGAAAAGGGACCTATCAGAAAAGGGGCTTAAAGACATAGACGTGACTGTTGGTATTGCTGCCAGTGGTAGGACGCCATATGTCCTCGGTGCCGTTGATTACGCCAGAAGCACAGGCTGCAGAACCGTAGGCATAGCCTGCAATAAAGACAGTGAACTGGAAAAGATTGTGGACGTCATGATAGCCCCCGAGGTTGGGCCCGAGGTCATTATGGGCTCTACACGGATGAAGGCGGGTACAGCACAGAAGTTGGTCTTAAATATGCTCTCCACTGCCTCTATGATAAGGCTTGGCAAGGTGTACACAAACCTCATGGTGGACATGAAGGCCAGTAATGAAAAGCTCTTAGCCAGGGCCAGGAGGATAGTAAAGCTGGCCACAGGTGCTCCAGATGAAATTGTTGAAGAGGCATTAGAGGGATCAGGATATCACTCCAAGACCGCCATATTGATGATCTTAAAAGGCATATCGAGGGAGCAGGCAGAAGAAGAACTCAAAAAAGCAGACGGGTTTATTAGGAAGGCGCTTTAGCCTTCTTTTTTATTTTGCCACATTTAAGAGGAAAAGGTTTGGACTTAAAAAGATAGAATATATAGTATAGAATAAAAATCAAGAGGAGGGAAGCGGATGTATCTGGATACCCGTTGCATTGACATACTAAATTATCTCATAGAAGCAGATAAACCGGTTACGACCTCTAAACTGGCTGAAGTCTTTAAGGTCAGTACCAGGACAATAAGATATGATTTAGACAGGATAGATGACTGGCTGAAGGAGAATAACATTTCACCCGTTGAGAGAAAACCCAATACAGGGGTTTATCTTAGAGAAAAGAAATCTATTGCAGACGCCCTATCCTCGATTGACTATTATGAATATGGGCCTGGCCGCCTGGAGAGGGAAGACATACTTAAGGCCCTTATATTAAAGGCTAAGGATGAAATTAAGATAGATGAACTGGCAGAAAAGCTCTATGTCAGCAGGAATACAGTAATAAACGACCTTAAGAATGTAAGGGATTGGTTTGAAAGGTTTAATATAAATATTAAGCCTACAAAAAATGGTCTTAAAATAACAGGTGAAGAAAAAGAAATCAGAAGGGCTGCCATAGAACTCCTCACAAAAGAGACTGACACACCAAAATTGCTTGATTATTTGGATGAAAGAATCTTTAAGCCGGGAGCAAAAAAAGAAATCTCCGATTTTATTAATGATAAGGATGTCGAATTCCTATCTGAGGTATTGAGGGAAGCAGAACAGGAACTTGGATACAGGCTATCAGACATGGATTTTTCAGGGCTCATACTTCATCTTGCAATTGCGGTAAAGAGAATAAAGCTGGGAAGAAACATAATGATGCCACATGAAGAAATAAAACAGCTTCAGGTTGCCAAGGAATTTGCAGTTGCTTCTCAGATAGCCAGCTGTATAGAAAGCCACTATGGTATAGAAGTCCCGATAGGGGAAATGGGATATATTACACTCCATCTCCTGGGCAGTAAGTCTACCACGGCAGTAGATATAGAAAAGGAAAACTGGCTTGACGTGGAGTTTATGACCTCAGAACTCATAAAAAAGGTAGAAGAAGAGCTGAAGGTAGACCTGGAACATGATGATATTCTCTTTAAAGGATTAAAGGAACATCTCACACCCACACTCTACAGGATAAAAAATGACCTTCCCGTGAAGAACCCACTGCTGGATGACGTTAAAACCAACTACCCTAAGCTGTTCAAAGCAGTGGAAAAAGCAGTAAAGATAGTGGAAAATTATGCAGGTAAGAAAATTGATGAAGATGAGATTGGCTATATATCATTTCATTTTGGAGCAGCATTAGAAAGAATGAGGTCCAAAAGGTCCATTAGAGCCGTACTGGTATGCAGCACGGGGCTTGGCACAGCCAGGCTGCTGGCCACCAGGGTAATGAATGAGTTTGAAAATATAATTATTGAAGATATCACATCCTATCATGGGCTGAAAGAACTAAAGACAGACGCAGACATTGTTATTTCAACAATCAATTTAAAGGATGCAGTGTTACCATACGTAAAAGTCTCACCGATGCTTACAGAAGAGGATATAAGCAATATAAAAAGAATTTTAAGGGAAATTTATATAAAACCTGAACCAATTGATGATGATAAGCTCGAGCGAGTTATAAAGGTAATAAAACGATACGCCATAATAACAGACGAAGCGGGGTTAAAAGAAGGACTAAGCAGGATTATTGCACCAGAAATGTCGCATTTGATTTCAAAGGAGGTAAGACAACCAGTGTTAAAGGACCTTTTAACGGAGAAAACAATCAAACTAAATGTTGAAGTAGATAACTGGGAGGAGGCGGTAAGGGAAGGAGGGCAACTCTTAGTAAATGCAGGTAAGATAGAGCCAGGATACATTGATGCCATGGTAAGGACTGTAAAGCAGCTTGGTCCCTATATAGTCATAGCACCCGGCATAGCAATGCCCCATGCCAGGCCTGAAGATGGAGCAAAGGAGGTGGGGATGAGCCTTATCACGCTCAAGAATCCTGTCAACTTTGGTCATCAGCAAAATGACCCTGTAAAGATTGTGGTGTGCCTGTGCGCAGTAGATAATAACAGCCATATAAAGGCACTATCACAACTGATGCAATTTTTTAGCAATGAAGATGTTCAAAGTGTGCTTATTAAGAATATGAATAAAGAGAGAATCATAGATTATATCATAAAATATTCGTCATAGAAGGAGGAAACTAAATGAAAATATTAACAGTCTGTGGGTTGGGCCAGGGCACAAGTCTATTATTAAGAATGAATGTAGAGGAGGTGTTAAATGAATTAAAAATACAGGCTGAAGTTGATCACATGGATGCCAGCTATGCGGCATCTGAGAATGCAGATTTAATACTTACATCACCTCAGTTAGCACCCTTGTTGGAACAAAACCCAGCACAAAAAATTATTATCAATAATTACTTTGACAAAAATGAAATTAAAGAAAAATTAAAAGAATATTTTAATATTTAAATAAGGGGGAATAGAATGTGGATACCTTAATTTCAATAGCTCAGTGGCTGGCTAACAATATATTTGGACAGCCTGCATTCTTAATAGGCTTGGTTGCTTTAGTTGGACTTTTACTTCAAAATAAACCAGCGTCTGTAGTGGTAAGTGGCACTTTAAAGACAATACTGGGCTTTTTGATCATAAGTGCAGGTTCAGGAGTATTGGTAGGAGCATTGGGCATATTTGAACCAATGTGGAATATAATATTTGGTATAGAAGCACCGCCTGTATTGCAAGGGACGCCTGATTTTCTGGCTGAGTATGGCAGTATTGTGGCATTGGTTATGACTTTTGGTTTTTTACTTAATGTTTTGCTTGCAAGATTTACAAGATTTAAATATATCTATCTTACAGGCCATATGATGTTTTGGGTAACGCTGATAACCACAGCAATTTTAATAGAAGCCATTCCCGGAATTTCAAAAACCGCCTTATTGATAATTGGGACCTTATTAATGGGTGTGTATTGGACATTACAGCCTGCCTATACTCAGAAGTTCATGAAAAAGATAACCGGCAATGACCAGATTGCATTGGGCCATACTTCATCTTCTGTAGCTTTTCTGGCTGCAATAGTTGGAAAATATATTGGCAATCCAGAACAAAGCACAGAAAAAATAAAATTGCCAAAGGGATTAGACTTTCTAAAGGATTCCAACGTGATTATAACAATAGTGATGGGTTTACTTTATGTAGTAGGTGCAACCATCCTTTATTTAAGACCTGATTTTGGGACAAATCCTGCAATACAACAGTTAGCTTCTAAGGCAGGCTCACAAAACTTTATAATATATGGTTTTTTGCAAGGCTTTCAGTTTGCGGCAGGTATAGCGGTTATCTTATATGGAGTTAGGTTATTCATAGGTGAACTTGTACCGGCGTTTAAAGGTATTGCTACAAAAATTGCACCAAACGCAGTTCCAGCTTTGGATTGTCCAGTAGTATTCCCATATGCGCCGACCGCTACAATCATAGGTTTCTTATCGGCTTTTGCAACTGCTTTGGTATGGCTGGTTATATTAGGCACCTCCGGCTTACATGCTTTTGTGCCAACGATGATAGTAATATTCTTCCATGCAGCAACTGCTGGTGTTTTTGGCAATATAACCGGTGGGGTAAGAGGAGCTATAGCAGGTGGTATAATAACATCGACTGTTGTTGCACTGGGTCAATGGTGGATGGTGGGTGCACTGGCACATACGGTACCTGATACAGTACTTTGGGCAGCAGATTCAGATATGTTCATATTTGGTTTTATATTGTCGTTTATTGCTAAACTATTTGCATGAGCTATATAAACCTCAAGCCCGTTTTAACGGGCTTGAGACATTTTAGGAGGTATTTAAAATGAGGTTTATAAGGACTATAAAAGGTGATATCGACCCATCAAAATTGGGAATAACATATTCGCATGAGCATTTATATTCTAAACCACCCTATTGGGTCAGTGGCAAAGATGAAGATCTGGTTGTAGATGATACAGCGAAGATTGTTAATGAAATAAAGATGTTCATAGATGCTGGCGGCAATTCCATTATAGAAGGAACTGCAATCGACTATGGGAGAGATGTTTTAAAATTAAAAGAAATAGCAGATAACGTTGACATTAATATTGTTTGTACAACAGGTTTTAATAAAGGACTCTATTATGAAAAATGGGTACATGAGATGCCTATGGAAGAGATGGTTGAACTAATGATAAAGGAAGTCATGGAGGGCTATGAAGATACGGGAATAAAGTGTGGGCAGATTAAAATTGGTACAAGTTATAATACAATTACACCAACAGAAGAAAAGGTAATAAGAGCCGCTGCAAAGGCCCAAAATTATACAAAAGCACCTATGTATGCTCATACGGAAATAGGGACTATGGCATTAGAGCAAATAGAAATATTAAGGCAAGAGGGGGTTGACCTGACTCATGTGGCCTTTGGCCATATGGATAGAAATCCTGATATGTGGTATTACCTCAAAATAGCAGAAACAGGTGCTTACCTTATATTTGATGGTCTTGGAAAAGTAAAGTATTATCCAGAAAGTGTAAGAATAAATTCTATTATAGAACTCTGCAAGAAAGGCTATCAAAAGAAAATAATGATTTCTGGGGATATGGCAAGGAAGTCATATTATATTGAATATGGTGGTGGGCCTGGCCTAACCTTTATACTAACCAAATGGGTGCCAAGATTCATAGAAGAGGCGAATTCCCAGGGGTTAAATGGTAAAGAAATAATTGAGGATCTGCTTATAAACAATCCACGTGAATTTTTCAGCTTCAGGGTGTGACACTTATGAATGAATGGCAGGAACTTTCGTGGCAGGAATATGAACAACTAACAAATAAAAAATACGCTATATTACCCCTGGGGGCCTTGGAACAGCATGGCCCACATATGAAACTTGGTACTGATAATTTTCTGGCAGAAGGTGTAGCCCGGCTGTTGTCAGAAAAAATAAAAGGAATTTTGCTTCCTACTATTAATTACGGCCAGGTATGGTCTCTCAAGAGATTTCCCGGTAGTCTCTCTTTATCGACAGATACTCTTAAAGCTATAATAAAAGATATAGCAAGAGGAGTAAATTTTCAGGGAGTACAATATTTAATAATAGTTAACTCACATATAGGTAATATGACAGCAGTTAAGGAGGCAGCCAGAGAAATATATGATGAGATAGGATTCAGGGTAATATATTTTACTTATCCTGGAATAAATGAAATAGCTAAAAACGTTTGTCAGTCACCTAAGAGCCACCCATCTATAATACATGCCTGCGAGATTGAGACATCAATGATGCTTTATATTGATGATACTAAGGTAGATATGAACAAGGCAGTTACAGAGTATCCAGAATATCCACCGGGCTTTGATGAAACACCAATATATTGGGACGAGGTATCAAGTTTTGGAGTATTTGGAGATGCAAAAGCCGCTACCCGTCAAAAAGGAGAGCAGATTATAAATTCAGTTATAGATAACATAATAACTATAATAGAAAATATAACGAGGAGAGATGAGAGTGCTAAGCAATGACTATATAAATAAAATTGGAGAAATTATTGAAAAAATAAAAACTCTTGAGTTAAATAATTTAGAGCTCTCTTCATCTGCAATAGCCCGGTGTATAATGGATGGTGGCATTGTCCACATATTTGGATGTGGCCATTCGCATATACTGGGAGAGGAGATGTACTACAGGGCAGGTGGATTAGTACCAGTACATCCTATACTGGACACCGGCCTTATGCTCCATGAGGGAGCAGCCAAAAGCTCAGACCTTGAGAGATTTGAGGGATATGGTACCATCCTTGCAAAATATCAAGACATAAGAAAGGGTGATATAGTTATAGTCATATCAAACTCAGGGAGAAATCCGGTACCCATAGAGATGGCCATATATGCAAAGGGAAAAGAGGCAAGAGTTATAGTGATAACATCTATGGAATATTCAAAATCGCAGCCCTCGAGGCACTCCAGCGGAAAACATCTGTATGAGTTTGGAGATATAGTCATAGATAACCACGGTGTACCAGGGGATGCGATACTCAAGCTGGAGGGTGTACCCGAGCCATTTGCACCGAGCTCTACAGTAATTGGCGCAACTATACTGAATGCTGTCTTTGCCCGGGCAGTAGAGATAATGCATGAGAATGGATATGAGCCGCCAATATTCATAAGCGGCAATATTGATGGGGCAGATGAGCATAATAGAAAACTCATGGAGAGATATAGGGATAGGATAAAATTTTGATAGAGAAGGCCTGGTTTAATTTGATAAATCAGGCCTTCTCTACTACATAAAATTGGTTCTACTTTTTACGATTGAGATTTGCGGTATTCCATTGCTTTTTTGCTAAGTTCTTTGACGCCCTTATCTTTCCATAGATCAGTCTGCCATTTAGTGTAATCAAAAGGTTCTCTCATTATTAAAGTGATGAATCTTTCTGCGTTAACTTTTCCAAGATACTTTATAAGTATATCCATACCTTCGGATCGGAGTAAAGTATCATTCTTCATAGTTCATCATCCTCCCATCTTCTAACAAATGC
>JASEJQ010000114.1 GCA_030016635.1 Thermoanaerobacteraceae bacterium | reverse complement strand
GTCAAATATAACTGCTATGCCAAAAGTTTTTAGCCTACCTCCAAGGAATTGAAACAATATTTTTTTATATTCTTGAATTGCTTCTAAACGTTCGTTTTTAGCCTACCTCCAAGGAATTGAAACTACACAAAAGGCCTCAGCACAGTCAGCTGGGACCTGTGTTTTTAGCCTACCTCCAAGGAATTGAAACCCCACCGGAAAATCTCTCACAAGTAATGGAAAATACCGTTTTTAGCCTACCTCCAAGGAATTGAAACTTTTCTGTTTTCAACAATAAGCCTGATGCATGTTCTATTCGTTTTTAGCCTACCTCCAAGGAATTGAAACTTCGGCTTCTTCCAGCGATACCTGCCGTTCCCATGTTGTTTTTAGCCTACCTCCAAGGAATTGAAACTGATACAAAAAATCATCGTAGAGTGGAGACATTTTGGTTTTTAGCCTACCTCCAAGGAATTGAAACCCCGAAGCGGTGAAAGTATTGAAGATGGCAGCGGTGGTTTTTAGCCTAC
>JASEJQ010000113.1 GCA_030016635.1 Thermoanaerobacteraceae bacterium | reverse complement strand
CTATGCTGTGTGTACAAATCTTGAAGATGATGCTTCTTCAATTATCAATGTGAATAGAAGGCGATGGGAAATCAAAGAATGTTTCCGGATCATGAAAAGTGAATTTAAAGCTAGACCAGTATATTTAAGCCGGGATGATAGAATAATGGCTCATTTTACGACCTGCTTCATTTCCTTAGTCATCTATAGACTTCTTGAAAAGAAGCTGAACGGAAAATATACATGTCATGATATCATTAATGGATTAAGAGATATGAATTTCTTGGAAGTAAAAGGTGAGGGTTACATACCTGCTTACACAAGAACGGACTTTACAGATGATATTCACGAAGCATTTGGTTTCCGTACGGATTATCAGATTGTCAGCAAAAGCCAGATGAAAAAAATTTTAAAATGTACAAAATCATAAATACATTACTCACTTTTTAATGAGAAAACAAAAGCTTGGGTCTCTTTATCTTCAAGGGTTCCCAAGCTTTTTCTTTTCTTTAACTGTCAAATACGGGATATATTAACACAAATAATATTATCCATGCAATAAAGGAAAATCTCATTTTATGT
>JASEJQ010000112.1 GCA_030016635.1 Thermoanaerobacteraceae bacterium | reverse complement strand
CCCTTTCTATTTTGCAGCATTAAGGGTGGGCTACTCACTACTCACTACTCACTACTCACTACTCACTACTAGTTTTTGTTTATCGTGATCCTGTCAAAGGATGATGTTTATTTTCATTAAAAAATTATGGCTTCAGGAATTTTGTGTATCACTTTCGTATCACATGTTTAACTCTTTGGTTTATATTTTTTATAGTATCGTTTATGTCATTTTATGACTTTGCTTAAATCCATTTTAGCATATATAACCCTGTAAATCTCAACAACCTGTTCTTTAACCACATAGAACACTAAGAGTCCACTCGAAATCATCAATCACAAATTAACAAATATGTTATTGAAAACCATATAATTTACAATAAAAAATACTCCTGAACACATATGAAATAAGCACTTAAGAGCTATTTTTATGATATAATATAAATAATATAATAAGAAAAATGTGGTGATAAAAATGTTAGGAAAAGCAGACAGACAAATGTCATTTTCAGATTATTGGTTACTTGGAAAAATTTCTGAAGATAGTTATTATCATAGATTAAGAACATGGGTATTTAATAATCTTAATGAAGAAATGTTTCAGCCACTTTTCT
>JASEJQ010000111.1 GCA_030016635.1 Thermoanaerobacteraceae bacterium | reverse complement strand
GTACCACTTCTCCTCTATCATGAAGGAAAAAGGGTTGGAGAAGCTTACCAGGTAAACCTATATGACAATGCAAAAATACCTTTAAGACACCATGGAAACCGAAAAGGTAACCATATTCCATCAAATTCAGCAGGCCATAGAAGACCTATACTACAGCCAGAAGATAACACCGGTAATAATCTTAGATGAGATACAACTTGTATCCAACGATGTACTCGAAGACTTAAGGATAATATTCAACTTTAACATGGATTCCCAGAACCCATATATATTAATACTCTCAGGACAACCTCTCATAAGAAACAAACTGGCCTTAAACGTAAACAGTGCATTGAGACAGAGAATCGCCATAAAGTACGTCATGCAGGGACTTAAAAAAGATGAGACAGAAGAATATATCAAGACAAGAATGAAGATAGCAGGCACAGCAGACGACATATTTACAAAGTCGGCATATGAGGCAGTATACTCTGCTACCAAAGGTATACCCAGATTAATAAATAACCTGGTAACTGCCTCACTCATCTATGCATATTCCAAAAAACAAAAAGAGATAGATGAAGAAGCAATATACCAGGCACAAAATGAAATCAACATATACGAGTAGTAATCCCCTACTGTATAAACATGAATATGCAAAAATGGATGATTATGTAAATAGAAAGGTGCCAAC
>JASEJQ010000110.1 GCA_030016635.1 Thermoanaerobacteraceae bacterium | reverse complement strand
TTCCACATTTGGAATCACATTTCTTTACATAATGAAAGTCTTAACGTAACCTTTGTTACGTTAATCTTTACGTAATAAAGGCAAAATTGAGAAGCCTTTTAGCTATATAGAAGAACATTTCATTAAGGGCAACGAATTCTCTTCCATAGAGGACCTCAATACCGCAGCTGATATATTCATTGAAGAGTATGATAGTAAAATACATTCAACAACTCTGGAAAAACCAATAGTCCTTTATGAAGATGAAAAAAGCTGCTTAAAACCATGTCAATCCAACTATTTCTACCCATCACTAAAGGAACACAGAAAGGTCTCATGGGACTGCCTTGTATCTGTAGATGGGACAAGGTATTCTGTGCCATATCAGTATGCAAATAAATCAGTATGGATTGTAAGGTACATGGGCTATGAAATAGATATATACTCTGATGCCGGTAATATTATTGCAAAGCATAAAAAATCGGATAAAAAAGGAGCTACAGTAATAGATAAGAGTCATTATGAAGGTCTATATATGAAAGTACCACAAAGTGCCCCGGAAATAAGAAATAAGTTTAAAGAGGTATTCACAGAAAATGGTGAAGAGTTCTTTAGTGTTATGGAACAAAGGATGTCCAACTACAATGTCCACGGTCAAAATATTCTAAAGCAGCGTACCCTTTATGAGGACAAGGTCATTGATGAGGTTTTGGGAAAAGCTTTGGAGTATGGAATATATAACAGCAGTTTTGTAAGGAATTTACTTAAGAAATATCCCTTGAAGAAAGAAGAAATCTCAACAATAAATACAAGAGAGAACATAAACACAGGTAGTTATAACATAAGGACTATGGACTACTATAGAGATCTTACAAGATAGGTGGTGAAAAGTGCATGGCTGACACTCAAACAGAGAGATTAAAAAAACAGCTCAAAATTCTCGGCATGAAGACTGTCCTTGAAATCTTTGAAACAGAAGCTGAAAATGCATCTAAGACAAAGCTGGGTTATATAGGTTATCTATCCAATCTAATAGAACAGGAATTCCTGGCTAAAACCGATAGATCAATAAACAGGAAGATACAAACAGCTAAATTCCCATCATTAAAGACCATAGAAGAGTTTGACTTTAAGTTTCAGCCAGGAATAAATGAAAAAGAGATAATAAATTTATCGGGATTATCTTTCATAGATAAAAAAGAAAATATAATACTCATAGGACCTCCAGGTGTGGGTAAAACACACCTGGCCATTGCCATCGG
>JASEJQ010000010.1 GCA_030016635.1 Thermoanaerobacteraceae bacterium | reverse complement strand
TGATTTTAATCCTGAGCCGCATACCTTGTTTATGGTCATGGATGGGACTTCTACCGGTATGCCTGCCTTTATTGCGGCCTGCCTTGCAGGGTTCTGACCCAAACCGGCCTGTAAGACATTTCCCAGGATTACCTCGTTTACATCCTCAGGTTTCAGGTTGGCCCTTTTTAATACTTCTTTTATGACCACAGCACCCAGGTCAGGTGCAGGAATTGAAGTCAGACTGCCGCCATATTTACCTATGGCAGTCCTTGCTGCGCTTACAATTACCACATTATTCATGGCTATACCTCCTTCTATTTTGAATAATCATAGAATCCTTTGCCTGTCTTTCTGCCCAGAAGTCCTCCTCTTACCATCTTCCTCAGGAGTGGGTGCGGCCTGTATTTGGTGTCTCCAAACTCATTATACAGTACCTCCATTATGGCAAGACACACATCATTGCCTATCATGTCAGCTAAAGCAAGAGGTCCTATGGGATGATTGGCTCCCAGTTTCATAGCGTTATCTATATCCTCAGCGCTGGCAACCCCGTCTGCCAGTACACCTACGGCCTCATTAATCATGGGTACCAGTATCCTGTTCACCACAAACCCCGGAGCCTCGTTTACCTTTACTGGAGTCTTGCCCAGGTCCTGAGCCAGTTTATAGACTAAATCAAAGGTCTCATCTGATGTGGCAATCCCTTTCGTCACCTCAACCAGTTTCATTACCGGTACAGGATTAAAGAAATGCATGCCTATGACCTTATCCGGTCTTGAGGTTGCTGTGGCTATCTCTGTTATGGAGAGGGAGGATGTGTTTGATGCAAGAATTACATCTGCTGGCAAGAGTGCATCAATCTCTTTGAACACCTGCTTTTTAAGGTTCATATCCTCTATGACGGCCTCGACAACGAACTCTGCATCCCTTGCATCCTGTAAATCTGTTATGCCATGTATATTACCCAGTATCGCATCTCTTTCCTCTTTAGTCCTTCTGCCCTTTTCTACATCTCTGTCCAGATTTTTGGTTATATTGCCTATACCCCTATCTACAAACTTCATGTCTACGTCTCTGAGATATACCTCAAATCCAGCCTGAGCAAAGGCCTGGCCTATCCCGGACCCCATGGTGCCCGCTCCCACCACACAAACCTTTTTCATTCTTCATACCTCCTATGTTTTAATTTCAGTGTAAGAAGTCCATATCATCATGCCAGCAACATCTATGCGCCTAGGCGTTCGTCTTGATACTCTATCATTCGTGTCTACATTCCGCCGGATACGCCTCCATTCGGCGTCCATGCCTCAAGTCGGCTCATCTGGCGTCCATGCCAGATGCCCCGGCTACATTTGCCTCTTATTAAGAGTATCATGGACTCACTTTAAGGATGCATTTGATGTTGCATGTTATACTCCATTAGAGCTTACATCAGAATCATGTTCTAATTTCGTACACATGTCCCCAATTCATACACGATAATCCCATACTAAATTATTGACGATGTCTCAAAATCATTCATTTTTGAATTCTGCTTTCCTCTTTTCAACAAAGGCAGTCATGCCTTCCTTCTGGTCCTTGGTAGAGAAGCATAGACCAAACACCTCTGCCTCATAGGCCATTCCTGTATTGAGGTCAACATCTATGCCCTTGTTAATAGCCTGTTTTGCAAGGCTTACAGCTATGGGGGCATTGGATGCTATCTTCATCGCCAGATTTTTAGCTTCTTCCATTAGCTTTTCTGGCTCTACCACCCTGTTGACAAGGCCGATCCTCAAGGCCTCATCAGCATTTATCTGGGCCCCGGTGAATATGAGCTCTTTGGCAACGGCCAGGCCGACTGTCCTGGCAAGCCTCTGTGTGCCTGCAAAGCCCGGCGTAATACCCAGTGTAACCTCAGGCTGCCCTATCTTTGTCTTGCTGCTTGCTATCCTGATATCACAGGCAAGAGCAAGCTCGCAGCCGCCACCTAAGGCATAACCGTTGATAGCCGCTATGGTCGGTATGAGCATATCCTGCAGCTTTGCAAAAACCCTCTGACCAAGAAGGGCAAACTCTCTTCCCTCCATGGCATTTTTGTCCTTCATCTCGGTTATATCCGCCCCTGCTACAAAGGCTCTGTCGCCACCACCAGTCAATATCAATGCCCTTATTGTATTATCCTTCATGACCTCATTTAGAGCCTCATCAAGCTCCAGCAGTGTATTGGTATTAAGGGCATTTAATGCCTTTGGCCTGTTAATGGTCAGGATAGCTATGCTTTCTTCCATCTCCAGTATAATGTTTTCCCACATCTCCTATCTCTCCTTTCCATTAGATTTACAAGCAAGAATCGTGCCATACATATATATATTAACACAATTTATTGAGTTTGTTAATAAAATATCAAAAAGGTTGCCCCTATTAATAGGTAGCAACCTTTTTTATTGTAAATTTTTCGCTGCTTATTTTATCCTCCATGCCTTCTGGCACAACTATGGTATCAGGGTCACCATCGGATATATATCTTTTTTCTGGATGCTCGTCAAAG
This sequence comes from Thermoanaerobacteraceae bacterium, assembly GCA_030016635.1. Lineage (GTDB taxonomy): Bacteria > Bacillota > Thermoanaerobacteria > Thermoanaerobacterales > UBA4877 > JASEJQ01. The sequence continues at coordinate 48,434 of JASEJQ010000010.1, read as the reverse complement.
TATTTCATCCAGTCATATATACCCAGACCCTCTACGTTCATTTCGCTGCCTCTCACCCGTGGTACCTTAAGTGGGTTAAAATCCACATCATAGGGTGATTTTGATGGATTGGCGCCTACCAGTAATACAGCCTTATTATGATACTCTATACCTTCATAATTACCATCTAAAAGATACTTTGCGTACTCTTTAGATACACTTCCATAGGGTAGTGCCAACGTGTTCACATTATACCCGTGGATATATTCCTGGGTGTGCTTTACATTCAAGCCAAGTTCCTTTTGTATTCCATTCCCGTCCAGCTTTGACAAACTGGCATGGGTATCGGTATGATTACCTATTTCAAAGCCATTGTCCACCAAAAATTTGAGTTTATACTCAATATATTCCCTTTCTCTAAAGGGTAGCGGATGATATATATAGAACGTGGCCGCTTTGCCAAAATCAGGATGTTCTTTGTAAAAATCCATGAGTATGCCCACCGCAGAATCCGGGTCCGGTGCAGGCTTACCATCTACCATTTTAACCTTAAACTGACCCAGGTCGCCATCATCAAATGTGAGGACAACAGGTGTATATCCAGCCTCGATGTTTATATTCCCATCCAGCAGGTCATTTAAAGAGATGAGTCTATAACCCTTATCATAAAGTGTCTGAAGATCTTTCCTGAAATTATCAGGTGTTCTTACCCAATCAGCCTCTTTATCACCTATCTCATGATACATCAGCACCATTACCTGTCCTAACTCATTGGGCTTTACCTTGCTACAGTCTATGGGTTTTTGCACCTCTTTGGGTGGATTATTGTTGTCATCTGCGCCTTGATCCTGTGGGGATTGGGCCAAATCCGCTTTTTCCGACTGATTTGCTGGAATATTCCCACATGATGATAAAGAAAATATAACAAGTGCAACCATTAACAGTGAAAGTAGTTTTTTCATATCCAGCTCCCCTTTTTCATGTCCATATCTTTAGTATAGTTGATAGGTCATATAAAATAAATGGGTAAGATTATCCAATCTTACCGCCTAACGGAACATCCCTGTCAGGTTTTAAGAGAACTACCCCCTTATCTGTATATACCCCCAGCACCAGGACCTCCGATATAAAATCAGCAATCTGCTTGGGTGGAAAATTAGCTACACATATTACCTCTCTGTCCAACAGGTCCTCTTTTTTATACAGGTCTGTAATCTGAGCGCTGGACCTTTTTATCCCCAATTGACCCAGGTCTATGGTAAGCTTATATGCAGGCTTTCTTGCCTTAGGGAAATCATTCACTTCTATTATTTTCCCAACCCTGATATCCAGTTTCTCAAAATCATCAAAGGTTGCCATAGTAACCCATCTCCAAGTACAAGTATATTATAGCAAAAAGCATACCATTAAGGTATGCATTAAAAAGAATCTTTTATTTTGCGTATGACAAGGCCTGGCCCATTAACTCTTTAAATTCAGTAGATGTCGCTGTAGCGCCAGTCACAGCATCCACCTGTCCCGCATCCTGCTTAGTAACAAGAGAATCTATCAATTTGGCTATGGCCTCATTACTGGAAACACCGGATTTATCCTTCATATTCTTCTGGTAGTTTTCGTCTCTGCTCTTTAACGTCCCTGTATCTTTTGTCAGATAATCATAATAGGCATTTGCTATTTTACCATCCTTTATGATAACTGTTGCTAAAGCCTTATATCCGTGCTCATCATAATCAGAAGCCTCGGCCTTGAATAGACCATCATAGTACCCACCTGCGCCTTTTTGTTCCGGTGAGCCCTTTAATGCCTCAGATACTATTGATTTAAACTTATCTGTTGTGCCTGTAGCACCTGTTACAGCATCAACCTTTTCTGGATCCTGTTTCTCCAATAAAGATGCTGACAATTTCGCAACAGCATCCAGAGGAGTTTCTCCGGATTTGGCCTTCATATTTGTTGCATAATCCTGATCAAGGCTCTTTATCTGGTTATCCTGATTTACCTCATCATAGAATACATTTGTAATCTTGCCATCTTTTACTACTACTGTGGTAATGGCCTTCCAACCGTGGTCATCAAACTGAGCTTCCTCCGCTGTATACACGCCATCTTTCAACCCGGTTGTCTGCTCTTGAGGCTGTTGAGCCTGCTGCTGTTCTTGTGACTGCTGTGGTTGCTGCTGTCCACCACATCCTGCCACAAGGACCATAGCCAGAATTAATACAGTAAATACTGCTATAAATCTTTTCACAAATACCCCTCCTTGAAATTGTTTATTTTTCTTTTAACAAATTATTTAATTCGACGTAAATATAACAAATCCTTCTTTTTGGCAAAAAAATTTATGAGATATTTTATTTTAGTTTTCCAAATTTTCGTTGGCACTATGTAAAAAAAAACAGGCCTTATAGGCCTGTTTTTTTAAAAGCTGTAATCAACGGTTATCTGAGCTGTTATCTCCAGTTCGCCCGATGAAATTGGTGTGGCTGCTTCTCTTGCTTTCATATATTCAATATTATTATAAACAATCGGCCCACCTGAGCTTTGCTCGATAACCTTTACTGGCGCGCCCAGGTTAACACCAAGCCCTTTGGCTATGCCCTCTGCCTTATCCTTAGCATTTTTAGCGGCTATCTTCAGTGCCTGCTGATAATAAGCACTGTCATCGGATATAGTAAACCTAACATTATACATCCTGTTAGCCCCGGATTCCCCTGCAGAATCAATTACATTTCCAACATTATTTATATCCCTTACTGTTACCTCAACCATATTGGTAACATGATATCCGGAGATTATATTTTGATTCGTCTTATCATCATAATACTGCTCTGGATATATGCTGTAGTTTGTAGTTTTAATATCATCTTCTGTAATTCCCAGGCCCTTCAATGCCTGAATCAGTTTGTTCATGGCATCGGCATTTTTATCCTGTGCTTCCTTTGCTGTCTTGTTTATGGTTTCAACGCCCATATTGACATATGCCATGTCCGGTTTTACTTTTATAACCCCTTCGCCATTCACCGTTATAACATTCTTTGTCTCATCAGCGCTGGCCGTGGAAGGCCATGTAGCATTAAATATCAATACAAAACCGAACATCGCCAGGGCAATCAATAACACTGTGATTGTATAATACAACCTTTTACTCATTTTTATCCCCCTTCAAAAATATTTTTAAATTCCCATCATCGGTTTTTTCAATTTTATCTGCTATCGAAGCAAACTCTTTCATAAACTCCTTTTCCTTGCTCTTATCTACCTGTACTGTTATTACCGTACGGTTATTTTCCACTATCCGCTCCAAAATCTCAGCATTGTACTTTTTCATAATCTCCTCTATCGCTGCATCATTGTCCTCTAAAGGTTGCATTCTCTTAGCAGCAACTATCCCGTAACTTGTTTGAGGAGTACTATTCTCATTGCCGGCTTTTTCTGCACTCTCCGCTGTAATCATGCTATTATTCTCCCCACTTACATCAGCAGCTTTATCTTCACTTGCCTCGTCTCTTTGTACTGCTTCATCAGGCATGGCGGATTGGACACTACCGTTTGTCCCTACGTCTTCATTACCACGCTCCTCCTTATTCTTTGCATACTGTGAAGTAGATGGCTCTGCCTGAGGCTGACCTGCAGTCGTGTTTTCTGTCTTTGGGGCCTCTGGAACAGCTGACTCTATCGACTGTGCTATCCTGTCATCCTTAACTCCATTGCTGCTAATCAAACGAATACCCGAAAAGATAACCACAACTGTGGCAGCAACGGCGATATACTTCATAAAAGGCGGCCTGGCCTTTGTGGCCTTATCAAGTTTTTCTTTAAGCCGTTCATTGTACTCGTCGGGAAGGGATAGTTCCTCGAAGCTTTTCAGGGCCTCTCTTATCCTTATATATTTATCCAGCTCTATCTGGCATTCTTCACACTCAATCAGATGTCTTTCAATTTCAAGAGCTTTTTCTTCATTTACAGTGCCATCTACATACAGCGGTAGATTTTCTCTCACCTCTCTGCAGTTCACCTTGATCCCTCTTTTCACATATTTAGATGCATTATATTCATAAAAGTTCCCGATCCTCTAAAAATTTTTTTATATATTCTCTGCCTCGAGCAATCCTGGATTTCACTGTCCCTACGGGAACGCCCAATATCTTTGATATTTCATCATAACTAAGTCCGTTTATATCCCTCAATATTAAAGCCTCTCTTTTGTCCATGTCCATTGACACCAAAGCCTTGCCTATATATTTTTTTAATTCATCATTTATTATTCCCTTATCCACATTTGAATCGTTCATAATGATGTTCTCTTTAAGTTCCACCCTTTTATCATACGCCTTATTTTTTCTCCAGTATTCCCTGCACGTATTCACAGTTATCTTATAAATCCACGTGGATATATCTGAGCTGCCCTTAAATTTATCTATGTTTTTATATATCTTTAAAAAGACTTCTTGTGAAATATCCTCAGCTTCATATCCTCCAACAAGCCTGTAGCAGGTGTTGTATATTTTTCTGGCATATTTCTGCATAAGAATTTGAAAAGCATCTTTATCCATGATACCCTTCCTCTCTCATACTTGATTTTAATATGTAAAGTGTTAAAAGTCCATGATAAACAGAAAAAACTTAAATAAACTGTTGAAAATACTGCCAAAAAGTGCTAAGATTGCGTTAGAAGGTAAATATTCACCGATAGGTGAGGCTCCTATCCAGATAGAGGCTGCTGCCCGGAAACATCGAGAGATGCCAATGGGTAAACAGGTATTACCGTATCAAGGTTTTACTTAACGCAGTTGGGTATTAACCCTATGCTGGATAGTGCCAAAGCTCAGACGGTGGGAAGATTTATTGTCTTTCACTGTCGGTGAAGGACTTTTTTATTTGGAGGTGAGGATCATGGACCCGGATGGCAGTAATATATACCGATGTAGTGTAAATAATAATCAAGAGGGTTTTCATATCCCACCCATGGAATGGATCCCCTCTTAATTAAGGAGGGAATTTTATGTCCATTATAAACGAGATATATTTCAGCAGGCTTATGTCTAAGCCCGTATATGACACAAATGGCATACTCCTTGGCCATCTTGTGGATATGTATGCTACCCTGGATGAAGAATTTCCCAGGGTGGTCTCTATTATTATCAGAGATAAGCGAAACAGTCAGATAGAACTTATGTGGAAAAAATTAGAAATAACAAAAAACAAGAATATCTCCTTTATAGTTGACCGACCCACATCTGCAAGACATCAAAGCAACGGCATATTTCTGGCAAAAAACCTGCTGGATAAACAAATAGTAGATGTTAACGGCAAAAAGGTAATCAGGGTTAATGATATACTCATTGTAGCTAAAGAAGGAAATTATTATATAAATTCTGTCGATACAGGCTTTTCTGGACTATTAAGAAGACTTGGACTTGTTGGCCTGAGCAAAAAGATAAACATGGATATTCTCATACCGTGGCATGGAGTGGAACCTCTGGAGAGAGAGGAAGACAGTCTCAAACTCGTAATACCATATAAGAAACTTTTAAATATGCACCCTGCAGACCTTGCAGATATACTTGAAGATATGAGCAGTGAATACAGAACCACCTTTATAAATAGTCTTGACGAAGAGAGGGCTGCAGATATCTTAGAAGAGATTGAACCAGAGGTTCAAAAAAATATAATTGAAAGCCTTTATGAGGATAAAGCCGTAAAGATAATAGAAAACATGTCCAGTGATGATGCTGCCGACCTTCTGGAAAATCTCGATGAAGAAGAGGCTGATTCTATACTGAACCATATGGAAATTGAAAATGCTGAAGAAATAAGGGAATTGATGGATTACGAAGAGGACGAGGTAGGTTCAATAATGACCACAGAGTATATTTCCTTTTCTCCTGATATGACCGTAGAAGAGACTCTGCGCACTTTACGAGAATTAAAACCCTCATCGGATGTACCATATTATCTCTATGTCCAGGACATAGAGGAACACCTTGTGGGTATAGTTTCTTTAAGAGACCTTGTAGTATCAACGCCTGACACAATGTTGAGGGATATAATGAGTACAAACGTGATAACACTTAAGGACACAGATCCTATAAGGGATGCTGCAGAGCTGTTTATAAAATACGGCCTTCTGGCAATCCCTGTAGTTGACGAAAACAATGTACTCTCAGGTGTATTAATGGTGAATGATATAATTGATGAGATCTCAACCATCAGAAGGAGATGGTTTACAAGGATGGCAGGTGTTTGATATGCGGGCTGGAAATAACAGGTTAAAAAATATATTCTTCCTCTTTAGCATAATAGGGCCTGGCCTCATTGCCGCTGCAGCAGGAGATGATGCCGGCGGCATAGCCACATATGCCAGCGTTGGAGCCTCATACGGCTATAAGATGCTGTGGGGAATGTTCCTCATGACCTTCAGTCTATGTGTTGCCCAGGAGATGTGTTCCAGGATGGGCGCCGTTACAGGTAAAGGTCTTGCAGCTCTTATAAGGGAACAGTTTGGTGTAAAATGGACCTTTTTGCCATGCTGACACTCATGATTGCCAATGTAACCATTATTATATCTGAATTCGCCGGTATTGCAGCCAGTATGGAACTATTTGGGATAAGCAGACATATATCGGTCCCTATCATGGCTGTAGTAATATGGATTATTATAATAAAAGGGAGCTACTCCTCAGCAGAAAAATTTTTCTTAGCCCTCGCCATTACACTCTTGTCATATATCGCTGCAGCCTTTATTGTAAGACCAGATTGGGGTACTGTGCTAAAAAGCACAATGGTACCAACCATTGAGATGGATGGTAATTTTATGCAGTTATTTATCGGCATGGTAGGTACAACAATAGCCCCATGGATGCAGTTCTTTCTACAGTCAAGCATTGTAGATAAAGGCATAACTATAAAGCATTACAAGTACGAAAGACTGGATGTTTTTGTAGGTGCTGTTATGGCCAACATTATCGCCTTTTTCATTATTGTCACCACTGCCGCCACGCTGCACTCTAACGGAATAACTATAAATACAGCCGCAGATGCAGCAATCTCCTTAAAACCGCTGGCAGGAGAGTATGCTTACCTGCTTTTTGGTGCAGGACTTTTTGGTGCTTCTGTGATGGCCGCCAGTGTATTACCTTTATCCACGTCTTATGTTATATGTGAGGCTTTTGGCTGGGAAAGCGGCCTTGACAACGAATTTTCTGAAGCCCCGATTTTCTATTCGCTCTATACCACCCTCATTATAATTGGAGCTGGTATAATAACATTCTTCAAGGTAAATCTCATAAGGGTGATGCTGATATCGCAGGTAGTAAATGGCATACTCGTCCCCGTAATATTGATTTTTATAATAAAACTGGTAAATGATAAAGAACTGATGGGAGAGTATGTAAACTCCAGGATATTTAATATAATAGCATGGCTGACCACAGGATTTATCATAGTTCTAACCATTCTGCTGCTGTTTTTCTCCATATTTTAAAAGGGGCTTTTTAAGCCCCTTTCCTTAAGCCATCTTTACTTTAAGAGATTTCTTTCTCCTCTGATAAATAAATATAACAGCAAGAATTATAAACCCAATCAAATCCGTTTCAATGCCTGGGGTTACAAGGAGTACACCGCCTACAAACATTAAGACTCTCTCTATCATAGAGGCATCGGTAACCATATAGCCTATCATAGAAGCCCCTACGCCGTACATACCTATTGAGGCAGTGATTATCATCCATATTATTTCAAAAGGTTTCGCGTCAATTAAAAGCATCTGCGGGTTATACACAAATATATATGGCACTAAAAAAGCAGCTATGGCAATCTTGGTAGCATTTATACCGGTCTGCATTGGATTACCCTTAGCGATACCTGATCCCGCATAAGCTGCTAACGCCACAGGAGGTGTGATATCGGCAACTATCCCAAAGTAGAATGCAAACATGTGCGCTGCCAGAGTTGGTATTTTCATGAGTATCAGCGCCGGGGCAGCTATGGTAGACGTAATGACATAGTTAGCCGTTGTAGGCACACCCATGCCCAAAATAAGAGAGGCAAACATGACAAATATCAATGTCAGCAATAGATTTCCATTGGCAAACTCAACCATTGTCGTAGCAAATTTCAGACCCAAACCGGTAAGAGTGACAACACCAACTATTATACCTGCACAGGCTGTAGCAGCCACAATACTGAGGGCAGACCTGGCACCCTGCTCTAAAGCATTTACAATATCTTTAAAGCTGATGCGTGTATTCTTTCTTAGGAAACTGCATACCACTGATAAAATAATAGCTATCAAAGCAACTCTCATCGGTGTATAGCCGCTGACTAATAGCCATATTATAGCTATCAAAGGTATGAGCAAATGTCCCCTTTCGATTATGACATCCTTAAATTTCGGTATGTCTTCCCTTTTCATCCCTTTGAGTCCGAGCTTCCTGGCCTCCAGGTCAACACTAATCCATACTCCCATGTAATAGAGAACAGCAGGTATTATTGCTGCTGTAACAACCCTGAGATAGGGAACACCGATGAATTCTGCCATGAGGAAAGCTGCCGCACCCATAATAGGCGGCATAAGCTGTCCTCCTGTAGAAGCTGCAGCCTCCACAGCACCGGCAAACTCAGGTTTATAGCCAAGCTTTTTCATCATAGGTATGGTAAAGCTGCCGGTACCAACCACATTGGCCACAGAACTGCCTGAGATAGTCCCCATTAAGGCGCTGGATAAAACCGCAACCTTGGCAGGACCACCCACTGCCCAGCCTGCAACGGCATTGGCCAGGTCTATAAATAGCTGGCCCATCCCTGTCTTTTCCAGAAATGCCCCGAACAGAATGAACAGGAATATAAAAGTAGATGATACCATCAGTGGAATGCCAAATATACCTTCGGTGGTATAAAACATATGACCTACCAGTTTTGAGACAGTCACACCTCTATGGGCAAGGTCACCCGGTACATACGGTCCCAAAAATGCATATGCCAAAAAAACCAGCGCAACTATAACCATTGGCCAGCCTACTATACGCCTGGCCGCTTCCAATACCAGCAATATTCCAATTGCACCGACGATCATATCCAGAGTTGTGACGGTACCTGCCCTTAATACAAGGTCTTTATAAAATATTATTATATACGCCGGCGCTGCTGCTCCAAGAATTGCCAGAAAAACATCAAACCAATGCAACCTATCCCTGGACCACGATTTTCTTGTTGGGTAAAGCAAAAATATCAAGGCCAAACCAAAGCCCAGGTGTATGGACCTTTGAATCATGGCATCCAGGACTCCAAAGGCTGCTGTATATACTTGAAACACAGAAAAGGCGATTGCCAATGCCCATACAAAACGCCCTGCAAAACCCTTCAATTTTCTAAAATCCGATTCCTTATCAACCTTAGACATGAATTCCTGTATATCTACTACCTCATTTTCTTTGTGATCCATGCAATAAACCTCACTTTCTGCCAATAAAGTATAGAGGATTATAACCACGATGGATGCTCAATCTTATAAGGTCTTCAGATTCTGCATAATCCATCAGCCTGTATTTTTTACCCCTTACTATTATAGAATTATCCGGCTTTGGATAAATTCTTAGCAGAATCTCTTCAAATTCTCTATGCAGTGTCATCACCATTTTACCATCCCTCATGTAGAAACTGCCCTCATCAACTGAAGGCAATCCCACACCCACCGTTTCATATACAGTCTCATATAATATCATCTTCTTGCCTTTAACAATAAAGTTTTCAAAGGATGGGGTAAGCTGTATTGAATGAATATACCACAATGAGAACCTATCATCTAACAATGGAATATCAAGAAGAAGCCTGTTTGATGTTACATCATAAACACTTAATACATCCGTCCCGGCTAAAAAAAATCCTGCTAATAAAAAAATAGACAAGACAATCGTATATATCATTTTTCTCTTACTCATTTATATGCGGGCATTGAGCAATCAATGCCCGTCCTCCTCAACTATTTGCCCTGTTCAGTATAATACTTTGCTGCACCGGGATGCAGGTCTATGGACATACCCTCTTTTGCTGTGTCGAGGGTTATCTTTTCACCCATCTTATGTGCAGCCTTTAACCTATCGGTATTTTCATATAGTGCCTTTGTAAGGTTATATGCGAGGTCTTCATCCATGTTCTTTGATACCGCTAACATAGACATAACAGAAACAGTCTTTATGTCAGAGTCCTGTCCCTTATAGGTACCAGCAGGAACAGTAGTCTTTACATAGAAGGGATATTTTTGAATCAGTTTATCAGCAACCTCATCACTCACGTCCACAATGTTTATATCGGTTGAAGCTGAGATATCCGTAACAGCAGCTGTTGGCATACCAGCAGTAATAAAAGCAGCATCAATATTTCCATCCTTCATGTTATTGGCTGCGTCACCAAAGGACAGGTATTGTACATTAATGTCATTGTATGTCAGTCCTGCAGCCTCCAGTATCTGTCTGGCATTGGCTTCAGTGCCGCTGCCCGCCGCACCCACGGCCACCTTCTTGCCCTTAAGGTCAGCGACAGTCTTTACATTTTTATTCTTTAAGGCTACAATCTGGATGGTCTCCGGATAAAGAGCAGCGAGTCCCCTTATGTCCTCATACTTCTTGTCTTTGAACATCTCCTCACCACTGAATGCATAGTAGGCTATGTCATTCTGTACAAATATTACATCCACGCTGCCATCCCTCAGCATGTTCACGTTGGCTACAGCAGCACCGGTACTCTGAACTGATGGATTCAGTCCTGGTATACTGTTTTTCCAGACATCAGCCATGGCACCACCCAGAGGATAATAGGTACCTGCTGTACCACCCGTGGCAATGTTTAAGAACTTTTGCTCAGCAGGCTTTTGATCCTGAGCCTGCTCCTGGGTTTGCTCCTGAGCTGGCTGCTGCGTACCACATCCAGCAATCAAAGCCATTGCCATTATTAGAACCATCAAAACTGCAAAAAACCTTTTAAACAAAAAAATCCCCTCCCTTTTACCTAATATTATAGATATTATTTATATTCGACATAGGGAGGAAATTTCCTCTTTTTCACTTATTTATTTTTAATAAAATTTCATGCATAATTATTGATCCGGCCACGGCCACATTTAACGACTCTGCTTTGCCTCTCATTTCTATTCTTACTTTTTTATCACATCTTTCAATAATATCCTCGTTAAGCCCATTGGCCTCATTTCCAAGAAATATTGCAGCAGGAGGCTTTATCTCTACATCCCTTATACTATCTTCAGCATAAGGGCTTGTCGCTATTGTGAATACTCTATTTTCCTTAAGGGCTTCCACTATTTTCATTATGTCAGCATACGCAAAAGGTACATGAAAGATAGACCCCATGGTTGCCCTCACCACTTTAGGGTTATATATATCGCAGCTCCCCATAGAGATTAAAATACCATCTATGCCAAATGCATCTGCTGATCTTATGAGGGTACCCATATTGCCCGGGTCTTGAATCATATCCAGGACTAAAAAAATATTCCCATCCCTAAGGATATCATGCAGGGAATAGGAATAAAAAGAGGCAACAGCAATTATCCCTTGAGGTGTTTTTGCATCACTTAGTTCCTGAAAAACATTTTCAGGAACAAGTATTATTTTGTCAGATAGATACTCAAATTCTTCTATGATGGTCCGCTGTCCCATACTTATAAATATATGGTCAACATCCACCCCATGGTTTAAAGCCTCTCGTACGCTTTTCAGTCCTTCTATTATATATTTTTGGTATTCATCCCGCCATTTCTTCTGTTTAAGAGTAATGGCATTCTTTATAATAGGGTTCTGCCTGCTCGAAATGGTAATCATTACCTTTCGTCCTTCTTCTCAAATTTACGCAGGTTATGGTTTTCTCCTATTACTACCAGTATGTCATCCTCACTTATAACATAATCAGGCCCTGGAGATACCTTTATGTCCTCTTTGTTCTTCCTTACAGCCACCACATTTAGCCCATAGTTCTGTCGCATGCCTATCTCCCTTAACGAAAGACCTATCCACTCAATCATTGGCTCTATCTCCACAATACTGTAATCCTTTGATAATTCAATGTAATCTAAGACCTTGGATGAAGTGAGGTTTCTTGCAACCCTGATGCCCATATCTCTCTCCGGGAATACCACCCTGTCTGCACCCACCTTGTATAATACCTTGGCATGGAGATCACTCTGTGCTTTTGCAACAACAAATTTTACTCCCATTTCTTTTACCAGCATTGTAACCATTATGCTTGCCTGAATATTAGATCCTATAGTTACTATTACCACATCCAGATTTCTTATGCCAAGGGACTTGATTATATTCTCATCTGTGGCATCAGCCTGGACTGCATGGGTAACCTGATCTGATATAGCCTGGACAATCTGTTCGTCCACATCTACAGCAAGAACATCATAGCCCATGTCATACAGTGAAGTAGCCACACTGTAGCCAAATCTGCCAAGACCAATGACTCCAAACTGTTTCATATCTTCACCTTCTTTATCCAACGATTATTTTTTCTTCAGGATATTTATACCCTCTGATGTTCTTTCTCCTCTGACCTATAGCCAGTGCTAAGCTTAAAGGTCCTACCCTGCCCGCATACATATTAAATATAATAAAAGCCTTACCTACAGTAGTAAGTTCAGTAGTGAGTCCAAGGCTTAAACCGACGGTACCAAACGCAGAAGTAGACTCAAATAGTTCAGTGATAAAATCTGACTGCTGCACAATAGATAGAACCAGAGTCGTACCAATAATCACACACATAGATATAAATATAATACCTAATGACCTGTAAACCACAAACTGTGGAATGCGCTTCTGATATAACTCCGTATCGTCTCTTCCATCTATTATGGATAGCACTGTAAATAATATCACGCCGAAAGTTGATGTCTTTATACCGCCTCCGGTGCCACCCGGGGATGCACCTATAAACATAAGGATAATAGTTATAAACTTACTGGCTATGGTCATATCTGCCTCAGATATGGTGTTAAATCCAGCTGTCCTCGGTGTAACTGACTGAAATAATGAAGCCAGAACCTTGCCACTCATATCCAACGGCTTCATTGTTCCAGGATTGTTATACTCCAGCAAAAAGAATGACCCAGCACCTGCTAAAATCAGGAAAACCGTCATGGTTATTACCAGCTTGGAGTGAAGGGTGAGTTTTTTAAACTTTTTCTGTCGCAGCACATCAACAATAACCGTAAAGCCGATGCCACCTATAATTATCAGCAGCATTACAGTAAGATTTACTGTAAAATCATCCACATAACCGGTTAAACTTTTAAAATCGCCCATCAAATCAAAACCTGCATTATTAAATGCAGATACTGCATGAAATATACCATAATATGCAGCCTTCAATGGTGGCATATCGCGCATAAATCTCAAAATAAGTACTATAGCACCTGTACCCTCTATGATAGCTGTTATACCCATGATCTCTCTGACTAACCGTACTATGCCCTCCATGCTGTACTGGTTATATGCCTCCTGTATTGTAAGCCGTTCTCTCAAGCTTATCTTTCGCCCCATCAGGAGAGCAAATAGTGTAACAATCGTCATCGTGCCAAGTCCGCCTGCCTGTATAAGGCCCAATATAACAAGCTGTCCAAAGGTAGACCAATAGGTACCGGTATCCACAACAACAAGACCGGTAACACATACCGCTGAGGTCGAAGTAAAAAGCGCATTGATAAACGGTGTAGTTTCTCCTGTTTTTGAGGAAATTGGAAGCATAAGCAATATGGTACCTATTATTATCAATACCCCGAAACTGAAAACAACAACCCTTGTGGGTTGCATCCACGGCCTTATTAATTTCCTAATATTTATTAAAATTATATCACCTTCAATGCTAAAAACTATAAAAGGCCATACGGCCTTTATGCATTGAGCTTTCCTTTTGCCAGCGCTACTAATTCAGCAAATGCGCTGGAATCATTTACAGCCAGATCAGCAAGCATTTTCCTGTTGATATCAACACCTGCCAGCTTTAGGCCGTTTATAAGTCTGCTGTATGACATGCCATTCATCCTTGCTGCAGCATTTATCCTGGTAATCCAGAGTTTCCTGAAGTCTCTCTTTTTTAGTTTCCTTCCAATATATGCATACTGTAAAGACTTCATGACAGCCTGATTGGCCATTCTGAATCTCTTGCTCTTGGCTCCATAATAGCCTTTGGCAAGCTTTAGTATTTTTTTATGCCTCTTGTGTGTTGTCTTACCTGCTTTTATTCTCGCCATATATAATTCCTCCTATTTTGCATATGGTAATAAAATCTTCACACGCCTCATGTCAGTAGCATGTACCAGTGCGGCCTTGCGCAGATTCCTCTTACGCTTTCTGGTCTTGCTGCTCAGTAAATGGCTTTTATAAGCCTTATATCTTTTTACCTTGCCATTCTTGGTATATTTAAAACGTTTAGCTGCACCCCTGTGGGTCTTCATTTTTGGCATAAGTATTCCTCCTCATTTAGCAGTAATTGGTGAAATCATTATACTCATATTTTTCCCTTCCAACTCCGGTTTTTTCTCGACCTTTCCTACGTCTTTTAGTTTTTCTGCAAAATCATATAAAAGTTCTTCAGCAAGGGACGTATGGTCTAACTCTCTGCCCCTGAACCTTATGGTTACCTTTACCTTGTCTCCATCCTCTAAGAATCTTAAAGCATTTCTGACCTTTACCATAAAGTCGTGTTCTTCAATGGATGGAGTCATCCTGATTTCCTTTATATTGATAACCTTTTGATTTTTACGGGCTTCTTTTTCCTTCTTGCTGAGCTCATACCTGTATTTACCGTAATCCATAAGTTTGCAGACTGGTGGCTTAGCATCAGGAGATACCTTGACCAGATCCAACTGTTTTTCTGTTGCTATGGATAGTGCCTCTTTCGCTGACATTATACCAAGCTGCTTTCCGTCTGTATCTATAAGACGTATCTCTCGGTCTCTGATCTCTTCATTAACCTGAAGTTCTTTGCTTATAAAAATACACCTCCTAATTTTTCCCAACAAAAAAGCGGGAATACACCCGCTTCAATACAAAAATCATGTATTGACCCGTAACCTCAAGGCCGGGTGAGAAGCGGATGCTTCTACTTTGTTATTCCACGTTATTTTAACATTTTATATCGTGTCTGTCAATACGACTGAAAGAAATCATAAAGTAGTTTTATCAGTTTTTCATTGCCTTTCCTATCAAGTACACAAAATCTAAAAAATTTATCATTGAGGTAAGGAAAACTTGCTGCATCCCTTATATCTATAGCATATTTTAGCAGATATTCCCTGAGAGCAGATGCACTGTGGCTGCTTAGTATCTTACATAAAAAGAAATTAGCATCCGTATCATAGACCTTAATGTTTGTAAATCTACAAATCTCATTATGTATGAACGCTCTCTCCTCTTTTACCCATTTTCTGGAGACATTCTGGTAATTTATGTCTCTGAAAACGGCCTGGCCTGCTACCTGGGCAATCGAACTCACTGTCCATGGATCTTTTATGGAAAGCATATTATTAATAATTTCCCTGCTGCTGGTCAGCCCGTAACCTATTCTTAGACCTGGCGTACCGAAAAACTTCGATATGCCCCTTATAATAAATAGGTTGTCATATCTGCCCACAAGTCCGGCAGAGCTTACGCTGTTGACATCATCAACAAATTCCACATATGTCTCATCTACAAAGATAAAACAGTCTCTTTTCTTAGCCTCCTTCACTATTCTGTCCATATCCTCTACATAAATGGCCTGGCCAGTCGGGTTATTGGGATTGCATATAACCAAAAGGTCATGGCCTGCTATGCAATTTATTATATCATCCACCTCAGGTACAAAGTCTCTCTCCTCTTTTAATCTGTAGTACTCGTATCTCCCACCATTTATCCTTATCTCTCTCTCATATTCAGAGTATGTTGGCATTAATATCAATCCGGATTTGGGGTTTAAGACCTTAAAGAAAAGGGATATCAGTTCTGTACCGCCATTGCCCACAATAATATTTTCAGGTCTAACTCCTGAGTACTCATAGATTGCCTGTCTCAAATCCAGATACTCAGGGTCGGGATATTTAGAAAGGATATCGATATTCTCTATTATCGCCCTCTTTACTGACTCGGGCATACCCAACGGGTTTATATTCCCGCTGAAGTCTAAAACATCCTCAGGTTTAAAGCCATATTCCCTGGCTATGGAATATATATCTCCTCCATGTTTTACTCCTGACACAAATACCACCTCCATTCAAGATTATACCATAAAAAAGCGGGGAAATCCCCCGCTCTAATCTATAGCCTTAGTATTTATCTTCTCCTTCACCATATCTATAAAGGCATCCAAGTCCATGGATCCCATGTCTCCTCCCTTACGCTCTCTTACTGAGACACCCCTCGACTCCACCTCTTTATCGCCTACAACCAGCATGTATGGTATCTTCTGCATTTCGCCTTCCCTTATCTTGTATCCTACCTTTTCATTCCTGTCATCCATATCCACCCTGATCCCTGCTTCATTTATCCTGTTCATTACGTAGGCAGCATAATCCTTATGCCTGTCTGTAATTGGTATAACCCTTACCTGAATAGGTGACAGCCACACAGGGAAGGCACCTGCAAACTGCTCTGTGAGGATTCCTATGAACCTCTCTATACTGCCAAGGATTGTCCTGTGAACCATTACCGGCCTGTGTTTTTCCCCGTCTGGCCCAATATATACCAGGTCAAACCTCTCCGGCATCTGGAAGTCCAGCTGTATGGTGCCGCACTGCCATGTCCTGCCGATGCTGTCTTTTAAATGGAAGTCAATCTTTGGCCCGTAAAATGCACCATCGCCCTCATTCACCTTATAGTTTATTCCCTTTGACTCTAAAGCATCCCTCAAGGCGTCTGTAGCCATGTTCCACTGCTCATCGGTGCCCATGGAATTTTCCGGCCTGGTGGAAAGCTCCACATGGTAGTCAAATCCAAAAAGATTGTAGACATAATCAGCCAGGTCTATGACACCCAGTATCTCATCCTTTACCTGTTCAGGCGTCATAAATATGTGAGCATCATCCTGAGTAAAGCATCTCACCCTCATAAGTCCATGGAGAACCCCAGATAGCTCATGCCTGTGGACCAATCCCAGCTCGGCAAGCCTTATGGGAAGTTCTCTGTAGCTGTGCAGGTGGGTATTGTAGACCAGGATGGCACCCGGGCAGTTCATGGGTTTTATGGCGTAGGTAGCCTCATCTATCGTGGTGAAATACATGTTGTCTTTATAGTGGTCCCAGTGCCCTGAACGATGCCAGAGTTCCTCATTCAATATGATTGGGGTCTTTATCTCCTGATAACCCCTTTTGACGTGCTCTGCCTTCCAAAAGTTCTCCAGCTCATTCCTCAAGATCATCCCCTTGGGGTGGAAGAATGGAAAGCCTGGTCCTTCATCCTGTATGCTGAAAAGGTCCAGTTCCTTGCCCAGTTTCCTGTGGTCTCTCCTCCTGGCTTCTTCAAGCATGTTCAGGTAGTCATCCAAATCCTTCTGCTTTGTAAATGCTGTGCCGTATATCCTTTGAAGCATCTTGTTGTGCTCGTCGCCCCTCCAGTAGGCACCTGCGACAGAGAGCAGCTTGAACGCCTTTACCATCCCAGTTGATGGAATGTGCGGGCCTGCACATAGGTCAGTGAAGTCACCCTGGGTATAGAATGTGATTACCTCGTCATCGGGCAGTGCTTCAATGAGTTCCACCTTGTACGGCTCACCCTTTTCCCTCATGAACTGCAGGGCCTCTTCCTTGGTCTTTACCTCCCTCACCACAGGGTAGTCTGCCTCCACAATCTTCTTCATTTCTGCCTCAATAGCTTCAAAGTCCTCAGGTGTAAAGGGCCTATCTATATCAAAATCATAGTAGAAACCTGTATCAATGGCCGGGCCTATAGCCAGCTTCGCCTCAGGGAAAAGCCTCTTTACCGCCTGAGCCATGACGTGTGAAGCAGTATGCCTTAGTATCAACCTGCCTTCTTCATCTTCAAATGTGAGTATCCTTAAATGGCAATCTTTATTCAGCGGATGCCTTAACCCCACTATCCTATCATCCTCCATGCCACCCAGGGCATTCTTTGCCAGGCTGTTGCTTATTGATTTTGCTACATCTATTACCCTTGTACCCTCTTCTACTTCTATTATGCTTCCATCTGGCAATGTCACTTTAACCATACAAAATCACTCCTTTAAAATAAAATTAGCCCCTTCATCCCATGCAGGGACGAAGGGGCCTTCGTGGTTCCACCCTAAATTACTTCTCATTGAGATAACGGCCAGGCCGGTGAGGCTTACTAAAATTTCAGCCTACAGCTTCGAGGTGGTCTTCACCCTGCTCGCTGCTTAAAGGTGCTTTCAGCCATTGGCACCTTCTCTCTTTGAAGCCTCCCAGGGTTACTCTCCTCTTCATCGCTTTTATTGTGATATATTATAACATATATTAAGTTATTGTCAATAACTGAAATTACTCAAATTTCCTCCAGTATACTTTGAATGTCCTTGGTCTCAACCTCTGTAAGGCTGGCATGGGGCAATCTCACCTTGGGATTCCTGCTTACATTCAGTAACTCCAGTGCTTTCTTCAAGGCAACCATAGATACTGGATTAAAATCATATAATCTCATGAGCTTCAATATCTTAGCATTATACTCCCTTATGGATTCCCAGTCGCCTGCAATAAATGCCTTATACAGTGATACGAATATATCAGGGCGAATGTTGGCAAGAGCACCTATGACACCATCCCCGCCCATGATAAGGGTATTGATTGTGTGATCGTCATATCCGCAGAACACTGAGAAATCAGGCCTTATGGATTTGACCTCCAGTATCATTTTCCTGATATGGGAAACGCTCTCTATGGTTTCTTTGATGCCCACAAGATTTTCATACTCCATGGCAAGATGGGAAACTGTTTGAGGAGATATGTTATTTCCTGTAAGATCAGGATAGTTATATATAAGTATTGGCATATCAGTATGTTTGAATATCTTTCTGTAATAATGATAAAGCTCTTCCTGAGTTAGTCTCAAATAATAAGGCGTAATCACTACAGCTGCATCTGCGCTCACTTCTCGGGCATAATTAGTAAGTTCTACTGTCTCGAAAATGTTTGTCGAGCCTGTCCCAACCAGAATTCGGACCCTCCTATTCGCAGTCTCAACGGCCCACTTGATGAGTTGCTTCCTTTCCTCCGTGTTCATATGCATAAACTCTCCTGTTGTTCCCATATAGAAAAGGCCGTCTACACCACTCTCTATTAACCTGTTCATCTGGACCTCATTGGCCTTAAAATCAATCTTTCTATTATCATCAAAGAGGGTCACAGTTGGGACAATAACTCCTTTGAACAATTTAACCACCTCATCCGCACATAGTAGGAATCAGAAAAGCGATTCCTCTAACTACATTTTAACCGGAAATTAAATTAAAGTAAAGAGAACAAAGAAATTTTAAAATAAGTTGCATTCATCGTCAAAAACCATTTCATGAGGAATATCAATTATGTCGATATCTTTATTCTCCTTAGCCAGCGGAAGCAGTGCCTCAGATATCCATATCTCTTCCAATTTAAGTGTATTCTTTATCCTCACCATTCTTATACCTTCGGCAGGATTTCTGTTGCAAGTCTTTATTGCAGCCTTTATAGCAAGCTCATCATTTTCTAATATCATGGGTATCTTTACAGGACCAGTGACGGTTGACGTCAGGGCATTGGGATATGTCTCTTCAAGTTTCATCTTGTCCATAAATCTTCTGGTTGTAAAATCTGAAGTCCCCACACCATTGCCGTTGCCGTGAGACTCTTTAGTAAGGTCCAGTACCACCATTTTTGATACCTTTGGTCCGCCTGATGAATAGGGCGTAGGATATCTTCCTGTTATATTAGGGTCCATGCCATCGCCGCTGATATTCTTACCTATCTCGTCAATCACCAGGACGTCTATCTCGTCAAACAGGATACGCGGCATGTTTTCTTTTGCTATTCTTAATAGCTCTGGTTCTTCAGTCTTTATTTCTTCTTTTTTGAGTGCAATTATCTTTGCTGTTTCGTCATAGGCGTTTTCAATCAGGCCTATGGCAAATGGTATGTTTACCTTTTGAAGTACCACATCAGCTATCTGGGTTATGTTTTTATACATTTCGCCAAAACCTGCTGCATGACATGTTTCTGCGCCCTTTTGTTTGCCAAGGCCTATTGCTATCATCTTCTGGAGGCCACTCTCTACCTCCCCCCTGAAGGCAGTATGTGGTTTTATCCTGTTTAAGAGGATTATTGCATCCATTGTTGAGGCATATTTATCAAGGTATACATCAAGGCCATCTACTGTTTTACCTATCTTTACTACCTCCATTGAGGAGAAGATGGGTGCTCCTGCATACTCTTCTGTGACACCAAGGCTTTCCAATACCTCTTTTTGTCCCTGGGCTGTTGCCCCGCCATGGCTCCCCATGCAAGGGATTATATAGGGCTCTGCCCCGGCTTTTTTTATGTTCTTCACCAGTTCTCTTACCACAAAGGCTACGTTGGCTATGCCGCGGCTCCCAACAGTGATGCCTACCTTCTGGCCTGGCCTTATCCTTTCAAGGATATCACCCTTATGAAGTTCATGATATATGACATCAGGAATATCCTCAGGGGCAATCCTGTCTGATTTGAAATGCTGTTTTATCTTTACCATATTTGGTATTTCTACATCCTTCAATAGTTCTTCAATAACTCCCATGCTCATACCTCCATATATCCACCCTTCATGGCTGATACAGCAAGCTTTGAATATATGCCCTGCACACCGGACTTAAATCTGCTTTCGGGCTTAACCCATTTGCTCTTTCTCTCATTTAAAACCTTCTCTATTTCAGAAGGAGACATTTCTACCCCATTTATCCCCACTATGTCCAATCTTCTTCCTGGTATATCAATATGGATGATGTCGCCATCCTCTACAAAGGCTATGGGGCCACCCTCTGCAGCTTCTGGAGATACGTGACCTATACACGGCCCCCTGGATGCTCCTGAAAATCTCCCATCGGTAATAATGGCAGTGGTAGAAACAAACTCGGAGTCTGAGGCAAGAGCTTCTGTGGTGTAGAACATCTCAGGCATACCAGAACCTTTCGGCCCTTCATATCTCACAATGATTACATCTCCGGGTTTAATGAACCTCTTTAAAATGGCATTTAATGCATCCTCTTCCCTGTCAAATACCCTGGCCTGGCCCTTGTGCACCAGCATCTCCTTTGATACTGCCGAGTGCTTGACCACAGCGCCGTCAGGAGCAAGATTACCCTTAAGTATCGCTATAGAGCCATTTGACTGTATAGGACTATATATGGGCCTTATCACTTCTTCCCTCTCCATTCCAAACTTGCTTAGATATCCCTCCGAAAGCTTAAAGAAACCATTGCTCTCTAAATCTTTCATGTTTTCACCCAGTGTCTTTCCTGTCACTGTCATTACATCCAGATTTAAGAAGTCTTTTATCTCTCTCATCACAGCAGGTACTCCACCGGCATAATAAAAATATTCTGTGGGATATTTTCCTCCTGGTTTTATATCAGCCAGATAGGGTATCTTTCTATTTATCTCATCAAAGAGTTCTGGTTCCAGTTCTATGCCCACCTCATGTGCAACAGCAGGCAGATGTAAAAGGGCATTGGTAGAACCGCCGATAGCCGCATGTACCATTATGGCATTTACAAATGCCTCTTTTGTTAGGATGGTGTGGGCGGTTATATTGTTCTCAATAAGATATTTTATCTGCTTACCTGCCTTACGTGCCATTTTGCCGAGGGCATTGAATGCTGTGGGTATCAGGGCACTGCCAGGCAGGGCCAGGCCAAGCGCCTCCACCAGTACCTGATGAGTGCTGGCTGTCCCCATAAACTGGCACGCCCCACATGAAGGACATGCATTAAATTTGTAAAACTCATATTCTTTTGCTGTCATCTTTCCTCTTTCATAATCTGCGGCAAAAGCTCCTACCTGTTCCAGAGTAAGGTCGCCAAAGCCTGTAATCATGCTGCCTCCCGGTACATGGATAGTGGGCATGTTCAGCCTTGCTGCAGCTATAAGATGGGCTGGTATTGCCTTATCGCATGAGGATATCAGCATAAGACCATCATAGGGCTCTGCTGAGGCATGTATCTCTACCATGTCGGCAATTATTTCCCGGGAAACTAAGGAAAAGTTCATCCCATCATGCCCCTGGGCTATCCCGTCACAAATATCTGTAGCATAGGAGTTTGAGGGCTTCAGACCCGATTCCCAGGCCCCCTTATCTACCTCATCTACCAGACCATTTAAGTGAAAACTTCCAGGGTGGCTCTGGCCATAGGTACTCTCCACAAGGACCTGAGGTTTATCCAGGTCTTCCTCTAACCAGTCCATCCCATACCTTAAAGAGTCATTCTCTGACCCGATTTCCCTGATTTTCTGACTCTTTAGTTCTCTATTTGTCATATCTCAAAACGGCCCCCTTATCGGCAGAACTTGCCAGTTTTGAATACAAGTACAGATAGCCCTCTTTTATCTTTGGCTCGGGCTGTATCCATTTTCCCCTCCTTGTATTCAGCTCTTCATCGCTTAGATCTACATTCAAACTCTTGTTTATTATATCTATATCAATGATGTCTCCATCTTTCACCAGAGCTATAGTGCCTCCCTCAAAAGCCTCCGGGGAGATATGGCCAACAAAGCATCCATTGTTGGAACCTGAAAATCTTCCGTCTGTTATGAGAGCAACATCCTCGGCCAGGCCCATCCCTGCAAGGAGCTTCATTGGCTTAAACATCTCAGGCATGCCCGGCCCGCCTTTAGGTCCCTCATATCTTATAACAAGGACAGTTCCTCTCTCAACCTTTCCTGCCTCTATATAATCTATTGCATCCCTCTCACTGTCAAATACCCTGGCTCTGCCTCTAAAATGCCAGAGGTGCTCAGGTATGGCAGCAGGTTTAGTTACAGAACCATCAGGTGCAAGGTTCCCTTTAAGCACGGCCAGGCCGCTGTCCTTGTGGAACGGGCTATCCATGCTCCTGATTATCCTGTCGTCCTTAACTACTACATCAGATATGTTCTCTCTAACTGTCCTGCCGTTCACAGTTAGAGCATCACAGTGGAGCAGGCTCTCTATCTGTTTCATCACAGCGGGCACGCCTCCTGCATGATAAAACTCGGCACACCCATAAGGGCTTGCAGGCATAACGGCTGCCACATGGGGTGTCTTCCGGGCAAGCCTATCCAGGTCGTCTAAGGTAAACTCCACACCCGCCTCTAAGGCTATGGCAATAATATGCAGTGCAAGGTTAGTAGAACCGCCTATTGCTAAGGCAAGCCTTGCTGCATTCTCTATGGAGTCCTTATTTATTATATCTCTGGCAGTGATGCCTTTTTCTATGAGCTGCACAATGGCCTTTCCTGTCTCTTTTGCCATACGTAGCCTTAGGGCCTCTGTGGGTGGTATCATAGCGCTGCCAGAGAGGCTCATACCCATGGCCTCAGCCACACAGCACATGGTATTGGCTGTACCCAGCATGGCACACGAGCCTGGGAAAGGACATGCCACATCCTCCAGCATGCAGTAGTCCTCCAATGTCAGCCTACCTGCCTTTAAAGCTCCTAATCCCTCCTGCACCGCAGAACTATCCACAAATGGTCCACCATAGGGGTTCTCCTTCTCAAATATACCTGACGGCATGGGGCCCTCATTTATAAATATAGCGGGTATATTCAGCCTGGCCGCTGCCATCATCATACCCGGCACTATCTTATCACATGAGCCTATAAGCACCATCCCATCCAGTCTGTGGGCCTGAATCATCATCTCTATGCTGTTTGCTATAAGGTCCCTTGTGGGTAGTATATATCTCATCCCCTTATGACCCTGGGCTATACCATCGCAGGCCGCTATGGTAGAAAACTCCACAGGTGTCCCTCCAGCCGAAACTATGCCCTCCTTAACAGCTTTTGCAATATCATTGAGCATGAAGTGGCCAGGCACTATGGTATTCCATGAGTTTACCACAGCTACAAGAGGTCTATCCAGTTCATCGTCTGTATATCCCATGGATTTATAGAGTGACCTGTTTAGCGACCATTCCGGCCTGGCCAGTATGTCTTTACTTCTCCAATACAATTTGTTACCCCCCCCCCTTTGTTACGCATCATTAACTTTTCAATACAATAGCCCCCATCCATTCATGTCAATAACATACCTCACTAAATTATTTCCGTAAAATCACGCCTATACTATGTTTATATTTGATTCGCCTCTTAAAAACCTCTCAATCTCCATTACAACAGAATTATCCATCTTTTTAGCAGTATCTATGGTAGCAGAACCTATATGTGGCGTCGGCACAAAGTTCGGCAAATCTAAAAGCAGGCTGCCTTGAGGAGGTTCATTTATAAAAACATCGCTGGCAGCACCGGCTATTCGACCTTCTTTTAGTATAGAATAAAGGGCATCCTCATCCACCAGAGCTCCTCTACCTACATTGATGAGGTATGAACTATTCTTCATTAGGCTCAGTCTCTCTTTACTAATAATCCCTTTAGTCTCACCACTTAGCGGTAGGTGCAGTGTAATAAAGTCAGCATCTCTCATCAGTTCATCAATCTCTACATACTTAGCATTATATTCTCTTTCTACATTCTCTTTTCTACTCCTGTTGTAATAGATTATATTCATGCCAAAGGCAAAGGCCCTATGTGCCACCTCCCTGCCTATCTCGCCCATACCGATAATACCTACGGTCTTGCCTGAAAGGTCTGCACCCATGGACTTTTCCCATCGCCCGCACCTGGCACTTTCTATGTTTAAGAGCAATCTTCTCGACAATATAAGCATAAGGCCAAATGTCAGTTCTGCCACCGCTTCCTTCATGACAGAGGGGACCTTCGTAACAATTATTCCTCTTTTATGAGCCTTTTCCACATCTATATTATCTATCCCGGTGCCTCTCCTGCAGAGGAGCTTTAAATTCTTTGCCTTCTCAAAGAATTCCTTGCCGCATCTTTCATCGCCGGCAATATATATATCAGCATTAGATAGGTCTTCATTCCTATACAGTACATCAAGGCCAAGGTCTTTCAACATCTCTATGCCATCTGTACCATGACCGAAAGATTTTGAGGTTATAAGGACATTCATGGAGAAACGACCCCCATAAATCTTTTTGCCGTATCCTTTATCTTCTTAAAATCGCCCAACCTGATGGCTTCTTTATCAGTCAGCGCAGAGCCGATGCCAAAGGCCTTTACCCCGGCTTTTTTAAAATCGGCAATGTTCTCTAAGGTCACACCACCAGTAGCCATCAGAGGTATATGAGATAATGGTCCCAGCACCTCCTTAAAATAGGATGGACCCAGAGAACCGGCTGGAAATACCTTTACCATCTCAGCACCGTTTTCATATGCAGTCAGTATCTCTGTCGGCGTCATTGCCCCTGGAATGCAGGGTTTCCCATACCTGTTGGCTGTTTTTACCACATCTGAATTTAACGTTGGTGTCACAATGTATTGAGCACCCGATATGATGGCCATCCTGCATGTCTCAGGGTCTAATATTGTCCCGGCACCTATACATAGTTTGTCGCCATATTTTGAGGTCATATCTTTAATAAACTCAAATGCCCCATCACTGTCTGCTGTCACCTCAATACATTTAATACCACCCTCGATCAATGCGTTTAGTACTCCGTCAAACCTGTCTTTTTCCACCTTTCTCATTATAGCCACTATGCCATTCTCTATAAGTTTATTTAAGATTTCATACTTATACATTTAATTTACCTCCTTTGCTTGGCCATTAAAAACCTCATAATTTTCACTTAAAAGATTATATATTTCCTTAAATCTCTCATACTTCTCAATGAGATATCTTTTGAACCCTGCATCGATATCAGCATGTCTCATATTTACTTCGGGAAGATATGATGCAAGGGCTTCATAATCAATATCCTTTATCTCTTTTATGCCCATCATACAGGCGCCAATTGCAGTGTTCTGTTCATGGCCTGGTATAAAGCCGATATCACCAATCAAATAGCACAAGAGGTTTATGAAAATCTCAGATAGTCCTAATCCCCCTGTAGCAATTATCTTCTCGGGCAAATCACCCCTTACACGTACCACATCATCATATATCATCTTCAGTAAAAACAGTATGCTCTCATACGCCGCTGTCGCAATATCTTCCTTTTTGTGATTTAAAGAAACCCCATACAGCAGCCCTCTCAAGGACTCATTGTAGCCAGGTGCTCTCTCTCCCATCATTGTAGGTATATATATAATCTCATTTTGCCTGTAAGGTACCTCCGGAATGCACCTCGATATCATTTCCTCTGCATCATCATATCCAAGAACATCCGCTACCCAGTTTAAAACCAGGCCAGCACTGTTTGTGGCCTCCCCAACAGCGTAGAGTTTCTCATCCACCATGTAGCACCACGTCTTTCTCTCATCATCAAGAACCATCCTTCTATCCAGGTATCGCACCGCAGAACTGCTGCCAGCCGTCAATACAACTGCATCTCTGTTTACGGCACCCACACCAAGATTGGAAAGTACACCATCGGTTGCACCCATAACTCCTTTGAAATTTTTGCCTTCTAAAATAAAGTCAAAGGAATAACCTGCAGAAACCACTTCTGAGAGGTTTTCTTCTGTTATTCCAAGAACCTCAAGTATATTTTTATCATAGCACTTTTCAATGATATTAAAAATACCAGACGTGGATACAACAGATAAATCCGTCAGCCATCTGCCGGTCAATCTGTAAATAATATACTCTTTTATGGAAACATAACGGGCAATTTTATTGCAATAATGTTTTTTCAGCCATAGAATCTTGGAAGGCCAATACGTGGAATGTACTGGACAACCAGTATATTTATAAAATAAATCTTTAAATGTCTTTTCTAGATATAACTTTTCTTCTCTTGCCCGTGTATCAGCCCATATTATGAGCGGAGTTATGCATGCCCCCTTATCATCCACACCCATTATATTGTGCATGGTAGAACTAAAAGTCACACATAACTCCTGGCATGAAAATTTCAAACCGGTGTTTCTTAATATATCAACAACAGCGTTGTATATCTCATAGGGATTCTGCTCAACCCAGCCCTCCATAGGAGATTTTGTGCTGTATTTTATGGAATTTGTGTATTTTATATTTAATTTCTCATCAGTTACTGCAATCCTTGCTCCATCCGTACCAATATCCAATCCAGCGAACAGCATCAATCCTTATATCCCCCCTGGCACATCTATCTATCAATCGTATCAAACTCGCCTCTAAGCTCCATTATTTCTCTCATTGTAGGCAGTCCCTCTACATCTCCGTTCACTGTAATTACAAATGCCCCAACATCATTTGCCAGCCTGGCACATTCTATTATGTCCCAGCCGTTTAAAATACCCGTAATAAAGCCGGCATCAAATCCATCACCGGCACCTACAGGGTCAACCACCTTGGCTACAACCCTTCCCGCTACCCTCTGAATAATACCCTTATCCGCAACAATACATCCATCTTTACCCATCTTCATGGCAACAGTCTTAATGCCCATGTCCAGAAACTTTCTGCAATAGTCTTCCGGGTCTCCTTCTCCCAACAAAAATCTTGCCTCTTCAAGGCCAGGCATTATTATGTCGACCTTACTTGCAATATCCAGTATGGTACTCCTGCACTCCTCCTCACTCCAGAGCTTTTTCCTTATGTTCGGGTCAAAACTCACGATAAGACCGTGCTTTCTGGCAATATCTATTGCTTTATATACAGTGTCCCTGGCACTTTTGCCAAGAGCAGGTGTTATCCCAGTAAGATGAAGGATTTTCGCCTCTCGTATATAATCCTCATCTAAGTCCTCAGGACTTATCCTGCTTGCTGCTGAACCAGCCCTGTAGTAGTATACCTTTGGATCTTTCATTTCATGAAATTCTTTAAAATACACAGCAGTGGGCGCCTCATTGTCAACCCTTACCCTGCTTGTATCCACTCCCTCACCCCGTATAAAGGAGACCAGATATTTACCAAAAGGGTCATCGCCCACCTTGCTTATCCAGCCAGCCGTATGGCCCAATCTAACTATGCCAATGGCAAAGTTGGACTCTGCTCCTCCAATCTGTTTTTGAAAGTAGTTAACATACTGCAATGAACCGGTACATATAGGGCTAAATAGTACCATAGTCTCTCCAATTGTAACAACTTCTGTCATTTTTATCCTCCTACATCAAACTTTGATATTTACATAATTTAATGGCTTATCCCCTAACAATACCCTTACTACCTCTTCTGCAGCTTTCCTTTGTAGATCCACCTGGGCTTCCTCAGAGTACCATGCCATGTGAGGTGTTATAACAACATTATCATAGTTTAGAAGTCTATTATCACTCTCAATAGGTTCCTTCTCAGTCACATCTAATGCTGCACCGGCCAGTATCCCCTCTTCAATAGCATCAGCCAACGCCTCTCCATCGATCACAGGCCCTCTGGATGTATTTACTATATATGAACCCTTTTTCATCTTAGAAAAAGCCTCTTTATTAAAAAGATGATGGGTATCCTTTGTGAGTGGTGTATGAACTGATATTATATCTGATTCCTTCAATAGTTCATCAAAATCAACTCTTCTGACACCAAACTCTTCGAGAACCTCAGAGCTCACATACGGGTCATACACTATAGTATTAAAACCGAAGGGCTTCGCCTTTTTAGCAACCTCTCTCGGTATTCTCCCAAACCCTGCTATACCAAGCGTAAGTCTTGTTGTCCTGTATATCGGCTTTGATAGCTTATAGTCCCATGTTCCACGTTTGACAATATTTGCCATTTTTGTTATGTTTCTTACGGAATCCAGTATTAAAGCCATTGCGTGGGTTGACACCTCTTCAACCCCATAATCCGGCACGTTACATACATACACCCCATGTTTTGTAGCAGCCTTCAGGTCTACACAATCGACTCCAACCCCATATCTAACAACTATCTTTAGATTCTTTAATTCCTCAAATACCTTTTTAGTTATAGGTGCATACTGTACCAGAAGAGCATCGGCGTCTGCAGCCATGCTAATCACATCTTCATCGGTCTTACACTGCAAGGGTATAAAATCAGCATCTATTTGAGATAATACATTTCTCTCATTCTCCAGTGTTTCATATTCATAATCAGTTACATATACTCTATATTTTGCCATATCTATCCCCCTATCACATTATTTCTAATGGTACCAATCCCCTCAATGTTACCCTCCAGCACATCACCTATTTTTAATTCAGAGGCTCCAGCCGGCGTGCCGGTAATAATCACATCGCCCGGCAGTAGGGTCATTATACG
The DNA here is from genome assembly GCA_030016635.1 of Thermoanaerobacteraceae bacterium. Classification (GTDB taxonomy): domain Bacteria; phylum Bacillota; class Thermoanaerobacteria; order Thermoanaerobacterales; family UBA4877; genus JASEJQ01. Next base: position 19,071 of record JASEJQ010000010.1, on the reverse strand, counting down.
GGAAACATAACTTATTAAATGAGGCACATCAAAAATCATCTGGTCTGTATTTGAATCTTGCGTTAGGACACCATTCTGGCTCATAGTTATCTTGAGATTTCCAGGGTCAATATCGGTCACAATACCTGGCCCTAAAGGTAAAAATGTATCAAACCCTTTACCAATATCCCATGGGCCATACTTACCCAGAAGGTCTTTAGCTGTTACATCATTGGCAACAGTATAGCCAAATACATAGTCTAAAGCTTCATCTGTAGAAATATTTTTTGCTTTTTTACCTATTATCACCGCCAGTTCAACCTCATATGTCACCATACTGCTCATATCAGGATAAACTATATGGTCGTATGGCCCTATCACTGATGTAGACGGCTTTAAAAACACTATAGGTTCAACCGGTACGCTGGTATTAGCCTTTTCTACTGCATCTTTGTAGTTTAGGCCTATTCCAATGACCTTTGATGGACCACAAGGAGGTAAAAGTTTTACCTCATTTAATGAATATGTCTTTTCTGTGATAATATAATCGGAAAAGATGTTTCCATCGATTTTATATAGATGATTATTTTTTAACAATCCGAAATAAGTGCTATCTTCAATTTGAAATCGAACTAATTCCATTTATTAACCTCCAAAACCCATATTTAAACAATAAATTTTAAAATATATTGGGAAGGTTTTCCCTTCCCAATATGCTTACTTACATTATTTCTGAATCTCTGCCATAACCTCAGCTATGATGTCTTTTCCTATTTCATTTTCAAACTGAGAAGCCACATCTTTTGTTGCATCAACAAATGCCTGTCTCTGCTCTTCTGTAAGTTCAGTAACTACCATACCGGCATCCTTCAGATTCTGTTCCATTTTAGCCATCTGTTCCCTGTTTACCTGTCTCTCATAAGCACCAGCTTCAAGAGCTGCTTTTTGTATCAGATCTTGATCCTCTTTGGAAAGCTCATCCCAGAACTTCTGGCTCATCATAAACACAAATGGTGAATAAAAATGATGCGTCAATGTAACATACTTCTGAACCTCATAGAATTTCTGAAGGTAAATTGTTGTCAATGGATTTTCCTGCCCATCTATCGTCTTCTGCTGCATTGCTGTAAAGAGTTCGCCAAAAGGCATTGGGGTCGGATTTGCACCCATAGCCCTGAAACTTGCAAGATGTACCGGGTTTTCCATTGTCCTTATCTTTAAACCTTTAAGGTCTGCAGGAGATTTAACCTCTTTCACACTGTTAGTCAGGTCTCTGTAACCGTTCTCCCAATAGGCCAGGCCCTTAATACCCGATGCTGAAAGAGAATCCAGAAGTTTTTGCCCAATGGGACCATCCAGCACCCTGTCGGCAACCTGTTCATTTGGGAAAAGGAAAGGCAAATCAAACACCATAAACTGCTTATTCAAACCTGCAATAGGAGCTGTAGATGGGCATGTCATCTCCAATGTACCCATCCTCAAAGACTGCATCATCTTTGTGTCATCGCCAAGCTGGCTATTCGCATAAAGCTGCACTTCAAACTTGCCGTTGGAACCACCTTCAACTAATTCTTTAAATTTCAACAAACCCTGGTATTGAGGACTTTGTTCGTTTAGTCCAATGCCAACCTTTATAATTTTCTTTTCTGCAGGTACCTGAGAACTCTGTTCTGCTGGTTGATTTGTATTTTGCTGCTGAGATTGCGGCTGGCTCTGTGAGCTGCCGCAAGCAGCCACTAATGATACAACTAAAGTTAAAATTAAGACTGTACTTAAAACCCTGAGATACTTTTTCATAATACCCCTCCTCGTAATTTTTGATTTTATGTCAATGCTCTATAGAGCATTTGGCAACCACATTACTAACTGTGGAACGTAGGTTATAAGGAATAGAACAGCGATCATAACTATCAAATAGGGCCATAGGTTTTTTATAACCCCTGTAATATCCTCTCTACTAACACCACATGCAGTAAACAGAACAGTTCCAACCGGTGGTGTTATTAACCCAATGCACAAGTTCACAACCATTACAACGCCGAAGAATATCGGGTCTATACCCACCTGCGTTACTACAGGCAGCAGTATAGGTGCCAGTATAAGCAATGCAGGAGTTAAGTCCATTACCATGCCAACCACCAACAAAAGTATATTTATCAAAAATAGTATCACATACCTGTTGGTAGAGATCGATAACAGCAAACTGGACATAGCTGCAGGTATCTGCGCTATTGTTATAAAATATGCAGCGGCGGTAGCTGCACCACAAACCAGCATGACAGTTGCTGTGCCTTTAGCTGTTGCTATGGATGATGGCAATATATCTTTAATGGAGAACTCTTTATATACAAACGTTGAAACTATAAAAGCATATACCACTGCGATTACCGCAGCCTCTGTGGGCGTATAGATACCACTGATTATTCCGCCAAGAATTATTAATGGCAGCAGTAATGCCAGAAATGCATCTATAAAACTTTCCCATACTTCTCTTAGGGAAAGTTTTGACACCTTAGTATATCCATCTTTCCTTGATGTGAAATACCACACAACCATTAATGAAAGTCCTATAATAATTCCTGGAATGGCACCACCCAGAAACAGTTTAACTATTGACACTCCTGCTACAACACCATACAATATCATTGGTATGCTTGGAGGAATCACCGGACCTATTGTACCGGCAGCAGCAATAAGCGCCGTTGCCTTTGGCATTTTATATTTTTCATCCCTCATTATAGGAAACAATATAGAACCAATTGCAGATGTATCTGCGATGGCAGAACCTGAGATTCCAGCGAAAATCATACTCGCTACTACCGATACATATCCAAGACCACCAGTCACAAACCCAATAAGTGACTGTGCAAATCTAACTATTCTTCTGGATAATCCACCCTTATTCATTATTTCTCCAGCAAGCATGAAAAACGGGATAGCAAGCAGTGTAAAATTATCTATTCCTCTTACCATACTCTGGGAAATTATCTCAAAGGAGGTATTATTCATTGAAAGTAACATTATCAAAGAACTGCCTGCAAGGGCAAAGGCCACGGGTATGTTTAATAATAGAAGTCCAAATAAACTTATCAAGAAAATATATAACAATCTTTATACCTCCTTTTTAGATTGCTTATTGCCAATAAAAAATCCAATAATTTTTTCTATTTGAATAAATACCATAATAATAGCTACTATTGGTACTATAGCATCAATATAACCAAGAGGTATATCTGTAGCTGATGACCTGACAGCCATATCACTAATGGTCATTCGCCATCCGCCTACACCCATTAATGATACAATTATCAGTACAACAAACTGGTCAAAAATCATTACAACTTTTTTCATAAAATCGGGCAATATATTGGTAATAAAATCAATACTCAAATGCTCGCTGTATCTTAGAGCCAAAGCAGAACCAATAAATGAAATCCATATGAACATAAATCTTGATAATTCCTCTGTGCTGGCAATGGAAAAATCCAAGAAATACCTGAATATAACGTTTGCAAAAACTATAATAACCATTATCACCAGCAAAATTGCTGATACATATTCTAAAAATTTATAAAAATACTCTTCAAATCTTGCCATATATACACCTTCCTTGTTTCATATTATAAAATAATGTTTCATCAAATTCCGACACAGAAATTTCTTATCAGATGATATTTTCATCATTTGCTTTATAGCCTAATTCTCTTGATATATCCAGTGTATAATCCTTTAGCAGATGGACTAGTTCAGGAACTCTTTCTCTTGTAACCCTTAATGTTGGACCGGATATACTTACTGCTGCAATCGTTTCTCCATGGTAGTTTAATATAGGGGCTGCGACACACCTTATTCCTTCCTCATTTTCAATGTCATCTATGGCATAGCCCTGCTCCTTTATCTTCTGGAGCTCCTCAAACAATTTACCAGCATCGGTAATTGTATTTTCAGTTCTCTTGGGCAAACCCTTTAGGCCGATAACCTTTTCCACCTCCTCAACAGACATTGCTGCAAGAAGAACTTTACCCACACCTGTGCAGTGAAGTGGTATGTGTTTCCCTACCTGAGAATACATACGTATTGTTCCAGAGGAGTTATCTACTTTGTCGATGTAGACTCCTTCATATCCATCAAGTATGACCAGATGGACAACCTCGCCTGTTATCCTGGATAGTTCGTCCAGATACGGGTGAGCTATTTTACGTATGTCAAGCCTCTCCATAACAGCGCTGGAAAGTTCTAAAAACTTATAGCCCAGTTTATACTTACCATCATTATCCTGCATTATATACCCATAATATTGGAGAGTTGCAAGGATGCGAAAGACGGTACTCTTATTTAGGTTTACATCTCTAGAAATATCAGTCAAGGCCATGCCATATGGATATTTTGCCATGACTTCTAGTACCTTTACTGTGCGTTCTAAAACCTGTACATTATACGAGTCATTCATGGACAGCACCTGTTTCATATTATAAAATAATGTTTTATTTTTGCATTATATATATTCTACATACAAAATAAAACTCCTTCTTTCTTTTTAAAAAAATTTTTTGATATTTTTTTATCAATTCATGATAAAAATAAAAAGGATAGCTGAACCACTGGCTATCCTTCATTACTTTTGGTCATACTTTTCATATTATTACATAGGTCACATCCGTAGCAAATTGATACTCTATCACCAAAAACGTTAATAATCGTTTCTATTATCTCTTTATTTGCTGCCCTTTCCACAGAATGAATGTATATTTTTACTGGCGCCATTGTTAATAGAAAACTTATTAATATATCATCTTTGCTCATATCTGCTTCTATGCTATCCTGAATTGCTGATTCCACAAAATGATTGTCCAGCTCCCTCAATTCACCATCCAGCAATTGGTATGTGTCATCCTTAATTATAATATTCACTGTATCCAGTTTTGGGCTTTGCAGGTCTACAAAATATTTCAATAGTCTTATGAAGTCGTTGTATTCCCTTTCCATCAGGTATTCATCTACTGCCCTGTCGACAATTTCTCTTAAGTCTTTGAGATAGTTTTGACCCCTGAAAAATAAAAAACCATCCAGATTAATTTCCTGAGTTTCATGCAAAAATTCATTTATACCTGTTTCCAGCTCACTAATTTTATACCATCTTAGGTCCTTATTGTATTCCTCAGAAAGCGTCCTGGCATTATTATATATTATTTCTTTTTCTTCTTTGTTGAAATAGTAATAGCATTTATCTATCAATTTTTTTAATATTATTTTTTCATAAACATCAACAATATAGTTACTTAAGGTTTTAGATAATACATCCATCGCAGCAAGATAGGAGTCTCTTGTAGGTATATATCCATCAATACATTCCATCGAATATATATATTGCTTCTTATCAATCATCTGTTTATTTATTAGAAAAAATTCACCATCATTCATACTGGCCAAGCCAATATTAAGCTGCCTTAAAAACTCATTTTGATTGTCATTCATTGTCACGGAGAAATAAGCCAATTGCAATCACTTCCTTTCTCCTGTAGTATGTGTACCACCGGATTCTTTATGCTGTAATTATCATTCCTGATTTAGAGAAATTATTGAACCTATGTCTATTATTTCATCATCAGATAAATATTTTAAAATTAAATTATGTTTTTCAATAAATTTTTCAATTTTTTCTCTTACCTCTCTGTTCAAAAGCTTGCCTGTAAAAACCAGTGTATCACCACTTAGAAGACCGCTGGCTCCACCAATAAATCCATTTCTGTAGCCGGATAACCTCACATTTCCCGGTGGTATAACGAGAACATCTATCCCCTCTCTTTCAAGCACATCGGCAATCCCCTTATCTTCTGTTATAGCAGCTTTATCTCCAAGTATACATATATTGCATTTCGTATAACCCTGATTCACATGCACAAATTTAAATCCGTAACTTTCCAATAGGTTTCTAAGGAGTGAATCTGTATACTTAAGATTGTGAAAAATTTTGTTTCCAATTCTTGCTATATTATATGCTATATCGCCAGGATAATTGCATGTCAATGCTGTAGCTCCTTCTATAATCTTAAAACCCAATGACTGAATATTCCTTAATGTATTATATGATGTACCCGGTGCATATATTACTTGATTACATATGGAATATATCAGCATATCAGGATGTGAGGATATAGATTGCTGCAAATGCTGGTGCGTATATACCGGTATTACTTTCATGCCCCATTTCCTTAGTGTCTCTATTTGTTTTTTGGCTCTATAGTCTACAAGAAAATAATTGTAATTTTTTCCCATATAATCACCTCAAAAAAAGGAGGTTTTATCCCCTTCTTCTATCAATGAAATAATTGCTTTTGCCTTCAATGCTCTTTGCTACCGCCTTTACTTCTGCTGCAACTTCCCCTATCTCCAGAGGATTTTTGAACCTGTGGTCTTCATTTACTACAATTCCTATCGAAACCGTTATGACAGGGTATTTCATTTCTTTACCTCTTCTATCCCGTGTAACTATGTATCCTCTTTTTAGGTCTTCTTCATTATACAGCAGTCTAATGGAACTATCAAAAGTATTGATTATCTCCTGGCTTAACAACTCCATTTTATCAATAGTTGTAATAACAACAAAGTCGTCGCCGCCGATATGACCAACAAAATCTCTGGTATTTCCAATTTTATGACAAACCTCCACTATGATATCAGCCAGCAACTTTATCACCTTATCCCCACGGGAAAAACCATAATAATCATTGAATGCTTTAAAATTGTCCAGGTCTATATAGAGGACAGCAAATCTCTCTCCGGTATCAAGACGTCTTGTCATTTCCATTGTAATATCAAGATTGCCATGGAGACCTGTAAGTGGGTTGGCAAGACGGTTTCTATCAATCCTTTTAAATAAATTCTTTACCCTTATAAGAAGCTCTTTCTCATTAAATGGCTTTACTATGTAATCATCTGCGCCAAGCTCCAGTCCTTTCAGCTTATCTTCTTCCTGACCTTTAGTGGTAAGGATAATGATAGGCATCAGATTATATGCAGGGTCGTCTCTAATTACTTTACAAACGTCAAGACCAGACAATTTTGGCATTACAATATCTGTCAGCAGCAGGTCTGGCCTTTCCTTCTGTATGAGTTCAAGCGCCTCTTCCCCATCAACAGCATTTATCACTTCATAACCGGCTCTTTTTAAAATGTCAGAGGTTATTCTGTTAGTGAGGACTGAGTCATCAGCAACAAGAATCTTTTTCTTTCTCTCTTCCATCTATTTATCCTCCGCCCCAACCACATATATCTCTATAATATATTCATCAAGTATCTTTTTATGCTGCATTTCGTATCTATATACATTATATCCATTTTATTATTTTGTTCAATACACAGGGAAAATTTTATTATTTTATTAGTTTAGAAACATACAAAAAAAGGGTGATATAGCATCACCCTGACCTTTCCAATTATGTAATGGAGGCGACGCCCGGACTCGAACCGGGGTATAAAGGTTTTGCAGACCTCTCCCTTAGCCACTTGGGTACGTCGCCATAAAAAATGGAGCGGATGACGAGACTCGAACTCGCGACACTCGCCATGGCAAGGCGATGCTCTACCAACTGAGCTACATCCGCATAAATGGTGCCCAAAGGTGGAATCGAACCACCGACACGGGGATTTTCAGTCCCCTGCTCTACCGACTGAGCTATCTGGGCGTAAAATGGCGACCCGGAAGGGGTTCGAACCCTCGACCTCTAGCGTGACAGGCTAGCGTTCTAAACCAGCTGAACTACCGGGCCATTTAACATAATTAGTATAAACGAGATTTATATTTAAGTCAAAAATATAAAATTCCATTTATATTGGTTTATCTCTATTTTATACCCATTATCTCCATAATTCTTTAGTTTTCGTCCCTACCCCTAGTCAATCTTATCCATTGCCTGTTTTAAGTCCTCTATTATATCTTCGGGCTCTTCTATTCCCACTGACAGCCTCACCAATCCATCTGTTATACCCGCTTTTTGTCTCTCCTCTGCCGGTAACACTTAATGTGTCATGGACGCAGGATAGCATGGCCATACCAACCCTGTCAACAATGTTAATTTTAAGCCTAACGCTCATAATAACCCCTTACTTCAACATCTCATTAATCTTATCCGTCTCCACTGTGTACTTCTTACCACAGAAGTCACATATTACCTCCAGAGGCTCGTTTTCCTCTGCAAGCTTTTCAATCTCTCTCCTTCCAAGGCTGTATATCGCCCTTTCTACCTTTTCTATACTGCAATCACAATTAAACATTGTGGGAACCCTGTATAAAATCTCAAGGCCCATATCACCCAGGAGAAGATTTAATAGATACTCTGGCGTTTTTCCTGACTCTAAATACTTAGTGATGGTTGATAACTTGCCAAGTTTCTCCTCCAACACACCTATCATATTTGCTGGAAAATCTGGCATAAGTTGAATTATAAACCCTCCAGCGGCCTTGCATGAACCGTCAGTATCCACCAGTACCCCCAAACCTACTGATGATGGTGTCTGTTCTGACCTGGCATAGTAAGCTGTAAAATCGTCTGCTATCTCTCCTGTGACAAGCTGGACCTTCCCTATATATGGTTCTTTTAGTCCCAGATCCCTTATCACCGTGAGAGTCCCATCCCTACCCACAGCACTTCCTACATCCAGCTTTCCATCAGGCCGTATCGGCAGGTAAACATTTGGATTATTTAAATATCCTTTTACATTTGCTTTTGAATTTGAACATGCAACAATATTACCCAGCGGTCCATTGCCATTTATCTGCACCGTTATGCTGCCTTTATCTGACTTTAACATTATTCCCATCATTCCCACCGCTGTAAGGCACCTCCCCAGTGCAGCACAAGCCACCGGGCTCAAACCATGTATCCTTCGTGCCTCCTCTACAGTATTCCTTGTAGTAGATGCATAAGCAAGCAGTTTCCCATCCATAACCATAGCTTTGACTATATAATCTCCCATTATGAACCCTCCTGTATATTAAAAACCCTAACACCGTTATGTGTTAGGGTTGATTTTCGGAAGTTTAGGCGTTTACAACAGTAACATTAGTGGCCTGAGGGCCTTTAGCACCTTCAACTATTTCAAACTCTACTGCCTGTCCTTCTTCCAATGTCTTAAAACCATCCATTGCGATTGCTGAGAAGTGTACGAAAACATCCGGGCCTCCTTCTCTCTCTATGAAACCGTAACCCTTCTCAGAATTAAACCACTTAACCTTGCCTTTCATTCTTTTACCTCCAACTAATAAATTAATCGATTACCATCGACATATTAATAATATCACATTAAGTAACGATGGTCAATTAAATTTAAGATTATGAAAAACTATATCAGCATATTTATCATATGGAGTAGATGTCAAATTTATTATAATAAATTTTGGAATGACCCCCGAAATATGGCAAACATGTACCACTTCAATACTTAATCCTATCACCAAAAGAGCATAGGTCGAGAATTAAACCTGGATTCTGCTGCAATTAGACCTCGCATAATAACTTATTAAGCATGTCATATAACATCTAATGGCAGCCTAAAAACGAGCCAATGATACTCTTAATGAGTGGCAAATGTAGCTGGTGCAGCAGGCAAGGATGCCTGCTGAGCTTAAGCCTATGCATGGATGCCGCATGGGGGCGTACCCGGCGTAATGCAGACACGAATCTTAGAGTATCAAGACCAGCGATCAGGTACCGGGATGTTATTGACATGGATGTGTGTGTTACTGCAGTATAATTAAACCTTGAATTTCGATATTGCATCAAACAGTTTATCGGTCATATCCTTTAATTCCTGTAGGGACCCATTTATCTCTTCTAAGGCTGCATTCTGTTCCTCTGAAGACGCCGAAACTTCCTCGGAGGATGCAGCAGTCTCTTCAGAAACAGCCGATATATTATCTACACCCTCAACCGCTTTTTCCCTCAGTTTGTTCATTTCATCCATCATACCAATTACTTTTTCTATAGATTTCATAGCCTTCCCAAGAGATTCAGATATCATAGCAAAAGCACTTGAGGTATTCTTTACACTTTCCGTTAAATCTTTATTAATTTCTTTGGTCTTTTCAGCATTCGACACACTGTCGTTTACATTCTTCTCAATGCCGCTAATAAGCTCTTGAACCTGTAATACCGCTTTTGAAGACTGCTCGGCAAGCTTACGTATCTCATCAGCCACTACAGCAAAACCCCTGCCAGCCTCTCCGGCCCGTGCAGCCTCTATGGCAGCATTAAGTGCCAGTAAATTAGTCTGGTCGGCTATGGCATTTATCGTCTCTATTATATTGCCGATCTGCTTAGACCTCTCGTTAAGTTCATTAATTGACTTTATTACATTTCTGTTTGCCTCTACGTTTTCCCAGTTTCTCTCAACCAATGTATCAACAACCTTCTTGCCTTCCTGGCTTAAAAGAAGTGAGTCATGGGATAACATAGATACATCTTCTGCAGCTTCCTTTACCTTGCTTATACTTTTAGAAAGATCTTCAACCACACCGCTTATTTCCTGGACATCTGTAGCCTGGGCAGATGCACCAGATGCCACATCTTCCACTGCCTTAGCTATCTCTTCGGTAGCGCTGGCTGTCTGTGACACAGAAAACGAAAGCGTCTCTGTTTCCTGTTTTACCTTCTCTGCCACATTGCGAATATCGTAAATTAACATCCTTACACTTTCTATAGCATTATCAAAATATGAGGCAAGCTGACCAAGCTCATCCTTTGATTTTAAACCCGTTTTTTGAGAAAAGTCACCATTTTCCACATATGAGAGTGATTTCTTTAATTTATTTATTGGGCTTACAATGCTCCTCGCTATGAGGAGGGATATCAATATACTTATCAATATAAATATTCCACCGGACATTACAGAACTCCTGAGTATCCCGGACGAGGATGCGGTAATCTCACTGTAGGGGAGTGTAGCCACTATCTTCCATCCCAGCCTTTCTATGGTTTGATATGTAGCATACTTATCGACTCCGTTAAATTTGTAATTCAATGAGCCGCTTTTCCCACCGGAAAGTATCTCTCTTCCCCAGTCATACTGGTTCATATCCACACCCAGGTTGCTTTTATCAGGATGAGCCAGTGTAACACCATTCCTATCTATAAGGAATACATAACCTGTATCTCCAACCTTAATATTTCCGAGTTCATCAGACAGATAACTTAAGTCTATGTCTATCCCAGCCACACCGATCACGTTTCCCGCACTGTCTTTTATCTGTTTTGCAACCGTTATCTCATTCTTATTGCTTACAGCATCCTTATAGACATCTGTCCATATAATTTTACCTGAAGCAGAGTTGGCCTGTTTATACCAGTCCCTTGCTCTTGGGTCATAATCTGCCGGAAGGTCCTGGACAGGATAGAGGTAAAACTTACCGTCTGCAGTACCTATATACAGGTTAATTGCATTGGGTATTGTCTTTATATAGCTGCCTAAGTAATCAAGTATCTGTCCCTCATTCTCTTTCATACCGCTTAAGTTTAGTGCAACATCGGATGCGGCAAACTCGTTTAATTGATTTTCATAATTAGCCAGCAGGGTGTCGATATAGTAGCCGGAGACATTTAAAATTGCATCCTCTTCATTCTTTACCTGTGTAGTCATGACATTGCTGTTTAAATAATAGCTGTAATAGCCTGATGCACCAATACTTAAAACGACGAGTAAAATAATAAAAGCGACCAATCTGGTATAAATGCTTCTAATCATATTATCCCCTCTCCTTTTTCTCCCAACCCATCAACAAAATCTCCCCTAATTATACTATTTTCAACAAAAAATGACAAACGTTTGTCGCGGTACAGAATGTAACCCCAGATTAACCTGTATAAAAGTTAAATAAAAAAGAGGAAATTCTCATTTTATGCAGAATAAATAATAGCTAAGGAAAGGAATGAGATGGGTATGGCATACTTGGCTCTGGCAGGAAGAATAATACTGCTTGGTGTAGAAAGGCTTATTGTAAAGGGCCTTGGCAATGATGGGGATAATGTGGATGGTGTATTTGTTTTCTTTGGACTTGGGGCACTATTTTTGCTCCCTTTTGCCATTGACGAATCCCCTGGTGACTATACCTTTATACTGTTTGCCCTGTCCAGTGGACTTTTATATTCACTGGCCAATATTTTTTATTTTAAGTCCTTGAATATAGGTGAAATATCCCTGGTCACACCCATTGGAAATCTAAATATATTTTTCCTGTTTATATTATCGGTTATCTTTTTACATGAAAGGTTTACCTCATTTAAGCTGCTTGGAATAATCCTGATATTTTATGGTACTTCCACCCTCAAAAGGGAAGGTAATTTCTTGAAATCCCTGCGGGCAATTATCAATGACAGATCCTGCCTGTATATGCTTGTATACAGCTTCCTTGTGGCAAGCGGCAGGATTATCGATAAAAGTGCAGGAAATAGGGTAAGCCCTATGCTTTATTCATTTTCAGTCTATGTATTCGTAGCTTTAATAATGTTCATTTACCTTATGTTGAATGGAAGACTGAAGGATATACCTCTGCTTATAAGGAATAAGCCTTTGTATTCCATAGCCAGTGGTTTTACCAATGCGTTTACGTATTTGTTCCTCCTCATTGCTATCAGGACCATAGAGGTGAGTGTGGCCGAGCCGCTATCGATGCTTTCTACTATAGTCAGCGTAGCCCTGGGGGCCTTTATCTTAAAAGAGAATGTAGAGAGCAGGATGATGGGCGTAATACTTACCATAGCAGGCGGATGGCTGATTTTATTATGATAAAAATTAAATCTACTGCAAAAGGTCAATAATATGCATGGCAATAACATCCCGGCACCTGAGCACTCGTCTTGATCCCCTAATATTCTTGCCTGCATTTCGCCGGGTACGCCTCCATGCGGCGTCCATGCCTAGGCTTAAGCTCAGCGCAGGCGTCCTTTCCTGCTGCCCCGGCTACATTTGCCACTCATTAAGAGTATCATAGACTCGCTTTAAGGCTACCTTTGGATATTTATATGCCATGATCAGTAAGTTATTGCAGTAAAATCAAAATTAAAATTTGACACAGGTTAATTTAAACGATAATATATTAATAAATAGATAACAGATAGAGGTTGCACTGTCTAATAGTAAATATCCAAAGGAAGAGGAATCCTATGAAGGATATTGAAAGGAGCCGGTGCCGAAGGGCCAGACTTCCTCAATCTGGTGCCTGGGACCGGGATTAATAGTCCCGGGACTGTCATCATATCTATTATGATGGAGAGCTATCTGGTGGTTTATTGTAGCCTTGCTATAGGATTATATTGCCATAAACTGCCAACTAGCTCAAAAGCTAGTTATTTTTATTAAGGAGGAGTTTTATGTACAATGTAGCAGTAGTAGGAGCAACGGGAATGGTGGGAAGGACGTTTATAAAGGTGCTGGAGGAAAGAAATTTTCCGATAAAAAACCTGTATCTTTTTGCTTCAAAAAAATCAGAGGGTACATTGTTGGAGTTTAAAGGAAAGTTATATAATGTGGAAGAACTGGAGGAAGATTCATTCGATAGAGGTATCGATATAGCACTGTTTTCTGCCGGTGCTTCCACCAGCAAGATATTCGCCCCTATAGCAGCAACCAGGGGATGTATTGTAGTAGATAACAGCAGCTGCTGGAGGATGGACAAGACAGTTCCGCTGGTAGTACCCGAAGTAAACCCCCAGGATGTGAAATGGCATAATGGGATAATAGCTAACCCCAACTGTTCTACAATACAAATGGTAGTCGCACTAAAGCCACTCCATGATAGGTACAAAATAAAAAGGATTGTAGTATCAACCTATCAGGCCGTGTCCGGAGCAGGTAAAAAGGGCGTGGATGACCTTAAGAGGACAATGAATGGCGAAGAACCAAAGCAGTTCCCTTATCCAATTTACAATAACTGCTTGCCGCATATAGATGATTTTCTTGATAATGGTTATACTAAAGAGGAAATAAAAATGGTAAATGAAACCAAAAAGATAATGGGAGATGATAGTATTAAGGTCACTGCTACTACCGTGAGGGTACCGGTGGAAAACTGCCACAGCGAGTCAGTCAACGTAGAGTTTGAGGGAGATTTTGAACTGGATGAGGTACGCAGCTTACTTTCTACAGCTCCAGGCGTGGTTGTTATGGATGACCCACAGAACAAGGTATACCCGCTAGCAACAATCGCCTCAGGCCGCGATGAGGTATACGTGGGAAGGTTAAGAAGGGATGATACCGTAGATAACGGACTTAATATGTTTATTGTGGCAGATAACGTACGAAAAGGAGCTGCCACCAATGCAGTTCAGATTGCCGAATTATTAATTAAGGAGGGGTTGGTAAATGGCTGTATTTAAAGGTTCTGGTGTGGCACTGGTAACACCCTTTACCGATGATGGTGTAAATTTTGAGGTGCTGGATAAACTTTTGGATTTCCATCTGAAAAACTCCACCGATGCCATCATAGCCTGTGGTACCACTGGAGAAGCCTCAACCATGACAGATGAAGAAAAAAATGAGGTTATCGAGTACACTGTAAAAAAGATAAATAAGAGGATACCGGTTATTGCAGGTACCGGGTCTAACGACACAAGACACAGTGTGGAGATGAGTGTAGAGGCGGAGAGACTGGGGGCGGATTCCTTGCTGGTGATAACCCCTTATTATAACAAGACAACTCAGAAGGGTCTGATTGAGCATTTTACAAAGATAGCAGATTCTGTCCATATACCAATAATAATATACAATGTACCTGGCAGGACTGGCCTTAATATACTCCCTCAGACCTTAGCAGAGCTCAAAAAACATCCGAATATAGCAGGTGTAAAAGAGGCCAGTGGAGATATAAGCCAGATAGCTGAGGTGGCCAGGCTCTGCGGTGAGGACTTCGCCATATACTCCGGCAATGACGACCAGGTGGTTCCTATTATGGCTTTGGGTGGGCTGGGCGTTATATCTGTTACTGCAAACATACTACCTAAAGAAGTACACGATATGGCGGTAAGATTCCTGGAAGGAAACGTAAAAGAGAGCCGTGAACTCCAATTAAAGCTAAATCCTCTCAATAAAGCTCTCTTTATAGAGGTAAATCCCATCCCGGTAAAGACTGCCATGAACCTCATTGGTATGAATGCAGGCCCTTTAAGGCTTCCGCTCATCACTATGGAACCCAAAAACTTGGAGACTTTGAAAGCAAGGCTTGTAGAATATGGGTTTACAATTGTAGGATAATATCCTTATTGAGGTGTATATATGCTAAAGATAATTATACAAGGAATAAGTGGTAAAATGGGAAAGGCTATTTGCAAAATAATATCAGAAAGCAAAGAACACAGAGTAGTTGCTGGTATAAATAAAAGTGATGCTTCTGGAGATGTACCTATCTATCATTCCTTAAGTGATGTTCTTGAGGATGCTGATGTATGCATAGACTTCTCAAATCATTCTGCTATATATGATCTTTTAGATGGAGCGCTGAAAAAGGGTCTTCCTCTTGTAATATGCACTACAGGCTTTTCTGATGAGGAAATATCTGCTGTCAGAAAAGCCTCTGAAGTTATTCCTATTTTTCAATCGTACAATACCTCCATTGGCGTGGCAGTTACTGCCAGTCTTGTCTCTATGGCAGCCAGGCTGCTTAAGGATTTCGATGTTGAGATAGTAGAGGCTCACCATAATCAAAAACTGGACTCTCCCAGTGGCACAGCCATAATGCTGGCAAAAGCAATACAGGAAAACACGCCTGAAAGAGATACCCTTAAATACGGAAGATATGGCCATGAAAACAGGGAGAAACATGAGATTGGTATCCACTCAATTAGAGCTGGCAGTATTGTTGGTGAACATACAGTTATCTTTGCAGGTGAAGGAGAAACTATCGAGATTAAACATACATCACTATCGCGGGATATCTTTGCCAGAGGGGCAATAAGGGCTGCTGAATATATTGTGAAGAAAGCTCCTGGTCTCTATGGAATAAAAGACCTTATAGAGGAGGTGTAGTATATGAAAATGGATGCATATGAGCTGGCCAGATATATAGGCCAGGCCAAAAAGAAAACTCCAGTAAAAGCATATATAAACGGTAATTTGAGTGGTCTCAATTTTGATGGCATAAAAGCCTTCGGAGATGGGCAGCTCTGGATTCTTATAGGAGAGCTTGATGGCATTAACCATTTGATAAACAGCAACAGGGATAGGATAAAGGACGTATACATTGAGGTAGACAGGAGAAACTCTGCCCTACCATTGCTTGATATATCCCACCTTGATGCCAGGGTGGAACCAGGTGCCATTATAAGAGAACAGGTATCTATAGGCAAAAATGCTGTAATCATGATGGGTGCTGTTATAAACATAGGAGCCGAGATCGGCGATGGTACCATGATAGACATGAATGCAGTGATAGGTGCCAGGGCAATAATAGGTAAAAACTGTCACATAGGTGCAGGTGCGGTAGTCGCAGGCGTACTTGAACCGCCCAGTGCTTCACCGGTCATCATAGGAGATAATGTACTTGTTGGTGCCAATTCAGTAGTCTTAGAGGGAATAAAGGTAGGAGAAGGTGCCGTAGTAGCTGCAGGCGCTGTTGTCACACAGGACGTACCACCCCATGCGGTGGTTGCGGGAAGCCCCGCCAGGGTCGTAAAGGACGTAGACGAAAAGACAAAGGATAAGACAAAACTGATGGAAGATTTAAGAAAATAGGCCGACCTTCGGCCTATTTTCTAAAACTCTATTCCTTCTCTTGCAGGTATACCCTTTTCAAAAGGATGCTTGATGAGCCTCATCTCTGTAACAAGGTCGGCTGCATCCAGTATCTCTTGAGGAGCATATCGACCGGTAAGTATTATCTCTATATTTTCTGGCTTATTTTTCAAGAACTCGCAAACCTCATCTACAGTCAGGAGTTTATTATACATAGCAAGCATTATCTCATCCAAGATAAGGATATCTATATTCCCACTGTTGCAAAGCTCTTTAGCAAACTCAAAGGCTTTACGCTCGCATTTTCTCATCATTTCTTTTTCCTCATCATTGGCTTCCCAGAAAAATTTTGTAGTCCCCTCAAAACGATAGACTTTAAAATTTCCCGAAATCCTCTCTAAGGATTTTAATTCACCCGTCTCCATGGCCTTTAAAAATTGAATCATGGCCACCTTATAGCCCCTGCCTACTGCCCTTACACCCAGTCCGATGGCTGCTGTAGTTTTACCCTTGCCATCACCTGTATATACCTGTATTAAACCCTTTTTCATATGTAACACCTCGAATCCAAAATTTCTTTTATATAAATATATTAATCCAATTTTTCCATTTTGGAAATAGAAACCTCAAAAGCTGTCCTTATTATAACATTTTCCTCGTCCAGCTTTTTTTGGTATTCCCTGCTCTGAAATCTTCCCCATAACCTCATATGAGTACCAACACTAAATTTCTCACAAAATCTGGCGTTCCTTCCCCAGGCTATACAAGGGATATAGTCGGATTTGTTATACATCCTGTTTACCGCCAGAAGAATGTCACATATCTCCCTGCCAAATGGCGTTGTCCTGTAGACCGGCTTTTTGCACAGATATCCATCTAAAAATATGTCATTAGGGTTTTTAATATTATCTTCATCATTAGAATTTCTTATATCTCTGCAAAATACGGAAAGCAAAAGTCTGCTTTTTCCATCGGTATTCATCCTGTTGTAAGAACGTATCTGGCCTGTGATAAATACTTTGCTCCCTATATTCAGGTCTATGTCATTTAGAAGCCTTTCTGAAATCATTACCGGCAAACGATCATATGTATCCGATAATCTTGGCACATCAATTAAAAAATTATAGAACTGCTCTCCATAAATTTCATGGCTGAAGGTAAGGTCTGAAGCAATAGTACCGTTCAAATTAGCTACATTAGTGTTTATAATACTCCCTAGCATTTTTCACTCCCCCTTTCAATCGTAAGTTCCTAATCATAATAATATTAAAGGGAGAAGGTAAATATACCTTATTCTTTCATAATATTAAAAAAGTCCGCCCAGTAATTTTTAGTTTTCTCGCTGCCCAGTAAGATAATTCTATCACCTTTTCCCGCATTATTTAATATATCTTTAATTACTTCATCAATTTTATCAAATTGATATTCCATATTGCGATCTTCTAAGAGTTCCATAAGGTTTGATTGACCACCGCTACCGTCATTTACTATATGCAGGGTATAGTTATATATGGAATACCATTCCTGCAGTACATCCGCAATTTTTTTCCTTAAACTCGGATTTATATTATTAAAACTTTCGGTGACTATATGTATATTTCGAAATTCATTTTCACTAAGGCTCTCAAGAACAGAAAAAAGCTGGTATGGGTTGCTTACCTTGTTGTATATGATACTGAATTCTCCGTCATATATCCTCTCCATGTTCCCATTACATTTGAGTTCCGATAAGGTTTTTGAGATTGCCTCTTCTTTGACGTCAAATAACATAAGAACTGATATTGAGGCAAGGGCATTATATATATTGTATTTACCCGGAACATTCATTTTTACTGTAAATTCTTTTGGCAGCACAACATTTCCGTTCAATGTGCCTATACTCCTCTGAATGCAGCATGTAAAGGTTTGACACCAGTTGTCTTGAATTATACTGGATGCAGTCACGGTCGCTTTCCGGCTAAAGCCATAGTCAATAACCTCACTTGCATAAGGTATTTTAAATCTGTAATTAGCATCGGCATTGGCAACTATCATGGATGCAGAGGTAGAATAGAGAAGTTCCTTTTTAAGCGGCCTGGCCAGGCCTGCCACAGTTATTAAATCGCATTTCTTATCAGTTATCCCCTCATATACCTCAGCATCCTTCAGTACACCCTCCAGCATCGTTTTTATAGTTGTCTTACCACCCCGACCTATTATTGAAACAATGGCCATAGGATATCTATGTCCTTTCTTTAGTATCTTTTCAATATTTCTCTGCAACAAGTCCTCATTGTCTGTTAGTTACTTTCTTTGATAATCATACAATATAATCAATATTGATTTTAGTGTACAAAGCAGTATTCCACGAATGATAGCAACATCTATGCACCT
>JASEJQ010000109.1 GCA_030016635.1 Thermoanaerobacteraceae bacterium | reverse complement strand
CCCAGGACGTCCTCCGCAGCTTCTTTTATGCCCTCCGACAGGGTTGGATGGGCATGGATAGTGTCGGCAATCTCCTCGGCCGTAAACTCCTCTTTTATTGCAAGAGCACCTTCATGAATAATCTCCGTGGCGTCCCTGCCTATTATCTCCATCCCAACTACTTGGTTGTACTTTGCCTCTGCTATTATCTTTACAAGGCCGTCGTTTTCTCCCATGGTCATGGCCCTGCCCAGAGCGGAATACGGGAATGTGCCTATCCTTACCTCGCCGTATTTCTCCCTGGCCTGGCCCTCATTTAAGCCTACCCATGCAATCTCCGGTTCAGTATACAGACAGCTTGGCACCACACTGTAATCTGCTTCTCTTTCTTCACCGGCTATATTGTGTGCCGCTACAATCCCCTGGTATGCAGCAACATGGGCAAGCTGTATACCTCCTGTCACATCACCTACGGCATATATGTTATCCAAACTTGTCCTCATGTGGGAGTCAACCTTTATACCCTTCCTGTCCATCTCTAAGTTTAGATTTTCTATGCCGTTTATATTAGCTACCCTGCCTACAGCGACAAGCACTGTATCACATTCTATACTGTTTGTATTCCCATTCTCTGTGTATACTACCTTAGGCCCGGCCTCTATTCTTTCCACCTTGCTGTTAAGGTGCAGATCTATCTTTTTGTTCCTTAAAGATTTTTGCATTATTTCTGCTATGTCCCTGTCAATCATGGGCAACAGCTCAGGAAGCATTTCTATGACGGTTACCCTGCTGCCAAGGGCATTATATATATTGGCAAACTCCAATCCGATTATTCCTGCCCCGATGATGACAATCTTTTCAGGTACATTTTCCAGTTCCAGGGCTTTGTCGCTGGTTATTACACCGGAATTCTCCACACCCGGTATGGGCGGTACAAAGGTCTTAGATCCGGTAGCTATTATGAAGCTATTAGCAGTATACCTCTTATCCACCTGTATGGCATTTTTGTCTATAAATGAGGCCTTGCCATTGAT
Source organism: Thermoanaerobacteraceae bacterium (assembly GCA_030016635.1). Classification (GTDB taxonomy): domain Bacteria; phylum Bacillota; class Thermoanaerobacteria; order Thermoanaerobacterales; family UBA4877; genus JASEJQ01. The sequence goes on along the minus strand of JASEJQ010000109.1, from coordinate 336 downwards.
GACATCGATATTATGGGCCTTCATAAGATAGCCCACACCGCCAACAAGCCTCTTTACTACCCTTTCCTTCTTTTTTCGCATCTTATCCGTATCTACCGTATACTGTGCCATTATGCCAAAATCATCGGCAGACTTTATATCATTCATTAGTTCAGAGGCATGGGCATATACCTTTGTTGGTATACAGCCTCTGTTGAGGCATGTGCCCCCCAGTGAGTCCTCTTCCACTATTGCCACTTTTTTGCCAAGTTCAGCCAGCCTTATAGCTGCAGTATAGCCTCCAGGCCCACCGCCTACAACTATTACATCATAGTCCACTATTGAACCCTCCTCTAC
>JASEJQ010000108.1 GCA_030016635.1 Thermoanaerobacteraceae bacterium | reverse complement strand
TAAGACCTGCTTAAAATAACAACAGGCAGTGGTCAATGAAGTAGGAAGCTCCCCCCTCTTTAGGAGGGAGAGGGTTCACGTTTTTACAGTTGGTAGTATTGCATATTATTTCAGCAGTCAGAATATAACTATCCTTATAGAAAACACTCTTGAAAATTCAATCCGTAGTGTTGTACAACAGGTAACAGAAATAATGTCAGGTTTAAACACAAAGGTTTTTGACTCACGACTAAAGGGGAATGAATTCAATTTCTCTTGCTATAGATAGGATTGCTACTGTTGCATCAGATGCGTCCCTGAATTACAACGAAATTGCCAAAATAGTAGAAGTGCATAAAGAATTGTAAAAGAATTTATAGTAATCTCTGAAAATCTATCAAGATTATCAGTAGACCTGAGCGAAAGTATTTCAGGCGCTGGAAAGCAACAATAGAAATTTAACATAAAGTTAACATAGAATTAACGTTTTTAACAAAATATAATGATATCATTTATTAAGATGCATAGCTGGTATATAATACCGGCATTATTTATGCAAAGTCAGGGGTGAATTAATTGAAGGGTGTCGGTTCAAAAAAAATTAATGAGCTATTTGGTAAAACCATTACTACTATTTGTGGAATATCGGTAATCATTATTGTTATCATGTTAGTAGTATTTATTACATATAAAGGTCTCTCTACGTTTATAATTAATAAGGTTTCAGTGCTTGAATTTTTAACTTCATCTTCCTGGAATCCAGAACTACCTTCATCTGAAGGTGGACCTAAAGTGGGAGCATTTGTCTTTATTTATGGATCTCTGTTGATATCCTCATTAGCTCTTCTTTTTAGTGCCCCAATGAGTGCTGGGACAGCTATATTTATATCTGAAATTGCTCCGCAGTGGGGGCAAAAAGTACTGCAGCCAGTAATAGAGTTGTTTGTAGGTATTCCTTCGGTTGTTTATGGATGGGTCGGTCTTAGCGTACTTGTACCTTTTATAAGAGATAGTTTTGGCGGATTTGGTATGAGTGTCCTTGCAGGCAGCATAGTTTTATCAATAATGATGTTTCCCACTATAACGAGCGTAATGGTGGACTCTTTAAAAGCCCTTCCATCTGATTTAAATGAAGCGTCTTATGCACTGGGTGCTACAAGATGGCAGACTATCTGGAAAGTATTGCTTCCTGCCGCCATGCCAGGTATGTTCACAGGTGTCATTTTAGGACTAGCAAGAGGACTGGGTGAGGCATTGGCTGTCCAGATGGTTATTGGCAATATGCCTGGGAAAATACCAACATCACTTTTAGATCCTGCTCATACCATGACCAGTATTATTACTATGGATATGGGTAATACAGTTATGGGCACATTGGCTAATAATGCACTTTGGTCTATAGCTTTGCTCCTCTTATTAATTTCACTTATTTTTATTTTATTAATAAGACTTATAGGAAAGAGGAGGATATATAGATGAATGCCAAAACCAGTGATAGAATTG
>JASEJQ010000107.1 GCA_030016635.1 Thermoanaerobacteraceae bacterium | reverse complement strand
GGATATAGGAAGATTAATAGCAAAATTAAAATTCCCGGGATAATCCCGGGAATTTTTGATATATGTAGTAATCTCCTTTATATACTCAAGAAAATCGTTCGGGTTATTTTGTAAAATCTTATTTATCAATTACTGTCAATTATATTTTATCATTTACATAGTGAAAAGCCAGGTACCCATTCTCCTCTATTTGTAATACCGTCTTTTTCAAGGGCTTTATAGAAAAATGTACTTTTTGAAACCCCTGCAATTTCAAGAAGGAAGTCTAAATTTATGCTCCTGGCCCTAAAAGCTTCAATTATTTCAATTTTGTCACTTAACGTTGGCTCGTTTTTTTTTAATAATTCTTTAAGATATGCTATTTCAAGGTCTTTATCCACTATTATAGAACGAAGCATAACATTTTCTTTTCTAAGTTTTGCCAGTTCATCTTCTGGATGTTCTTTACTATTTAAAAATTGTTTTCTCCAATAGTCGAGAGTAGCTTTTGATATACCATATTTTCTACATACAGGAATCTTAGCAGTAGAGGAACTTTCTGCTTCTGCTAATATAGCAAGCTTTTCTTCAATGGTAAAGTTTTTATGGGCTGCCATTGCTTTAGAACCCCTTCAAGAGAAATTTTATCATGTTATGCGTTTTAGTCCAATTCTCTTGAGGGGTCAGCAAGCACCCGATAATAATAATGCAGCTTATATTTGTAAGAATTTCTCTCAAAATCAGCCTTCTCGTCCTTAGACATAGAAGTAATGTTATAGACATAAAAAGGGCAACGCTTATTAACACAAGTATAAACAAAGAACTGTTTACGGTCACGCTTTTTCTGAAGAGGCTTACCACAATGAGGATACTTAAGCGTAAGCTTTTCCAAATAAGTTTTATCAGGGTAAAAAGTAGACCTGCCTACCTTACAACCAAGTTGACCTCTACCACCAGCGTTGTCATATATATACTCATAAGGAACGCCACAAATAGGGCACACAACAGAATCAGGAGGTAAGAACTTGCTTCTTCTATTAACAGGTTTAATGGGTTTATCGTGTTCTTAAAAATACTCATTCAGTAGCTGCCTATAATCATACAACTGTCGCTTTTCAACTATAGGCATAGCATCAACCTTAAGCTTACGGTACCTCTCTGAAACAGGATTATCAGAAGGAGAATTAACCATAACGATATCAACTCCATCACTCCCTCATGTAGTTTATTACATGAGGAAAATTCTATCTTAAAGTGGAGGATTTTTCAACTGAAATACTGGGTTTAGTGTAACATAAACAACATTCTGGCAATAGTCTTTTTACCATAGCCCTTGAAATACAGATTTCGTATCGTATACCATTGCTCTATATTGATCAACCCTTTCTCCTCCCCTTATATTATGCTAAGGAGAATATATGTTTTTTATTTTGAGGGGTCAATATTTATTGTAAATCAACAACGGCAATCAAAACCGTGCCGCTCGTAATAATCACTTCCAGCTATAATCTTGTCATGGTCTATTATTGATGTTCTGGCACATATCTCTTCTCTTTGACTTCTTACCTGTTATCCTCATCTGTCTTTTCAAAGAAGCAGCGGAGCGAGAATAGGTTCAGCGTCTTATTGAATCTCTTCAGCCTGGTAATGGATTTAACCTTGGATATATCATCTATTCCATTTTTATGAATAAAAGCTTATCTACAAAATAGCTGGATTTATAGTATAATTATACTTTGATTATGTAAAATATAAGATTTATAAATATATAAAAAATAAGGAAAAATAAAGAATACAGAGGATATACGGGTTTA
>JASEJQ010000106.1:271-1948 GCA_030016635.1 Thermoanaerobacteraceae bacterium | reverse complement strand
TTACCTGGTAAGCTTCTCCAACCCTTTTTCCTTCATGATAGAGGAGAAGTGGTACCGGTAATAAAAGCCATGTTTTTTTAATCTTGCCCTGCTCTTACAGTCAGGACGAGGGCATATGTCCGTCGGTTCCGGGTACTTGTAGTCCCTGTATTTTAGTATGAACTAATGCAAGGTGAAAACTCTCGTAATACCAGAGTATCTATCTGTATTTATACATTCCATAATAAATAAATGTCCATGATGTCATGGAATCATATATGCCTGCGGTGGTTTGCTTCTGCATTTATTTCTTCCATAGTGCTATAACAAAGTAGGAGGCGAATGATAAATGAAAATTGAGGTTTATTCGGACTACGTTTGTCCATTTTGCTACATGGGCAAGGTTGTCCTGGATGCAGTCTACTACATTCAAGCCATATCCATTATAAAGATATTCCTTTATAGCTTATTGACATACGTATAAATACGTACTATAATATAGCCAAGAGGTGGGGGAAATTGACAGAAAAAGAACTTCTACAACTGCTAAATCAAAACGGCTGGGTTATAACAGAGGGTAAGAAACATCACCTTGCAACTCACCCAGATAAACCAGGAATTAAAATCCCTATCCCCCGCCATAAAAAAGATATCCCAGCAGGTACACTACATAATATCCTGAAAGCTGCAGGGCTTAAATAGGCCTTCTTTTTAAGGCATTATATAAAATCGTAAAGGGAGGATTATTATGAAGTATGTTTATCCAGTAATTTTCACACCCGAAGATAACGGTTATAGCGTAAAGGCCCCAGACTTACCAGGTTGCTTCACTTATGGTGATAGCTTAGCAGACGCTATAGATATGGCACGTGATGCTATATCTATGTGGCTCTGCGATGCCGAAGATAAATCAGAACCAATTCCGCCAGCAAGTGATATAAAAGATGTTGTGCATGACGCCAACAGCTTTGTTAATCTAATTGACGTAGATACTGATTTCTACCGCAAAGAAAATGACAATCGAGCCGTTAAAAAAACCCTTACCATACCAAGTTGGTTAAATGCAAAAGCCGAAAAAGCAAATATAAACTTCTCTCAGGTACTTCAAACCGCTCTAAAAGATCATCTGGGCATTAAGGATAGATCATAACGGCCTACCCTATTTTTTAAGGTTGGCCCATATATATTCCAGGAGCCTGTATAAAGAATAGAAAATGCAGGCATAAAAAAGCCAGGAAAATAATCGTGCCTGTACTTTCGGCAATAAAAAGAGCCTTATTATTACCTCCTTTTAGATAAATTGACTTAATTTTTATCTAGCATAATTATATCACTAAATAACGTCTGAAAATTGTAACTTTTTTCTACCCTTCTCTATGCAGGAACGCATAAATATAATAACCCAGTTAGGAAGATAACTGGGTTGAATTTACTTTATTCATTCCTTATTAATTATATATCATTATATCACTTAAAAACCATGTATGATTTTCTATTTCTAAAATCCCATATTTTTGAGCAATATAAGCCATATAGCGCATCATTTCGGGCTCCAATTAAAATATGTGCTTGACTTATTATCACTTTGAAAGACTGTTATTTCTCAAATTAAATTAGTCCAAAACTATCAAAAATTCTCAGACTAAATAATCCTGTGATAAAATTAATGCTAAAGTAATGTGAGAAATAATTCTCACG
>JASEJQ010000106.1:0-261 GCA_030016635.1 Thermoanaerobacteraceae bacterium | reverse complement strand
CTTTAGACTTCTTTATGTCCCAGATATCCAGGATAAACATGTATAGGGACATAGATGCCTTAAATGAATGCTTCCTCATAAGGGTGAGCTGGAAGGTAAACAGCGATGCCACCCTTCAGGTGGAAAAGATGCTCTATGAGACTGATGAGAGGTTTTCCGGTATGCGTTTAGAGGTAAGGTATGACCCTATGTGGCTTAAAGGCAATGTACCACTTCTCCTCTATCATGAAGGAAAAAGGGTTGGAGAAGCTTACCAGGTAA
>JASEJQ010000105.1 GCA_030016635.1 Thermoanaerobacteraceae bacterium | reverse complement strand
GGTTTTACTAAATCCCTGGCCAATAGATTAAATGAAATTTCTAATATGATAGTGAAAGAAGCAGAGGATGGTGAAACAATTAATCCTGGAACTGTATATATTGCACCTGGCGGTTATCACATGAAGGTAAAATCTAAAAGTGGTTACTTTATTGAATTGAGTGATGAACCGCCAAATAAAGGTTTAAAACCCTGTTTTGACATTCTTCTTTCGAGTCTTGCGAGGCTTGATATTAAGGTTATAGCTGTTATAATGACTGGGATGGGTAATGATGGCACCAACGGGTTGATAGAATTAAAGGGAAGAGACGTTTATATGATTGCCCAAGATGAAGATACATCTACAATATTTGGCATGCCCAGATCTGCTATTGAAACTGGCCTGATCGATATAGTACTACCTTTAGATAAGATAGCAGAAGAAATTGAAAGAATAGCAAGGGGGATTTAATTATGGATCTTAATCAGTATCTTGAAATTTTTGTGGAGGAAAGTAAAGAACATATTGAAGAATTGAATTCTCGCCTTCTGGAAATAGAAAAAAGTCCAGAAGATAGAGAGCTGGTAGACAACATATTTAGAATTTCCCACACTTTAAAAGGTATGGCAGCAACCATGGGTTTTTTGAAAATGGGTGAATTAACTCATAAAATGGAGGATGTTTTATCTGATGTAAGAGCTGATAAATTAAAGATAAATTCTGCCGTGATTGATGTAATGTTAAAGTGCTCCGATATGTTAGCCCTTCTTTTAAATAATATAGAAACATCAGGTAATGAAGGTGAACTTGATATATCAATGTTACTCATTGAACTTGAAAAATTTTCGAAAAGTTCCCAAGCCAATATAGGACCTCAAAGCACTTTATCAAATATTAACAATATGGGTTCGTTTAACGAGTATGAAAAAGATGTAATGGAAAAGGCTTTTGATGAAGGATTTAAATGCTATAAAATTGAGGTATTCATAAAAAAAGATTGTATTCTAAAGTCAGCAAGAGCTTATGTGGTATTCAATGTATTAGAAAAAACAGGTGAAATATTTAAATCAATACCTTCTGTAGAAGATATAGAAGATGAAAAATTTGAAAGCAATTTCATTATTTATCTCATAACAAAAGAGGAAAAAGATAGTATCGTAGAAAAAATAAATTCCATAGCAGAAATTGAAAAGTGCGAAATTACAGAATTGCGTCGGATGGATCTTGATGACATCATCAAATCATCAGATAGTGTAAATCAGGTCTTAGAAAATAATGACGATAAAACTAAAAAAATAGTTGCATCCAGGACTATCAGGGTTGATACCGATAGACTGGATAAACTTATGAATCTTGTAAGTGAACTTATAATAATTAAAACAAGGCTCCTAAAAATACAAACATCAATCCAGGATTCTGAACTCAATACAACGATTGAATATCTTGATAGAATAACTACAAATCTAAATGATGCTGTAATGAAAGTCAGAATGGTTCCGATTGAACGTGTCTTTAATAGATTTCCTCGTATGGTAAGAGATTTATCGAAAGAACTGAAAAAAGAGATAGATTTGAAGTTATCAGGACAGGATACAGAGGTTGATAGAACCGTAATTGATGAAATAAGTGAACCATTGATTCATTTAATACGAAATGCTATTGACCATGGGATAGAAGACCCAGATGAAAGGTTAAGAAAAGGAAAACCATATAAAGGCACTGTATACTTAAGGGCTTTTCACGATGGAAATAATGTGGTTATAGAGGTCGAAGATGATGGAAAAGGGATTGATTTTAATGATGTTAAACAAAAAGCGTTAGAAAAGGGACTAATTGATAATGAAAATGCTGATATTTTAACAGATAATGAAATCATCAACTTCTTGTTCTTGCCAGGTTTTTCAACAGCCAAAGAAGTTACTGATATTTCCGGCAGAGGTGTTGGACTTGATGTTGTTAAAAATAAGATTGAATCCCTTGGAGGTTTTATTGATGTAATATCTAATAAAAGTATGGGTACTATCTTCAGTATAAAGCTACCTCTCACTCTGGCTATAATACAGGCACTTTTGGTAAGCTTGGGAGATGAAACCTATGCAATCCCATTAAATTCCATCAAAGAAATAGTTACTATTGATAGAGACGATATAAAATTTATTCAAAATAAAGAGGTAATGATATTCAGAGGAGAGGTAATACAACTAATAAG
>JASEJQ010000104.1 GCA_030016635.1 Thermoanaerobacteraceae bacterium | reverse complement strand
CTGGCCCTTGCTTTGCTGCCATTATTTCTTTCGGTAGAAACATATGATAAAAAGGCATATAGGTCATTTAAATCAATTCTTTTTATAAACTCAATATCTATATCGTCGATAGGTATTTGTTCAAAATTTACTTGCTTTAAATTGCATTTGCGTTGCTTAATAAATTTAAAAAAGAGTTCGAGGTCATAACCATATGCTTTAACTGTATTGCTGGATTTTCCTTTTATGGTTAAAATGTAATTAAGATAATCCGAAACAATTGGTGGCAAGTTATTGATTTCCATTTTTACCTCCTAATTATACGAAATATTTATTTCGTATAATTAGTTCTACAAAAAAAGAAAAAATCCTTCTTAAATTATTAAAAAACTATGGATAAAGCTGAAAAATCGTATTCACAGTTTTGGGCCCAACAATTCCATCAGCAACTAATCCATTATCTTTTTGAAATCTCATCACAGCATTCATGGTTCTATATCCATATATGCCATCAATGGGCCCAGGGTCATATCCAAGGCTTTGCAAAATAAGCTGCAATTCTTTAACATCGGGCCCTATGCTGCCTAACCTTAAAATTCTAGATCCTAATTTGTTATTCATATTTTCACCACCGCTATTTTTTGATATCATTATATTAAATTGAACAATAAAATGTTAATATTAGAGGAGTTGGATTTCAATGATAGAAAGAACACTTGTTATAATAAAGCCAGATGGTGTCAAAAGAGGCTTAGTAGGTGAGATAATAAAGAGATATGAACAAAAGAATTTAGTTCTGAAATCAATCAAAATTATTTATGCAGATATTGATGTATTAAAGAAACATTATTATGAGCACATAGATAAAGATTACTTTACTGGTTTAATCGATTATATGATGTCAGGCCCTATTATACCAATGATATGGGAAGGTGAAAATGCAATTAAATTAGCAAGAGCCATAAATGGAGATAAGAACATAGAAAAAGCATTGCCCGGCAGCATCAGAGGAGATTTTGCCACAACCACTACATATAATATAGTTCATGCATCAGACTCTTTAGAATCTGCAATGAGAGAATCAAAACTATGGTTTCCAGAGTTTATTTGAAATACAAAATGCCGCAGTACTGTTTTAATTGCTGCGGCATTTTGAGCAATTTTTATTCAGCTTCTTCCTTTTCTCTTTCATTATTGAATATCACTGGCTTTGCTGGAGAAATAGTTGAAATGGCGTGTTTATATATCAGTTGTTGCTGTTTAGCTTCATTTTCCAGCACAACCGTAAAATTATCAAAACCCTTTACCATACCTCGCAGTTGAAAGCCATTGATCAGATAAATTGTTACTACAATATGTTCTTTTCTAACCTGATTTAAAAAAATGTCCTGTAAGTTAATTGCAGTTTTTGGATTATTCATAGCCTTAATATCCCCCTTCAGATAAAAATATAACTATATACTCTTTTTTATATTCGATTATTATTTGCATATTCCTGCTAACCTTTCAATAATATTTTTTACTACACCCTCTTTATTTAGTTTATCTAAATCAAACCATTCTATCCGTTTATCCCTTCTAAACCATGTTAATTGCCTTTTGGCATAACGTCTTGTATCTCTTTTGATAAGTTGAACAGCCTCTTCTAAGCTACTCCTGCCTTTTAAATATCCAATTATTTGTTTATATCCGATTGCCTGCATAGAATTTAAATATTCATCATATCCCAAAGATAATAGCATTTCAACCTCCTCTATCAGGCCATTTTTCATCATCGTATCTACTCGTTTTTCTATTTTGCTATATAACTTATTTCTATCCATAATAAGGCCAAAAATTAAAATATTATACATATCATTTGGGACATTTCCGGAGATTTCTTTGTAATATGATATTGGATATCCTGTTTTATAATAGACTTCTAATGCTCGTATAATCCTTTTTTTATCATTTACTTCAATCCTGGCTGCAGTGACTGGATCTATTTTGCCAAGCATATTAAATAAGTAAGCTATACCCTTTTCATTTGAAATATTATCGAGATATTCACGTAAATTATAATCTGGACCTGTCTCGGAATAATTAACTTTGTTGGTTATTGAATTTACATAAAGGCCTGTTCCACCAACCATTATAGGAAGTTTGCCTTTTTTATATATCAGTTCAATTGCCTCTTCCGCATCTTTCTTGAATAGTGCCACACTATAGTCTTCATCAGGATATATTAAATCAATTAAATGATGATTTACTCTACATCTGGCATTAATATCCGGTTTTGCTGTACCAATATTCATCAATTTGTAAATCTGCATTGAATCTGCCGATATAATCTCACCTTTTACTTTTGAAGCAAATTCCAGAGCCAAATCACTTTTACCAACAGCTG
>JASEJQ010000103.1 GCA_030016635.1 Thermoanaerobacteraceae bacterium | reverse complement strand
TGAGGAAGCTAATTATGAGGAGGCATATAAAAGGGCATACAAAATGTTGATACAGAACAAGCATAAATTTGATTATGAGATCGTGTGTTTTTGGTAAAATAAAAGTGCAGCACAGTGGAAGATAAAAAGTACAGCAAAAAAGGAAACTCCATTGCCAGCACCCCTAAAATATAATACCCTTTTAGTTGACTAGGCTAAAGGGGGTATAGAAAGGATGCTGACCATGGAGCAAATATATCATATCAGATTTGAGTGCAATCAAAAAGGTAAATCTTTACGAGGAATTGCCAAGGACGAGGGAATTAACTTTAGAACAGTAAAGAAGTATGCGGAAATGGAGGATTTCAATACTAAGAAACAGGCCTGTAGCCGTAGGGGAAAACTCCAGCCTTACATGGAAATTATAGACCAGTGGCTGACAGATGACCTTAAAGCAAAGCCAAAACAAAGGCATACTGCAAAGAGGGTATATGATAGGCTAAAAGAAATATATGGTGATACATTTGATATATCTGACCGCTCTGTAAGGGCATATGTTTCAAAGAAACGTAAAGAGCTTACCTTCCAAAATGAAGGGAGTCTTCCGCTTGAGCATGAACCTGGGGAAGCACAGGCTGACTTTGGTGAGTGCCAGTTTGTAGAGAAAGGTATAACGTATGACGGATATTACATAAACCTCTCCTTCCCAAATAGCAATGGTGGGTACCTGCAGGTATTTAAGGCACAGAACCAGGAGTGTCTGCTTGAGGGTTTAAAAAATATATTCTATCACATAGGAGGAGTACCTAGAGAAATATGGTTTGATAATATGTCAACTGCTGTGGATGCAATCAGAGAAGAAGGGAAGCGTGATATTAATAAAGGCTTTTTAAGATTCATGATGCACCATAAATTTTTCAGCAACTTTTGTAATCCTAATAGCGGAAACGAGAAAGGGCATGTTGAGAATAAGGTAGGGTACCATAGAAGAAATTTTCTTGTACCTATCCCTGAATTTGATGATATGACAGAGTTTAATAGAAAGCTCCTTAAGACCTGTGATAACGATATGAATAGAGAACATTACAAAAAGGATATAGCAATAGATAAGCTATTTGAAGAAGATAAACAAGCCCTTCTTCCGTTACCAAAGGTACCCTTTGAGGTATGCAGGTTAGAGAAAGCTAAAGCTGATAACTATGGGAAAGTAAAATTTGACGGAAGGATATATTCAAGCAGTCCGGAATTCGCCGGGAAGCAGGTATGGGTTAAGGTTGGCGCCAATATCATTGAGGTTATGGATGAAGATTATCATACGATTATGACCCACCCACGGCTTTATGGAGAACAGAAAGAGTCAATGAAATGGGAACCGTATCTTGATTTAATGGCCAAACGTCCAACTGCCTTAAAATATACAGGTTTTTTTAAGGGACTCCCGTCTACTCTCAGGGATTACTTTGAGAAATGCGGTTATGAAAGCAAGAAAGCCTGCCTTAAGATACTATCCAGGATGGTTAAAAGAAGTGGAATTGAGGTGTCAACAAAGGCCTTTAAGGAAACCATAGAAAAAGGTCTTACAGATGCTGATAGTATATGGGCATATTATTGCCGAATGACAATGGCAGAACTTGATTTTGACGATATGGAAGTTCCAACTTGGGTTCCGGAAGTTAAGGAATACAGCACAGATGCTTCCGTCTACGACAGTCTCTTAAAAGGAGGGGATCGTCCATGGAAGCAATGATAGAAGCCTATTGCAAGAAACTTAAAATAGGTAGGACTTTTTATCAGGGATACAAGGAAATACAGGCTGAAACCCACGAAGCTTTTTTATTGGAACTTCTCAAAAGGGAGGTTGAACACCGGGAAATTGTAAGCAAAAATCGCAATCTTAAAGCTGCAAATTTTGATGTTATGAAAACATTCAAGGACTATTTATTTGGTAACATACAGATACCTTCCTCAATAACGGTTGAAGATTTAAAGGCAGCTTCGATTGTGGGAAAGAAAGAGAACCTTATATTATATGGACCTGTGGGTACAGGTAAAAGCCACCTTGCCATCGCAATAGGTGTTGAAGCCTGCAACCAGGGAAAGAAAGTAAAGTTCTTTCGAACTGCAGCACTTGTCAATCAACTTAACGATGCAAAAGCCAACGGGGAACTGCGAAAGTTTATGAAACAGCTTGGGAAATGTGATCTAATAATCTGTGACGAGTGGGGGTATATCCCCTTTGAGAAGGAGGGAGCCCAACTTCTTTTTCAAGTAATCTCGGATTGTTATGAAAAGCGCAGCGTTATTATCACTACAAACCTTGAATTCAGTAAATGGAACGGAATATTCTATGATGAGAAGATGACAGCTGCAATAATAGACAGGCTAATTCACCACAGCCATTTGTTAGTCTTTTCAGGTCAAAGCTATCGGTTGACCCACTCAACCATTAATTGCTAAAACTGTAAATAGGGGTGCTGCAAAAATTAACTTCCGCAATGCTGCAAAATCATATTGCCAAACACATGGGAAAGAAAGAGAACCTTATATTATATGGACCTGTGGGTACAGGTAAAAGCCA
>JASEJQ010000102.1 GCA_030016635.1 Thermoanaerobacteraceae bacterium | reverse complement strand
GACTTATATGGTGTGATAAACAGGTTTAAAAAATATTTATTCCTGTTGGTATTAATTGTATTTGCAATAGAGCTTATTACATTGTCATCAAGATTATTCTCTGCAAATGATTTTGCAACATTGCAAAAAGAGTATATAATATAATCAGATTGAGTATTCAATATAAACTTATTTATTTCATTAATAGTATTTTTTGATGGATAAATGTCGTTCAATACTGCATATTTAATATCTACATCGTATTCCTTCCGAGCAGAATCAATGATGATATCAATTATTTCATTATAATGTTTGCATTTTTCTATAAGCAACACATCTACTCGTATTCGCTGCATTGGATAGTATGTGTTATTTCTTTGTTCATCCAGGTAATCAAGTAAACCAAGCAACATTGTACAGGTTCCGCTGCCAACATCTATTAAACTAATTTTGTTTTGAAGCATAAGGGATGCTGCTGTATTTTTACTTTCGGTTTCAATAACTTCAAAAGTTTTTCTAACCTTGTAAAAATGTGTCGGAAAATAACGGTATATTTGCCGCGCTACATCTTTTTCCGTATTAGGATTTAATGCATTAGCACAATCTGTTGACTCATAACCTTCGTATTTTTTGTCTGTGTTAATTTTGTACATGATTTTGTCGTAAATCCTTTGTATTTTCATGTCATTACAATTTTGCTGTTTCACTTTATTTTCACCTCCAAATTATTTAACACATACTATACTTATAATTAGTATAACATAGCACTATAAAATTGCAATAGGATACTTGTATATTTTTTTGAAATATTATAAAATAGAAAATGTGTGAATTAGAATATTTAGCATACCTCTAAGGAATTGAAACTAAGTATAGTATGTGTTCGTTTTAGCCTACCTTTTAAGGATTTTAAAATAGAGGCCCTGATATCCAGGGTTTCTTATTTTAAAAATGTAAGCTGTTCTGCCCCACTCTCTTTATTTTTCTCTATGACATATTTATTTTTCGTCTTTAATCAGAAATGGATACTCCTTTTGGTTCTTCCCCCAGTTTGCCTTTATTTCACATCTCCTGCTGTAGTCATTTGCATAGCAATAATGGCAGCCATGCATACATGTATTATATACCCCTATATCTACGCTTTTACTGCACCCGCATCCTTCTCTCGTGGGATTCGGCTTTATATACGACAGGTCAGTATCAAATATTTGCGATATATATTGAGCGTCTATACAGTGAGCCTTTTGTACTTTACCGTCTACCAAATAATCATTGCAGCATGCATATAGGCTGATACCAAATTTTTGGGCATGTTCTGCAAGTTCATGTGCAAATTCCTTTTTATACTGCTCCGGTGGGTTAAGATAAATAATACCATCCTTTTTTCTCAATCTATTAAACTCAGCCTTTACTTTATTATAAGTATTTACAAAACTGATATAGCATGTTTCCACTTTTCCGCTAAGTTTTGATGCTATATAATCAAACTTCCTTAAGTAAAATTCAGGACCCGTTTTGTTTGTAAATACTACAGGGTCAAATCGCCAAAACACCCTTCTGCTTGAATACCTCTCAGATAAGGTATTAAAGATTTCTATTGCTTTATCAACAGGTATAACATTGTCTTCAAGTATATTGGAAAGGCCCGTAATTGTAAAGTGGAATATTGTCCTATATCCTAGCCGGTCCAGTTCATCCATATGCCTCATAAGTGGTGCATAATTTTTAGACCAAAAAACTATTGCAGATACATCTTTCGGTTTTAACGATACGTAAGAAAGTCTATTGTTGAAAGGATTATAAGAATAGACATACCCATCTGATATTCTGTTCATAAACCATTCCGAGTAAAAAGCCGGTATATCCGTCCTTCTACTTGCAGAAATAATATTTGGCATGATACACCACCTGCTTTAATTATAACATAGCCTCAGACCCTTTTCAGTACCCCAACATATATGTGATGAGGAGGTGAAAACAATGGTTACAAATTTGTATAACCCTGTTGTTAGAGAAGAAGGGATAAAAGAAGGAATAAGAAAAGGTAAGATTAGCGATATCGAGAATGCTATAAGGGTCAAACTTGATAGACTTCCTGAGGATTTAAAAGAGAAGATAGAAAATATAAAAAATGAGGAAAAACTGAATGAACTGCTCATTACAGTGATAAAATCAGACTCTATAGATGAGGTATATAAAAAGATTTAGGCGTGTAAAAAATGAGATATGGATATACCTAAAGGACAGCATATAGGGCTGTCCTTAGATTATACATATAATTACAGTCAAATCATACATACTTGAGTATTTCATCCGGCTTGCTGCATATTATCATATCATCCGCAGAGATATCCTTAGACCTGTCGTACTCACCCCAATTGGCCAGTATAAAGGTTACATTGCAATTTCTGGCACACTGGTAGTCAAAGAGGCTGTCTCCTACATAGAACGCTTCTTCCGAAGCCACACCCAGTTCTTTCATAGCCAGCACCAGCTGATCCGGATGTGGCTTTGGCCTCAAGCCGTCTCGATTTGGCACCACCACATCAAAATAATGGAGAATGGTTTTCAGGACATTATCTATCTTTACCTCAAACTCATACCTTGAGGTCACTATTCCCAGCTTTTTATCTCTATCTTTTAGTTCTTTTAAAACCTCTTTTATCCCGGGATACAGGCTTACATTATGATAAAGACTTATTATATTTTTACTCCACACCTCAAAGGTACCATCCACATCTTCAACACCTAAATGCCTTAAAGCATCCTTTCCTGTGTGGGAAAAGGCAAACCTCAACTCATCGTAGCTGTATTCCTTATCATAAAGGTCCTTCATGGTCATTTTCAGGGCATCTATAGTTACCTTTTCTGTGTCTGTTAAAGTACCATCTACATCAAATATTACAGCTTTTATTGTCATTCGTATCCCCCTCTTAGCAGTGAACCCTCTCCCTCCTAAAGAGGCGGGAGCTTCCTACTTCATTGACCACTGCC
>JASEJQ010000101.1 GCA_030016635.1 Thermoanaerobacteraceae bacterium | reverse complement strand
TATCCCCCTCAGCAAAAATATTAAGGGAGTACTGCTTCAAAATGCAGTAACTCCCCTGTAGACCTATATATTTATAATTAGTATAGAACAATTACCTTTTAAATTTTTGCTGCCTTATATGGTAACCGTACTTTCTTCGTTATCTATGGAATATATTAAAATGCCCTTCTTATAAAGGGCATTAATTATACTATTCATTTGAATCGCCTCTTGGTGGTATAGTATAGATTTTGCTTATCTCTTTTTCTCCGGGGATGTATTTTGTTATATACATTACTTCTTGTGGCATATCAGCAGGTTCCGGCTGGATAACATCCTCTATTATAAACGTGTTGGTGTTTTTATACCAGCTAGTCCAATGGGAGGCATGGTCAAAATTTACATCTTTTACTCCATTTATATATCTTGCCATCAACAGGCTTTGAGCAACTGGCTTTATCCCCAGATTTTTTGTAAATTTTATTACTATATTTAATGAATTTGGCTTTTTGCCTGGCGTAAAATCAATATACTCTATTTCCGCAGGGGTTATTTCAGGGTTGCCATCTATCTTGATCTCGGGGGAAACCATCAAGATATCTGTATTACTTTCTTCAGCAGCTTCAAATATCACATCATATGAAACAATCTGGTCTTTATTTATTTGAGGAGGCAAGATAACATTGCTTATTGTTATGCTCTTATCCCTTTTATTGATATTAATTATACTGTTATGAGGATCAAAATAGCAGGGGACACCTTCGACAACTGAATTCCCGTGGATGCTTAAATTGTCTTTTACAGCCATTTTATCAATAATATCAGCAGGCAGTTCATCTTTTAATTTTATATAAAAAGTAACCTCATTATTATTTACTTTCATGTCTGAAGATTTTATATATTTACTGGCTAAAGTTTTATAGTCCATTATCGGTCTTGTTATTTTTATTGTCTTTGTAATATCATCCCACTCTACCTTAGCATCAAAGACGTCTGCTATAAACTTGAGCGGTACCATTGTCCTATCATTTATTATTCGAGGTGCAGTATCCATCATTATCTTTTGTCCGTCAACCTCTGCTTCTTTGTTGTCTATAAAAAGTTTTATAGTCTTTTCACCCTCCTTTATTACTACAGTGTTGTCTTCCGGATGCCATTCAGTTGCCGCTTTAAACTCATCAGCCATAAATTTAAGCGGGAGTAGTGTCCTGTTGTTTTCATCAATTATCGGACCCTGGTCGTGAAAAAATACTGTCATACCGTCTACTTTGACACTGATATCCGTATTTACTGGTATTTGGGCATTAACTGTTGAAAAAACAGGAGAGAAAATTAATATGATGGTCAATGCCAGCAATGGTAATAGCCTGTAGAAGCCTGTTTTATTAATCATAACTTTTCCCTGGTTTGAAAAAGCTAACTGCTTTTCTTAAGCGGCCGGCCTCCCCGCGCCAGGTTTTGCAACTCCTTTTATTTTTTTACAATTAAAAATATTATAACACAACATCAGCGAAGATATCCTTGTCTATTTCAAGTATACAAATTTTATCTTCTTCTGGCATAAATTCTAACCGTAATGTTTCTATATCAGTTCCCCATATGCTAAAAGCAATGTACCCCTTTTTGCTTTCGCCCGGTTTAATTGTAATATTTTGAGGGAATATATCTTTGCTTTTCATAAAACTACTATCAGGTGGTGCAACTGTTCTTACCGTTTTTTCGCTTAATTTACCCTCTTTATCATAAATGCGGCAATTTGCTATAAGATTAAACCCGTATTGAGGCAGATCATTATAGTCATAATCAGCCGGGATATACTTCCCTATTTTGATATTCTCTTCCCCGATGTTTTTGACTTCAATATTGATAATAAACGTCTTCTTTCCTTTTAGATGTATATCTTTTTGATTTTCCGGCACAACTAATTTTATTTCGTCAATTTTAAGCACAATCCCGTCCCTTTGGCTGTATATTTTAGGTGTAACTGTTGCTACAGTCTTATAGGAGGTATCTGATGGCATAGATATTTTATATGGTATACTGACTGCTTGCCCAAAAACAGTACCGACAAAAAACAATATAATGGTATAAGCTAATAGATACTTATTGGTTAATTGCATTTACATCACCTCACTATATTTTCCCCCTTCTGCATAGAAAAAGGCCGGGCCAAGGGCCCGGCCAATAGAAAAGCACCATTTACAGCGCCTACTTTACATTTGTCAAAAAATCATTATATTCTTCAACGTTAGCAAAACCTAATAATTTTAGATATTGATTAAAAGTTCCTGTTGGAATGTCCCTTCCTTGTGCATGCTCATGAATCACTATTCTTACCATATTATTATTTATAAAACCGTACCACATATGCCCCTTTTTAGTTTTTTTGTAAGTTAAATTTAACGCCCTGCAAACTATATCAAGTTCTCTGTAGCTTGAAGTCAATTTTTAATCCCCCTGCACGTTATCCAATCCTAGTATTTTTATTAATTCAGCTCTATTTCTGCAATTTTTAATTCTCATATAATAGGGATATTGTTTTTTAGTATTAGGAACTCTTAAATACAACTCAATATTGTCAAAATAATCATCACATAAATCTATAATATTGTCTAACAACATGTTTATTGCTTCTTCCTTTGTATCTCCACATCCGCTTGCATCTACAACATCTACAATTGCTTCATATTGATTAGTCCCTTTATCAAATTTAATTTCTGTATTAAATTTATAGTTTTCCAATAAGTCATTTAATAGATCAGTAGAAATCAACGTTACTGTTTTCCCACCTTTTTTTGTATTACCGATTAAAAAATCTTTAAAATTATACACAGAAAAATGAAATAATTCCGATATGTTTCTTCTCAATTCTCTCAATCCGATAACATTTCTATTAAATAAAGTATTTGTATCCATTGTTTTATTTCCCTCCTCTTTTTGATACTCTTCCTATTATTACACCTCCATTGTAGTATATTATATACACAATGTCAACAATATA
>JASEJQ010000100.1 GCA_030016635.1 Thermoanaerobacteraceae bacterium | reverse complement strand
AAGGTTGCATTTGATGTTACATATCATTCTCAACATGGTTCTTACAGTGAAATCAGACATAATTATTAGATTAATAGGGGGGAGAATTTTAATGGATATACAACTGATAAATAAAACACCAGACTTTTTAAAGGTGATATGGTTGGCAGCCAGGACATGTAAAAGCACTAAAACTCCACAAGAACTCTGGCGGGATAATCCTTCAAAGGATGAAATGGAAAGAATTGCGGATAACATAATAAGGTCTGGGCATACCAGTGTACTTGAGCACTGTTATGTTACATATGCAGTGGCTGGTGTATCAAGAAGTCTTTTAGCACAGTACACAAGGCACAGGATAGGAATGAGCATCTCAGTTCAATCTCAAAGGGCTGTTTCAGAACGGTCAGATAAAAATGGTGGACTCTTTGATGCTGTAATTCCCTATACCATTGAACGCAACGAAAAGGCCAAGGATATGTTTATTTCTCAGATTAAATCCATTCAGGAATGCTATGATAGACTTTCAGAGTTGAACATAAGCAAGGAGGATGCCAGATTTGTTTTACCCAATGCAGCCTCTACAAATTTTGTTACTACTTTAAATCTAAGGTCATTAATGGATATCTACGAAAAAAGGGTAAAGATACCAGGGGCACAATGGGAAATTAAAGAGATGGTATTGCGTTTTGCGGAAATAATATGTGATGAGGAGCCATGGCTTAAAAAATATTTTATTTTAGAGCAGTAGAATTAAAAATGAGCGTCAAGTAATGGATTAAATGTACATCTATGGCTTATTGAAGTCAAACCATTTTTGTAGTGAGGATTGATGAAAGTGGATAAAGAAGAAGACATAATAGCTGGCAGGAATCCAGTTACGGAAGCACTAAAATCTAATATAGAGATAAACAAAATAATTATAGCCGAAAATGAAAACCAAACAGTAATAAAAGAAATAATAGGCATGGCGAGAGAAAAAGGTATACCCGTAGAAACAGCAAATAAAAAGAAGCTGGATACTCTTACGGAACTTAATCATCAGGGGGTAATAGCTGTTGCTTCTCCTGTGAGATATGTCAGTCTGGATGATATATTTGATTTTGCCAATCAAAGAAATGAGGAACCATTTATATTAATACTGGATGGCATACAGGACCCGGCAAACCTTGGCTCCATCATAAGGACTTCAGAGGTGATGGGAGTTCATGGTGTGGTTATACCAAAACACAGGAGCGCAAATATTACCTCTGCCGTCTCAAGAATCTCTGCCGGCGCAGTTTATCATCAGCGCATAACCAGGGTGCCCAATATATCTCAGGCAATTAAAGAAATACAAAAGAGGGGTTTATGGGTGGCGGCATGTGATATGGATGGCGAAACATATTATGAAAAAGACCTCACAGGGCCTATGGCTTTTGTAATTGGCGGGGAAGGCAAGGGAGTTTCCAAACTTGTCAAAGAAAACTGTGACTTTGTAGTCAGTATACCGATGCATGGGAAAATTGGTTCGCTCAATGCCAGTGTTGCAACCGCAATTGTAATTAGTGAAGTCATGAGGCAAAGGTGCAGTAAAAATGGCAGAATATCTGATAGTTGATGGCTATAATATAATAAACTCCTGGCCTAAACTTATCGATTTAAGTCATGTTAGCCTGGAAGCAGCAAGGGATAAGCTTATAGAGATGATGTCTAATTATCAAGGCTATGTGGGCATAAAGGTTATAATAGTATTTGATGCCCACTATGTAAAAGGTAGTGTAGAAAAGCATATATATTTAAATGAGGTAGAGATTGTTTATACGAAGGAAGGTGAATCAGCGGACCACTATATAGAAAAGCTGGTGCATCGGATAAGCAATAATAATATTGTCCGGGTAGCCACATCAGACTGGGTAGAACAACAGGTTGTACTTGCAGGTGGTGGGGTCAGGATATCAGCGCTGGAGCTTTTAAAACTCGTTGAGGAAACGGGTAAAAAAATTGATAAAGAAATTAAAAACAACGAACGGAAAAATACGACTACAATAACTGACAGGTTGGATCCCGGAGTTTATGAGAAACTGGAAAAGATGAGAAGAAACATTAATAATGCTTGACTGATTTTTGACCGATAGTTATAATAATTATTATAGTGATGCCTTTAAATAAAAGGTGGAGGCGATATATGTGAAGTCTGGGGCCCAGGTCAAAGCAGTAAATGAGTTTGACTCTATGGAAGATGAGGATATAGTCGTTGAGGCTCAGCAGGACAACTACAAAGCTCTTGAATATATTATAAATAAGTACAAAAGCTTTGTAAAATCAAAAGCACGTTCTTATTTTCTCATTGGTGCAGATCGTGAGGATATCATTCAGGAAGGTATGATTGGATTATACAAAGCCATAAGGGATTTTAAAGGCGACAAGCTTTCCTCTTTTAGGGCATTTGCAGAGCTCTGTATTACGAGACAGATAATCACGGCGATTAAAACTGCCACAAGACAGAAACATATACCGTTGAACTCATATGTATCATTAAATAAGCCGCTCTATGATGAAGAATCAGATAGGACACTTATGGACATAATAGCTGAGGGTAAGATTTCTGATCCTGAGGAACTGGTGATAAGCCATGAAGAGTTTAATATTATTGAATGTAAAATGGGTGAGATTTTAAGTGATCTTGAATGGGAAGTGCTGACTTCATACCTTCAGGGAAAGTCCTACCAGGAAATCGCTGCCACACTGGATAGGCATGTCAAATCCATTGATAATGCTCTCCAGAGAGTGAAGAGAAAACTGGAAAAATATCTTGAGGCTAATTGATTTATTTTGGTTATTGACATATTTCGGATGTTATAGTAAAATTAAAAATCGGGTTGACTGCTAAAGCCCATGTAGCTCAGTCGGCAGAGCGTCGCCTTGGTAAGGCGGAGGTCACCGGTTCAATCCCGGTCATGGGCTCCATTTAATAAAATATAAATTTTGAGGCTAATTAAGGTAATTGGCCGTTTTATATATATTTTTACTTTAGATATACATAAAGGAGGAAAAAAGATGGCAAAAGCGCATTTTGAAAGAAAGAAGCCCCATGTA